>NZ_JBVHPJ010000005.1:0-438137 GCF_055567995.1 Streptomyces sp. NPDC026246 | reverse complement strand
GGGTTGTTGATGGGCTGGGGCGCGGCGCCCCGGGGGCCGGTGGCGGCACGCCGACGCGGCCGCCGCCCCCGTCGACGGGGGCGGCGGCCGCTTCGGCGTGCCGGGCGTCCTCGGTTCAGACCTCGCCGCGCCAGGCGCCGGTCTCCGTCCCGCGGGACTCCATGAACTCCTTGAAGCGGCGCAGGTCCCCGGAGACCTGCCGCTGCACGAAGCCGAGCTTGTCCCCGACCGTCTCGGCCAGGCCGTTGGGGTCGAAGTCCATCTGCAGCATGACCTTCGTCGTGTCGTCCTGGATCCGGTGGAAGGTCACCACACCGGCCTGCCTGGCCTCACCGTCGACGGTGGTCCAGGCGACGCGCTCGTCGGGGACCTGCTCCGTGATCTCCGCGTCGAACACCCGCTCCTGCCCGCCGACCTTCGTCACCCAGCGCGTGAGCGTGTCGCTGCGCTGCTCGATGCGCTCGACCCCGTCCATGAACTGGGGGAACGACTCGAACTGGGTCCACTGGTTGTACGCGGTGCGGACCGGAACGCGGACCTCGATGGATTCCTCTACCTGCGACAAGGCGAAAACCTTCCCTTCTCGTTCGGGCATGCCACCGCCGGGTACCGGAAATCGCGCCGGTCACTCATGCACATGGCGACTTTTGTCGTCGAGGTGTCCGTTCCGCCTCAGTCGGGGTACCCGGGGACCAAACCACAGACCGGGAGGTGAAAGCCATGGCGGACACGGACCACAGGGCCGCTGCCGCTCCCCGCGCGGGACACGCCCCCACGGCCGCCGACGAGCCCGTCGGCGAGCTGGTGCAGCGCGCCACGCAACAGCTGACGGAACTGGTGCGCGGAGAGATGCGCCTGGCCCAGGCGGAGATGACCGAGAAGGGCAAGCGCTTCGGCAAGGGCGGCGGCCTGTTCGGCGGAGCCGGCGTGCTCGGTTTCGTCACCTTGCAGGCCCTGGTCGCCACGGTGATCGCCGCCCTGGCGGTACCGCTGCCGGTGTGGGCGGCCGCGCTCATCGTCACCGCCGTCCTGGCCGTCGCCACAGGCCTGACGGCCCTGGCCGGGCGCAAGCAGGTGCAGAAGGCCACCCCGGCCACCCCGCAGCAGACCATCGACAGCGTCAAGGCCGATGTGGCCGAGATCAAGGAGAGTGCACAGCGATGACCCAGCCTCCGCACGACGAGCCCACCGCCAAGAGCCCGGAGGAGCTGCGCGAGCAGGTGGAGCGCACCCGGCACGAACTGGGTGACACCGTCCAGGCACTGGCGGACCGGACCGACGTGAAGACCCGTGCCCGCGAGAAGGCCGTGGAGGTCAAGGAGCAGGCCGGGACCAAGGCGCAGGAATGGCGCGGGCAGGCGATGGCCAAGGCCCAGCAGGTCGCCCACACGGTGGAGGAGAAGCTGCCCGAACCGGTGAAGCAGAAGGGCGCCGCGGCCGCCCAGGGCGCCCGGGAGAAGGCCGCGCAGGCCGAGCAGGTCTGGCAGGACAAGGCTCCGCAGCAGCTGCGTGACCGCAAGGCCGCCCTGCTGGCCGGCGCCGGTGCCGTGCTCGTCGCCTGCCTGCTGCTCCGCCGCCGCAGCCACGGCTGACCGGCGGCACTGCGGGCCTTCCCGCCCGGGTGCACACGACACGGGACCCCGTCACCGCTTGCGGTGGCGGGGTCCCGCGCGGCAGGGTCGTCTGCCGTGGCCACACTGCTGATCGTCCATCACACGCCGTCCCCCAACTGCCAGGCGCTGTTCGAGGCCGTCGTCTCCGGGGCGACGGCCCCCGAGATCGAGAACGTCCGGGTGGTGCGCGTGCCCGCGCTGTCCGCCACCGCCTCGGACGTCCTCGCCGCGGACGGCTGCCTGCTGGGCACCCCCGCGAACCTGGGGTACATGTCCGGCGCTCTCAAGCACTTCTTCGACCAGGTGTACTACCCGTGCCTGGACGCGACCCGCGGCCGGCCGTTCGGCTACTGGGTGCACGGCGGCAACGACGTCACCGGAGCCGTCCGCGGCGTCGAGTCGATCACCACCGGCCTCGGCTGGCGCCGTGCCGCCGAGGCCGTGACGGTGACCGGCGAACCGGACAGGGCGGATGTGGAGAGGTGCTGGGAACTGGGCGCGACGGTGGCTGCCGGGCTCACGGGCTGATCCCGCTCAGGTCTCATCCACCCGCCGCCGGTCCTGCTCGTCCCAGGCCCGGGTGTCGCGCGGCTGCGTGTACGGCTCGGCCTCCGGCGGATGCCCGCCCGCGATGGCCCGCTGCCGCATCGTCTCCGCGTCGAACTCCAGCCCCAGGAGGATCGCGAGGTTCGTGATCCACAGCCACACCAGGAAGACGATGACACCGGCCATCGTGCCGTAGGTCTTGTTGTACGAGGCGAAGTTGGCCACGTAGACGGCGAACCCGGCGGACGCGACCAGCCAGATGAACAGGGCGATGAGGCTGCCCGGCGTGATCCAGCGGAACCCCTTGACCTTGGCGTTCGGCGTCGCCCAGTACAGGAGCGCGATCATCGCCGTGACCAGCAGCACGAGCACGGGCCACTTCGCGATCGACCACACCGTCAGGGCGGTGTCACCGATGCCCAGTGCCGTGCCGGCCTGCCGCGCCACCCCGCCCGTGAACACCACGATCAGCGCGCTGATCACGGCCATCACCATCAGCACCACCGTCACGCCCACCCGCACCGGCAGCAGCTTCCACACCGGGCGGCCCTCGGGCATGTCGTAGACGGCGTTGGCCGAACGGATGAACGCGGCCACGTAGCCGGACGCCGACCACACGGCCAGGACCAGACCGACGATCGCCATCACGGAGCCGACGCCGGCGTTGCCCTGCAACTGCTCGACGGCCCGGGTGATGATGTCGCGCACCGAGCCCGGGGCGAGCTGCTGGACGTTGTCCATCACCTTGTCGGTGGTCGACTTCCCGGTGAGCCCCAGCGCCGACACCAGCACCAGCAGCGCCGGGAACAAGGCCAGCACGCCGTAGTACGTCAGCGCCGCCGCGCGGTCGGTCAGCTCGTCGTCCTTGAACTCGCGCAGGCTGCCCTTCAGCACCGCCACCCACGACTTGCGGGGCAGCTCACTGAGCGTGTCGGGCGCGGCGCGCTCCACCTCGGGCCCGGGTCCGGGCTCGTCCCGCGGCTCGGCGGAGTCGTCCCGGCGCTCGGCGCCGGGCTCCTTCGCGGCGGCGTCCCCGCGCTCGGCCCCGAAGGCCGGACGTGCGTCCTCCCGGGTGGCGGAGAGGGCGTCCCGGTGCCCGGGCCCGGCCTCCGGACGCGGCTGCGCCTCCTGGGTGGACGGCCGGTTCCCCTCCGCCACGGACCCCGGGCGCGGGTCCTCGGACGGCGGGTCCTGGCTGTCCTGGCGTTCTTTCCGGCCCGGTATATGCAGCTTCACCATGTGATGCGGGTAACCCCGGCCCGTCTCCTTAAGCCGGGTCGGGCGCCGCGAGACCCGGACGGGTCGGCCCGGCGAGCCGTGCCCCTCGCCGATCCGGGGTTGAGGGAGCGCTCCCACAGCGGGCACGATGCCGCCATGACCCCGCCCCCCGCCATCCGCCCGTACCGCTCCGAGGACCGGGCGGCCCTCGACGACATCTGCGTGCGCACCGCCCACAACGGCCAGGACAGCCGCCCGCACTACACGGACCCCGCCGTCTTCCCGGCCGCGTTCGCGGCCCCCTACGTCCATCTGGAGCCGGAGCTCGCCTTCGTCCTGGACGACGGCCGGGGGCAGGCGGTGGGATACATCCTCGGCGCCGCCGACACCCCGCGCTTCGCCGAGAGGTTCCGCACCGAGTGGCTGCCCCTGGTCGCGGACCGCCACCCGGAACCACCGCAGCCGCCCCGCACCCCGGACGAGGTGATCGCGGGGCTGCTGCACGATCCCGAACGGATGGTCCTGCCCGAACTCGCGGAATACCCCGCCCACCTGCACATCGACCTGCTGCCCGAGTGGCAGGGCCGCGGTCATGGCCGCCGCCTGATGCGCACCCTCCTCTCGGCCCTGCGCGACAGGGGGGTGCCCGCCGTCCACCTGGCCATGGCGACCGCCAACGTCCGGGCCCGGCCCTTCTACGACCGGATGGGCTTCCATGAACTGGACGTGGCCGACCCCGGTGCGGCCACCTTCCTCGGCCGCGGCACCCGGGAACCCGACCGGTTCTGACGAAGAGGAACCGCGCCCGGCCCGGCCCGCCCCACCTGCGCATCCCTCGCCCGGCGAGGTGCCGGGCGGGGCCCGAGTGCCCGGTGCTTCCTGAGAGTTCGGCGAAAATCCCCGAGGCGGCTGAACACACGCGCGCCCCCGTACGTATGGGGCGAGGGGATATTCATGTCCGGCAGCCACAAGCGCAGGAGAGCACCCTTGGGACGCAACACGCGAAGACGCCCTACCGGCCCACGACGCGCGACCTTCGCCGCATTCGCACTGATCCTGGGCGGAGGCGGTCTGATGGCCGCGAACGTCTACGCCTCCGCCACGGACGGCTTCACGGGCGATGACCCCGCCCGGACGCGGTCCGCCGCGGGGATCAACGGGGGCGCCACGATCGACTGCCCGGACGTCGGCACCAAGCTGACCTCGGTCCCCGAGCAGGCCCGGGAGGAGGTCGACAAGGAACTGGCGGCGCTGGACCAGCAGATCGCCAAGGCCTACCAGCAGTTGAGCGAATCGGCCCGGCAGTTGCAGCAGGACGCCGGGTTCGCCGACAACGCGATCATGAACCCGCTCAAGGAGAAGCGGGGCGCGACGCTCGAGCGCATCGCCGTCGCCATCGACCGCGTCGGGGACCGCCCCGAAGGCCTCGCGGACCTGGCCGCCTGCACCGTACGCGAGTCCGGCAACCAGGCCCCGGCACAGGGCGAGGGCCAGGACGGCGGCGACCGGCAAGACGGCCAGGAGCAGAACCAGGGCGGCCAGGAGCAGGGCGACGGGCAGGGCGCCAACGGCGGTCAGGCCGGCAACGGCCCCGTCGCGGCCGACTTCGCCGACATCAAGAAGGTCCAGCCGAACGTGAACGACCCGCGCCCGGAGGGCAACGCCTCCCGCGGCTCCTTCGCGACCAGCTGCGGCGTGAACGAGAACGGCCTGTTCAACTCGGACAACATCATCGCCGCGCCGGGCGTCACGAACGGCGCCCACCACTTCCACGACTACGTGGGCAACCAGGCCAACAACGCCTTCGCCAGCGACCAGGACCTCGCCGCCGCCGGGACCACCTGCGACGACCAGGGCGACAAGTCCTCCTACTACTGGCCCGTGCTGCGCCTGCAGAACGGCACCCAGGAACAGGACGCGCAGAAGCCGGGCGGCGGCATCGAGGGCAACGCCGGCGAGATCGTGACGCCGAAGCAGGTCACGCTGAACTTCGTGGGCAACCCGCGCGAGAAGGTGACGGCCATGCCGCGCCTGCTGCGCATCATCACGGGCGACGCCAAGTCGTTCGTCAACGGCCCCGCGAACGCCAACGCGTCCTGGAGCTGCACGGGCTTCGAGGACCGGCAGCTGAAGGACAAGTACCCGCTGTGCCCGCAGGGCAGTGACGTGGTGCGCACGTTCAAGTTCCAGAGCTGCTGGGACGGCCGCAACATCGACAGCGCCAACCACCGCACCCACGTGGCGTTCGCGGACGCCGCGGGCGCCTGCCCGTCCGGCTTCCGCGCGATCCCGCAGCTCGTCCAGCGCATCGTCTACGACGTCGACGCGCCCAGCCTGCAGGACGGCGGCCGCACGACCCCGCTGTTCGCGGTGGACTCCTTCCCGGAGCAGCTGCACAAGCCGGTCACCGACCACGGCGACTTCATCAACATCTTCGACGAGAAGCTGATGGGGGAGATGGTCGACTGCATCAACGAGGGCCGCA
Source organism: Streptomyces sp. NPDC026246 (assembly GCF_055567995.1). Taxonomy (NCBI): domain Bacteria; kingdom Bacillati; phylum Actinomycetota; class Actinomycetes; order Kitasatosporales; family Streptomycetaceae; genus Streptomyces; species Streptomyces sp. NPDC026246. The sequence goes on along the minus strand of NZ_JBVHPJ010000005.1, from coordinate 432,275 downwards.
CGTGCGGCGCCGGCGCGGGCGGCGGACAGGAACCGGCACCGAGCGAGGAGCCGACGAAGGAGCCGACGAAGGAACCTCAGGCGCCGCAGGAGCCGACCAAGACGCCCGAGGCCCCGCAGGACCAGCCGACCGGGACCCCGGACGCTCCGCAGGGCGGCGACGACGGCGGCAAGCCGGCCGACGAGCCCGGCGGTGACCAGGGCGACGACGGCAAGGGCGGCAAGGGCGACGCCGACGGCGGCAAGGGCGGTGAAGACGGCGGCAAGGGCGGTGACGACGGTGGCGACGGCGACGCGTCGGAGCCCCCGGCGGACGAGCCGGCTCCCGGACAGGAGCCCGATGACGCCACGACGGCCCCCGGCAAGGCCGAGCCCGAGGTGAAGGCGACCGACGCCGGCGAGCAGGACGGCGGCGCGGGCAAGGACGAGGACACCGAGGGCCTCGGCGACGGCCAGGCCGTCGGCACGGCCACGAGTGCCCCGCCGACCCCGGCGGCTGCGTCGCAGACCGAGCCGCAGGCGGCCGGCGGAGGCGGCCTGGCCGACACCGGCGCCCAGCTGTGGCCGGCCGCGGCCGGCGCCGTCCTGGTCATCGCGGGCTTCGTCGTCCTGCGACGGGGGCGGCGGGCCTAGGGACTGTCCCTCATCGGACGGAGACGGCGGTGGGTCCTTCCCCAGGACGGATCCCACCGCCGTTCCTCGTGCCGGGGGGCGGACGAGGCGGGCACCCTTCGACGGCCGCCGAACCACCCGCCGTCTAGCGTGGCCCCATGAACCTCACCTGGATCGGCCCGTGCGGCGGAGCTGCGGCGTGAGCCCCTGGGAGATGGTGGCCGTGTTCGCCGCCGGGACGGGCGCCGGCGCCGTCAACGCCGTCGTCGGGTCGGGCACGCTGATCACCTTCCCGGTCCTGCTCGCGGTGGGACTGCCGCCGGTCACCGCCACGGTCTCCAACGGCCTGGGCCTGGTCCCCGGTTCGCTCAGCGCGGTGATCGGCTACCGCGAGGAACTGCGCGGCCAGGGCCGCCGAGCCCTGCTGCTCGCCGTCGGCGCCGCGCTGGGCGGGCTCACCGGAGCGGTGCTGCTGCTGACCCTCCCGGCATCGGCGTTCGAGCGGATCGTCCCGGTCCTGGTGGGGCTCGCCCTGGTCCTGGTCGCCTGCCAGCCCTGGATCGCCGAACGGGTCCGCCGCCGTCGCCGGGCGGGAGGCCCGGCCCGCCGGGACGGCGGACCGCTGCTGTTCTGCGGTCTGACCCTCGCCAGTGTCTACGGCGGCTACTTCTCCGCCGCGCAGGGCATCGTCTACGTCGCGCTGATGGGCATCCTGCTCGACGACACCCTCCAGCGCCTCAACGCGGTGAAGAACGTCCTGGCGGCCGTCGTCAGCACCGTCGCCGCCCTGCTCTTCCTCTTCTTCGCGGACTTCGACTGGACGGCCGTCTGCCTCATCGCCGTCGGCTCGGCCCTCGGGGGCCTCATCGGGGCCAGGGCGGGCCGCCACTTCAGCCCGGCGGTCCTGCGCACGCTGATCGTGTCGGTCGGCACGCTGGCCCTGGCCCATCTGTTGCTGCACTGACTCTCACCGCGCCGTACGCGCCCCGCCTCCCTCGGCGTCGATGTGCGGCAGGACCCGGTCCAGCCAACGCGGGATCCACCAGGCGTGGCGGCCCAGCAGGGTCATGACGGCCGGGACCATCAGCAGGCGCACGACGGTCGCGTCGATGAGGACGCTGACGGCGAGGCCCAGCCCGAGCATCTTGACCACGATGTTGTCGCTGAGGAGGAACGCGGCGAACACGCTCGCCATGATCAGCGCGGCGCAGGTGATGACCCTGGCCGTGATCTCCAGGGCGTGCGCCACCGAGCCCTTGGCGTCCCCGGTGCGCAGCCAGGCCTCGTGGACGCGCGACAGCAGGAAGATCTCGTAGTCCATGCTGAGACCGAAGACGATGGCGAACATCATCATCGGCACATAGCTCTCGATGGGCACCTTGCCGTGGACCCCGAGCGCGGAACCTCCCCAGCCCCACTGGAAGACCGCGACGACCACCCCGTACGACGCGGCGATCGACAGCACGTTCAGGACGGCCGCCTTGACGGCGACGAGCAGTCCACGGAACACGGCCAGGATGATCAGGAACGCCAGACCCACCACGACCGCGATGATCACGGGCAGTTGGGAGGCGACGATGTCACGGAAGTCGACCTGGGTCGCCGTCGTACCGGTGACGTACCCCTTGGCGTCCGTGCCCTGGACGACGTCCGGCAGGGTGTCGTCGACGAGACGGTTGGTCAGGTCGGTGGTCCTGGCGTTCTGCGGGGAGACGGTCGAGTAGACCGTGCCGATCAGGAGGTCGCCGTCCTGGGTGGGCGTCAGCGGGGTGACGACGGCCGCGCCCTGGACCTGGTCGAGCGACTGCTGGGCCTTCGAGGCCAGGCCGGAGCGTTGTGACTGGGGCACGTTCGTCTGGTCGACGACGACCGTGAGCGGGCCGTTCGAGCCGGGCCCGAAGGCGTCGGACATCAGGTCGTAGGCGCGTCGGTCCGTGAAGGAGGTCGGGTCGGCGCCGTCACCGATGTGCCCGAGCTGGAGGGAGAGCACCGGGATCGCGAGGATCACGACCACGGCGACACCCGCCGACAGGAACGACAGCGGCCTGCGCTCCACCCGCTGCGCGTACCGGTGCCAGGTGCCCTGTGGCGTGTCACCGGCCCCGGCCTCGGTCTCGGCGACGGGCGGCCGCACGTGCCAGCGGTCGATGTGCCGGCCGATGAGGCCGAGCAGGGCCGGCACCAGGGTGAGCGCGCCGACGACGGCCGAGACGACGGTGACGGCGGCGGCGACACCGAGCAGGGAGATGAAGGAGACCCCGGACGCCGACAGGCCCGCCAGCGCGATGATCACCGTGCAGCCGGAGACGAGGACGGCGTGGCCGCTGGTGCTCGCGGCCTGGCCGGCCGCCCGCACCGGGTCCATGCCGTCGATGAGGTTCTGCCGGTGCCGGGTGAGCATGAACAGGGCGTAGTCGATGCCGACACCGAGGCCGATCATCGTGGCCAGAGTCGGTGAGACCGTCGCGAAGGTGAAGGCGGCCGCCAGCAGCCCCAGGATGGCGAGCCCGCCGACGACGCTGATCAGCGCGCTCAGCAGCGGGACGACGGCGGCGATGACACTGCCGAACCCGACCAGCAGCACGATGACCGCGACGCCGAAACCGATCAGCTCGCTCACCCGGTCGTCGGCGGAGGGCCGGGCGAGCTCGCCGAGCGGTCCGCCGTACTCGACCTCCGCGCCGGCCGACCGCAACGGCTGCACGGCGGTGTCGACACCGTTCAGGTAGTCGTCGCCGAGTGTGGAGGGCTGCACGTCGAAGCGGACGGTGACGTAGGCCGTCTTCTTGTCGTCCGACAGCGGCCCCACGTTCTGCTGACCGCTCGGCGTGGCCGGTGCGGACAGCGGGTTCTGCGCGGACAGCACGTGCGGGAGCTTCTCCAGATCGGCGATCGTCGTCGACATCGGGGAGCTCAGCGCGGTCAGCGGCTGCCGGTCGTCGCGCAGCACGATCTGGCTGCTGTAGCCCCCGGCCTGGGGATCGTGCGCCTTCAGCACGTCCAGACCCTTCTGGGCCTGCGCCTGGGGCAGGCTGAAGTCGTCGGAGTACTGTCCCCCCACTGCACGGCTGGCGACCTGGAGCGCCACCAGTGCCACCAGCCAGGCGATGATGACGATCACGAAGTGGCGTGCGCACCACTCGCCCAGCCGTCGCAGCACACCGCCCCGCGCGGCCTTCTGGTCCCCTCCACCGGTACGGCTGTGCGGCATGGACGTCGTCTCCTGTGTCGCCGGGAGGTCGGTGCGTCCATTAGATGGGGGCGGGAACACTCCGGCCTTTCCGGCACGCGGACGCCGCTGGACCCCGGGTGCCCGTTCCCCCGAAAGGCCCGCGCCCGTGCAGGCGCGCCCCGCGAGCCCACGGCCCCCGAGGACGGCACCGGTCAGACGGCCGTGGCGCAGGCACCGGCCACCGGTGCACGGGTGGTGCCCGCCCGGGAAGAAGTCCACCTCCGCGCCTGCTCGGTGGACCGCCTCCCGGGCCGGGCGCGTCAGCCGATGTGATAGCTGTCGCCGTACACCTTCCAGTCCAGCGGCGTGTTCAGATCGAGGTTGCGCCGGTTCAGGAAGACCCGCTGGGCCGTGTCGACGCGGCTCGTGTCGCTGTGCGCCTCCTCCTGCTTCATGGCCCACACGCGTGCGTCCAGGAACGCGTGGAGGTAGGTCACCTCGTCACCGCCCTGCGCCGGCGGCTTCGCCGTCCGCAGGGCCCGCTTGCGGATGTTGCGGAAGCTCGTGGGGTCGCCCCCGTCGCCGTGCATGACGATGGCGTCGTAGTAGGCGAACTGGCCGAGCACCCGCAGTCCGTCGGTCTTGCCCTGGCGGACCGCGGGGCCGAAGTACACCCGGTCGCGTTCGTCGTCCTGCGCCCGCTGGAAGGCGGTGTCCCCGGCCGCGCGGCGCCAGTCGCCGGGGAAGCCCGGGTCGAGTCCGTCGTGCGAGTCGGAGCCGTCGACCGCGCGCAGCGCGGGCAGGTAGCGGGCGAGGACGTTGACGGGCGTGCGGGCGGTGTAGAGCTCGACGAGGTCGAGCATGTCGCCGGTGCCGGAGCAGAAGCCGATGATGCCGGCGGTGTAGCCGCGGCCGTCCCCGATGTCCTCGATGTAGCGGTACTGCGCCCGCCAGTCGAGCGAGGAGTTCTCCGCGCTCGACACGAGCCGCATGGCGATCTCCTTCTTCGCCGGGTCGTCGAGTCCGATGGCGCTCACGGACGCCGAGGCGTGGTCCGGCCTCAGGAACGGGGCGGCCGCGAGGGCCGCCCCGAACAGGGCCAGCACGGTCCGGCGCGTCGCCGGGGTCGAGGCGTGTGTCACGGGGCCTCCAAGCAGAGTGGGGGGTGGGGAGAGCGGGCCGTGCAGACTGATAGGAAGGTTTCCTATCATTGCGAGGGTCGTCGGCGGAACGCCCGGGACGAAAATTCGTACGGTCGAACAACCGCGCGCGGCCCGGGAGTCGGCGCCCGACGCACACCGCGGCCCGCCCTCCCCATGGCTCCTCGCCCCGCGGAACCATCCGCCCCTCCCGCACGTCAACTCTGTGCCCGGAGAGGGCCGATCGCGGGAGCATCGCGGGAGAGGGGAATCGCCGTGGACGAGGCGACGTCGCAGCAGGGGAGCGAGGCGGAGGCCGCCGCGCGCAAGGCCCGGTTCGGGGCTCTGCCGGACCCGGTGCGCAGGGAGGACCTGGTCGAGGAGCGGGCGGCGACCGCGCCGGACCCCGATCGCACCGCGTACAACCAGGACGAATGGCTCGTGCGCTACTGCCTGTGAAGTGACCCGGCGGGCGGCCCGCTTCCGCCCGTGCCGCCCGTGCCGCTTCTGCCTCGGACGTGCTCATGAGGCCCGTGAGGCGTAGCGTCCGGGTAGGAGCGGGAGGACACCATGCCCGGGAGCAACGAGCCGCCCACAGGCGCCGGGTCGCTGGACGACGCCCTCGGGGCGGCCCTGGCCGACACCGTGCGCGGCACGGGTGCGTCGATCGGCGGTCTCTACCTGGTCGAGGACGGCGAACCCGTGCTGCGCCTGGTGGCGTTGTGCGGCCTCCCGCTGGAGTTCAGCGCCCCCTGGCAGCGGCTGCCGCTGTCCGCGCCCGTCCCGGTCGCCGACGCGATCCACGACGACCGGCTCGTGTGGATCGAGAGCCAGGCCGACATGGCCCGCCGCTACCCCCGGGCCGCCGCCGCACTGCCCTACCCGTTCGCCCTGGCCGCGGCACCGCTGTCCGGCGTGCGGCGACGCTGGGGCGGCATCGTGCTCATGTGGCCCGCCGGACGGCCGCGCCGGGTCACCCCCCGCGAACACGGCCACATCGTCTCCAGCGCCCGCCGCACGGCCCGCCTGCTGGACGACGCCACCGAGCCGCCCGGCCTGCCCGACCGGCCGCGTGTCGTGCCGGTGGACGCCGCCCACCATCCCGTGCAGACCGGCCTGGCCGCGGCCGACTACCTCGAACGCCTCCCCGAGGGCGGCCTCTCCCTCGACCTGGAGGGCCGCATCACCTTCGCCACCGGCTCCGCCGCCCGCCTGCTCGGCCGCCCCGTCGACCGGCTGCTGGGCACGCGGCCCTGGCACTCGCTTCCCTGGCTGGACGAACCGCTCCACGAGGACCACTACCGCACGGCGATGGTCAGCCGCATGCCCGTCACGTTCACCGCGCTGCGCCCGCCCGACCAGCCGCTGACCTTCCAGCTCTACCCCGACAACAGCGGCATCAGCGTGCGGGTCGTCCCGGGCGGCGAGCCGGCCGGCGCCGCGCAGCCCCCCGCGGCCCGGCCCTCGACGCAGGCCTCCGCGGGACGCCTGCACCAGCTGGTGCACCTGGCCGCCGCGCTCACCGAGGCCGTCACCGTGCGCGACGTGGTCGCGCTGATCACCCACCAGATCCTGCCCGCCTTCGGAGCCCAGGGCCTGGTCCTGTCCGCCGCCGACGCGGGACGGCTGAAGATCACCGGCTACCACGGCTACCCGGCCGAGGCCGTGGAGCGGCTCGACGCCCTGGCCCTGGACACCGACCTCACCCCCGCCGGGCAGGTCCTCGCCAGCGGCACACCCGCCTTCTTCGCGCACCCGTCCGAGATGGCCGCCAGTTATCCCGGAGCACCGCAGATCAGCGGCAAACAGGCCTGGGCGTTCCTCCCGCTGGTCATCTCCGGCCGCCCGGTGGGCTGCTGCATCCTGTCCTACGAGCAGCCGCACCACTTCACCGCCGAGGAACGCGCCGTCCTCACCTCCCTCTCCGGCCTCATCGCCCAGGCGCTCGACCGGGCCCGCCTCTACGACGCCAAACACCGTCTCGTCGGCGAACTCCAGCGCGCCCTGCTGCCCCGGGCCCTGCCCCGGCTCGCCCACCTGGACGTGGCCGCCCGCTACCTGCCCGCCGGGCACGGCATCGAGGTCGGCGGCGACTTCTTCGACGTGCTGCGCCTGAACGAGACGACCGCCGCCGCCGTCATCGGCGACGTGGAGGGCCACAGCGTGGCCGCCGCCGCCCTGATGGGCCAGGTCCGTATCGCCATCCACGCCCACGCCACGGCCGGCGCCGCCCCCGACGAGGTCCTCGCCCGCACCAACCGCCTCCTGGCCGACCTGGACTCGGAACTGCTCGTCTCCTGCCTCTACGCCCATCTCGACCTGGCCCGCCACCAGGTGGCCTTCGCCAGCGCGGGGCACGTACCCCCGCTGCTGCGCCCCGCCGACGGCCCCGCCGCCGTCCTCGACGTCGAGCCCGGGCCGCTGCTGGGCATCGACACCGGCGTCCGCTACCCGGTCACCAGGGCGCCGCTGCATCCCGGCACCACCCTCGTGCTGTACACCGACGGCCTCGTCGAACTCCCCGGAACCGACACCACCCGGGCCACCGCCGACCTGGCCGGGCGTCTGCACGCCGGGGACACCCGGAACCTCGAGGGCACGGCCGACCGGCTCGTCCACCGCACGGCGGGCACCGGGCCGTACACCGACGACGTCACCGTGCTCCTGCTGCGCGCCACGCACACCGGCGAGGGCCGGCGCTGATCAGCGGTAGGCCGTCAGGAGCAGCGCCACGTCGTCGGGCCGCTCCCGGGCGCGCCGGGACGTGCTCATCAGCCGGTCGGCCAGGTGCTCGACCGAGTCCGCCGGGGTGTCGGACAGGCAGCGGCGGACGGTGTCGATGCCCGTCTCGATGTCGCTCCCGGGCCGCTCCACGAGCCCGTCGGTGTACAGGGCCAGCACACTGCCCGGGGCGAGGGTCAGCTCGGTGACCGGGTACACCGCGGCGGGCTCCACGCCGAGCATGACGCCCCCCGCGAGGTGCAGCGTCTCGCTCCGGCCGTCACCGTGGCGCAGCAGCGGCGGCGGGTGCCCGGCCCGTACGGCCAGGGCGCGTCCGGTGCGCGGGTCCAGTTCGACGTAGCAGCAGGTGGCGAAGGCGTCCGCCTCCAGCTCGGCCAGCAGCCGGTTGGTGTGGGTGATGACCTCCTGCGGGGGGCGTCCGCTGGCCGCGAAGGCGTGCACGGCGCTGCGCAGCTGGCCCATCACCGCGGCGGCGCCGACGCTGTGCCCCTCGACGTCCCCGATGACCAGCGCCACCCCCCGTTCGGTGGTGATCACGTCGTACCAGTCGCCGCCGATGGCCATGCCCTGGGTGCCGGGCAGGTAGCGGCCGGCGGTGCGCAGCCCCTCCACCGTGGGCAGCCGGTGCGGCAGCAACCCCTCCTGGAGGCCGCGGGCGACGGCGGACTCGGCGTCGTACAGCCGCGCCCGCTCCATCGCCTGGGCGGTGAGTCCGCTGAGGGCGGTGAGGGCGGACCGTTCGTCGGGGGTGAAGCGGTGCGGGGTGTCCCAGCCGAGGATGCAGGAGCCGACGGGGTGCCCGGAGGCGATCAGCGGCAGGAACGACCAGGCGTGCATCCGGTCCAGGACGATGCCCGGGTAGGCCAGCGACAGGTCCTGCGGTGACTCGAAGAACAGCGGGAGCCGGGTGGTCAGGGCGTGGACGCCGGGGAGTTGCGTGTCGAGGGTGACGCCCTCGAAGGGGGTGAGGAAGCCTTCCGGATAACCGGACTCCCACAGCAGGTACATGCGGCCCTCGTGCATCGTGTACAGGGCCAGTTCGCGTGCCCCGAAGGCGGGCAGCAGCTGCTCGGCCACCGCCCGGCACACGTCCCGCACGGTGACCGCCTCGGTGAGGACGCTGGCCATCTGCACCACGTGGTAGAGCGCTCCGGCGCGGGCTCCGACGGCGGGCTCCGGGGGCGGCGCCGAGCCGGCCGCGCGGTCCGCCCCGGCCGGCGCTCCGGACGGGCCGGCCCCGACCGGAGCGTCCGTGGGGTGGATCCGGCCGGTCAGGCCGTGCACGTCGGGGTACAGCACGAAACTCAGCCAGGTGCCGTCGGGGGGCCGCACCAGGAAGGACACCTGCTCCTGGGAGAACATCGCCGCGCGGTAGCGGTCCTCGTAGGCGGGGTCCCGCAGCCAGGTGATGACGCCCCAGGGGTGGCGGCCCAGCAGTTCCTCCCGGCCGCAGCCGAGCAGTTCCTCGCAGCGGCGGTTGGCGTAGGTGAGCCGGCCCTCCTGGTCCAGGGAGAACAGCCCGTCGGGCAGCCGTTCGGCGGCCTCGGCGGCCGTCAGCCCGCCCACGGCGTCCACCAGGGCCCCCACCAGCATCCCGGCCGAACCCCCCTCGACGACATGGCCCCACAGCTCGACGGGCCGGTAGCCGGCCGTCTCCCGGCCGGGGGAAGACTCCCGCACCCGGAAACGCCGGTTCCTGACCCGTCCCGTCGTCAGCGCGTCCGTCCGGCAGGCCCGCAGTTCGCGCACGTCGTCCGGGCTGATCCGGGCCTCGACCTCCGCGATGGTCTCGCCGAAGCCCGACCTGGGGATGCCGAGCAGGGCCAGCGCCTCCTCGTCCGCCGTGCACCGGCCGCTGTCCAGGTGCCAGTCCAGCAGCCCGACACGGACGGGGTGGAGGGAGGAGGTGGGCAGTCGCACTCCGAGCGGCTCGCCGTCGTACTCGACGCCGGGCGCTGCCGGTGCGCCGCGGGTGCTCACCGGGCGGCCGAGGTTGTCCTCCACGGCCCGGCGGGCGGGTTCCAGTGCCGCGGCCACCGACTCCGGGTCCAGGGGCGCGCGGGCCGCCGACCGCAGCACGACCAGCACGCCCACCGTCTCGCCCCCCGCGTGGACGGGCTGGTAGGCGGATCCGAAGGAGTAGGGCAGGCCCGCGGTGAAGTGCGGGAAGCGCACCATGGTGGCCCGCTCGTCGGGCAGCCACAGGACCTCGTCGCGCCGGTAGGCCTCCGCCATCGGCAGCGCGCCGCCCACCGGCACCCGCCACCAGCTCCTGAGCAGCGAGCGCGGCACACCGGCGACCATCGCCAGTACCAGCGAGCGCCGGTCGCACGAGCGCAGGTAGACCAGCCCGCCGTAGCCCCCGAGGTCCCGTACCGCCTCGGTCAGCGGGCTCGTCAAGGCGTCCTCGAACGGGTTCGTGCCGGCGGGCCCGGCCCGGCCGCCGGCCTCGTCGGGGCTTCGGCCAGGGGGTGACCACGGCCCGTCCGGAGCGGCTGCCTCATCCATGTCGCGTCCTCCCGGTACGGACGCCCGGGACATCCATCGCTTCCCCCAGGATGTGCCATCCTCGGCGCTCCGGCGCGGCAAGTACAACCTTTCGGCCGGGTGGGCCGTCTCATCGGTATCACCAGCACGCAAGCCCGGGGGGCGGCAATGGTACGTATCAGAACAGCATGTGCGACTCTCGCGATCGTGGGGGCCACGGTGGGTGTGGCGGCGGTTCCCGCCGCTGCCGCACCGGTGGCGGCCCGCACCGCCACGACCGCGTCCTGCCCGACCGGCTGGGGCAGCCTCGCCAAGTCCGCGGCCACCACCGAGGTGGCACCGGTCAGGGACATCCGCACCGGCCGGCACGACTGCTACGACCGGATGGTCGTCGACGTGCCCGGCGCGGGCAGCGGCGTCGGCTACACGGTCCAGTACGTCGACGCCCTCTACCAGGACGGATCCGGCCGCCACATCCCCGTGGCCGGCGGTGCGGTCCTGGAGGTGCGCGTCGGCGCCCCGGCCTACGACCCCGAGACGGGCGCCGCCACCTACCCCGGGCGGGTGGCGCGTCCGCTGCCGGGCGTGGACCTCACCGGCTACCGCACCTTCCGTGACACGCGGTACGCGGGCAGCTTCGAGGGGGAGACCCAGATCGGCCTCGGCGTCCGCGCCCGGCTGCCGTTCCGGGTGCTGCAGCTGGACGGCCGCATCGTCGTGGACGTCGCCCACAGCTGGACCGCCACGCGCTGAGGACGGGGGCGCCCGGACCGGCCACGTCCGGGCGCCCGCGCTCAGCGGTCGCGCAGCCGGCCCAGTTCCTCCAGGGTCCGGGCGGCCGCGCCGGCCAGCCGCGGCCGGTTGCGCACGAAGCGGCGGGCCGCCCGGGCCGGTTCCCGGCCCAGCCAGTGCACGGCCCCGCCCGGCACCGGACGCACCACCGCTCCCTCGTACACCCGCAGATCGCGGGTCTTGAGCGACTCCTTGTAGCGGGCCGGGCCGCTGCCCAGGTCGACCGTCTCCACACCGTCGGCCGCCGCGGCCCGCACCATGCGCAGCTGCAGCACCAGACCGGGGGAGTACCGCGCGTAGGCGCGGTCGTAGGCCGGGAACCACCACGACAGCACCGTGCGCGAGCGCAGACCGAAGTGCGCGGCCACGGGCCGGCCCCCCGCGTACAGCACGGACAGCACGCCCCGGCACTCCCGGTCCTCGCTCTCGCCGAGCAGGCCCACCAGCCGGGTGATCCACTCCTGCGCGAAGCGGTCCCGCCGGCCCGTGCGCCGGTACTGCGCCGACTTCCACGCCATCAGCGCCCGCAGCGCCCGCGGATCCCGGGAGTCGTGGACGAACCGCACCTCGCCGACCCGCCGGTCCAGCCTGCGCTCCTTGGCCAGGGTCTGTTTGAGGAACCCCGGAGACCTCGCCCGGAGCCCCTCTGCGTACCGCTCGTAGCCCTCGCCGAGGTCGACGACGGGCGAGGCGAGCTCCTCGGCCGCGTACGGCTCGAACCAGCCCTGACCGGCTTCGAGGTTGTCGAACTCCCACGAGGACAGCCCGCACACCCGCAGCAGCCGACGGGCGTCCGGCCGGACACCGGGCCGCACCACCGCGCCCTGACTGTCCGACACCCCCAGCCCGATGGCCCGTCCCCGGCCCAACGGCCCCCTCTCGTACGGGAAGTAGCCCACCGGCGAGCCGTCCTCCAGCAGGACCGCCACTCTGGCCCCGGGCCTGACCCGTCCCACCGCCAGCGTGAACACCGGGTCGAGGAAGGGGTTGGCCGGGGCACCCGACTCGGTACGGATCTCCCGCCACATCTTCACGTCGTCCGGGCCGAGTTCGTCCGGCCGCAGAACGACAACGCGCTTTCCGGGCATCACTGCCTCCTGTGTCATCGGCGTGGGGACACACGAAGGCCTGCACATCACCGCGATCGGGTACCGGGGCAGTACTCGGGCCGCACGGCGCAGGCGCCTGTCGGTACCGCCGCTCTCAGCAGCGGAACGCCCGCAGTTCGACGGCGCGAGGAGGCGTCGCGGCCGTCCCCGGAGCCCGTGCCGGTCCCGTGGCGCGGACATCCGCGCCGTCCCGGACCGCTCCGGCGGCCGCGGCCGCCGGAGCCTGCGCGCCGGCCGCGCCCGCGGTACGCGGCGTGCGCGCGAGGAGGCGCCGCAGCGAGGGGTCCCCGTCGCACGGGCACGACTCCCCCGCCGCCTCGGCCCCGGAGTCGGAAACCGGACCGGTCACCGCCGTTTCCGCGACCGCGGAGGCCGTGACGGGTGCGGAGACCGTGACGGCCGCGGACCCGTCGTCCGCCGGCCCGGGTGCGAGCAGAGGCAGCAGGAGCAGGCACGCCATCAGGCACAGCACCGCCGCCCGTCGTCCCCGCACGTCGCCCCCCTGCCCTGCGCGCCGGGGGAGGAAGACCAGCGGGCCCGTCCTTGAGCACCTGCGCCGGACCGGCCCCCCGGACACGGCCGGCCGCGGCTTCCAGTAGGTCCGAGCCCGGCCCGCCCCGTCAAGCCCCGGCCGGCTGTTCGCCCTTCTCCGCCTGCCGCCACCGCGAGCGGACCACGGCGGCGGACGACGGCGGCGGACCACAGCGGCGGACGACGAGCCGGTCCGGCACCTGCCACGAGGCAGGGGGCCCGGGTCAGCCCGTGCCGTCGACCTCCCGGACCAGTTCGATCGCCCTGCCGAGCGTGGCGAGCCGGGCGTCGAGCGTCTCGCCGGCGGGATAGAGGCGGACCGTGTCCACACCGGCGTCGCGCCACACGCGCAGCCGGCGCCGGACCATCTCCTCGGTGCCGATGAGCGTGGTGGCCAGCACCATCTCGTCCGTCACGAGCGCCGAGGCCCCGTCCCGGTCGCCCGCCTGCCAGCGCGCACGGACCTCCGCGGCGACCTCGGCCCAGCCCTGGCGACTGTAGGCGCGGTTGTAGAAGTTGGTGGACGCCGAGCCCATGCCGCCGAGGCTGAAGGCGAGTTCCCTCTTCCGGCCGGCGACCATGGCGGCCAGGGCCTCCTCGTCCGGGGCGAACGCCACCTCGGCGCCCTGGCACACGTCGAACCCGGCCCGGTCCCGCCCCGCGGCGGACAACCCCTCCTCCAGCGGCGTGAAGTAGGCCTCCGCGGCTCCCTCGGGCACGAAACTGGTGCCGAGCCAGCCGTCCGCGACCTGCCCGGTCAGCCGCAGCATGGCGGGCGAGAGCGCGGCCAGGTACACGGGCACGGGGTGCTCGGCCCGCAGGGACAGCCGCATCGGCACCGCCTCCCCACCGGGCAGCGGGATCGTGAACTCCGAGCCGCTGTGCGCGACTTTGCCGCCCGCGACCACCTGCCGGACGATCTCCACCGTCTCGCGCACCCGGGCCACGGGCCGGGCGAACGGCACCCCGTGCAGCCCCTCCATGACCTGCGGCCCGGACGGCCCGAGCCCCAGCAGGAAGCGCCCGCCGGAGAGGTTGGAGAGGGTGACGGCGGTCTGCGCCAACGCGACCGGTGTGCGCGTGCCGACCTGCATCACGCCCGAGCCGAGCAGCATCCGCCGGGTGTGCGCGGCGTAGTAGCCCAGTGCGGAGGGGGCGTCCGAACCCCAGGCCTCGGCCACCCAGCAGATGTCGAGGCCGAGCTTCTCGGCCTCGACGACGAAGTCGGCCTGCCGTGACCAGGAGCCGAACCCGGACGCCTCCACGGTCGTCGCCGTGCGCATCACGCCTCCGCCCGTCGCTTGATGTGCTCCAGCGTGGCGGTCATGCCCCGCTCGAACTCCCGCAGCCGCACGAAGACGATCTTCTGCTCTTTGTCGGGCATCGCGTCGATGGCGAAGGAGAGCCCGGAGCGGCCGGGCCCCATCCGCATCCACTGGGACAGATCCGTGCCGCCGTTGCCGGGCCGCAGGCAGAACCGCCACAGTGCGCTGGGTTCGGCGGGCTCCCCGACCGCCCAGGCGAACTCCCGCCCGGCATCGCACGCGACGACGGTGGAGGTGGTCTCCCACTCGCCGAACCGCTCGTGCCTGCTGCGGCCGACGAACCGGGCCCCCACGGCAGGGCCGGTGGCCCCGTCGGCCCAGCGCGCCGACAGCAGCTCCGCGCTCATCTCCGGCATCAGCGTCACGTCCGACACCACCTCCCACACCCGGCCCGGCGGGGCGTCGATCCAGGTCGCCACCTCCACCGTCGGCTGATCCGCGTATCGCGCACCCGTCCACTCCATCGCGCGGCGGCCTCCTCGCCATCGATATCTGTGAGCTGCAGAGTTGCGTAATGAGACTGACGGGTCGAGAGGGCGGGTCCGGGCAGCGGGCTCCGATGCCGGCCGACGTGTCCCGCCGCGCGGATCGATGTCGTGCGGGCCGCGTACGCTACGGGTGGCTCCGCTCCCGAGGATCTTCACGGCCGACCGGCCCAGCGGCGGGGGAGTCGTGAGCGACGACGGCGGCCGAGCCGGCGCGTCGGCGGGCACCGAGGTCGCGGCCGGGCGCGATCCACCGGTCCGCCCGCGCCCGGCCTTCGAGCGGAGGACGAGATGGGAACGGCGACGAGCGAGCGGCAGCACCGCCGGCAGCGATGGGCCGCGAGGGCGGCCCTGGCCGCGGCCGCCCTCGCGGTGCTGCTGCCCCTCGTCGCGGGCGGGCTGGGCGGACTGCTGCTGCTCGCGGCCGGCGTGGCCGGGCTGGGCCTGACCGCCGCCGCGCTCTGGTGGGTGCTGTCCCGGCGCGGTGTGCTCCGCGTGGCGGCCGGCGCGCTGGCCGTCGTCGCCCCGGTCGCCCTGCTCACCCTCTTCGCCGCGGCGAACCTGCTCTGGGTGGTGTTCGTGTCCCTGCTGCTGTGGTCCGGCGCGGTGTGGAGCGGGCGGTACGCGCTGCGCAGCACCGGTCTGCGGGCGGTGCGCGTCAAGGAGTACCGGACACCTCCGCCCAAGCGGCCCTTCCTGCTGCTCAACCCGCGTTCCGGCGGCGGCAAGGTGGAGCGGTTCCAGCTCAGGGAGAAGGCGGAGGCGCTGGGCGCCCGGGTCGTCCTGCTCGACCCGGACCAGCAGCAGGACGTCACCGCCCTGGCCCGCGCCGCCGTGGCCGACGGAGCCGACCTGCTGGGGGTCGCGGGTGGTGACGGCACCCAGGCCCTGGTCGCCGCCGTGGCGGTGGAGCACGGCCTGCCCTTCCTCGTCATCGCGGCCGGCACCCGCAACCACTTCGCCATGGACCTCGGCCTGGACCGCGACGACCCCGCCACCTGCCTGGACGCCCTCACCGACGGCGTGGAACTCCGCGTCGACCTCGGCTTCGCCGACGACCGGCCCTTCGTCAACAACGCGTCCTTCGGCGTGTACGGGGCCGTCGTGCAGAGCCCCGGCTACCGCGAGGGCAAGGTGGGCGCCGCCCTGGAGCGGCTGCCCGATCTGCTCACCCGGCAGAGCGGCCCCCGCCTGACCGCCCGGGCCGACGGCACGACCATCGCCGACCCGCAGGCCGTCCTGGTGAGCAACAACGCCTACCGCATGGACGATCCCTTCGGCTTCGGCCGCCGCGAACGACTCGACTCCGGTCGGCTCGGCGTGCTCGCCGTCCGCGTGGACAGCGCCGTGGAGGCCGCCGAACTGCTGCTCTCCCCGCGGCCGGAGGGGCTGACGGTGCTGACCGCCCAGCACGTCGTGGTGGAGGCCGACGAACCGCACCTGGAGGTCGGCCTCGACGGCGAGGCGCTCACCCTGCCCTCGCCCGTCCATTGCCGCATCGCCCGGCGTGCCCTGCGTGTACGCGTGCCCCGCGACCGGCCCGGGGTGCCCGAGGCGCCGCCGCGCCTGGACTGGCGACGGCTGCGCAAACTGGCCGCCGCCGTGGGCCGCACGGCGGCCCCCAGCCGGGCCCGCCGGGACTGACTGACGCCGTAACGGCGGCGACCGACACCGCGCCGGTGGCGACTGACCCCCGCGCCGGTGGCGCCTGCTGCCGCGCCCGCCGTGTCGGTGGCGACTGACGCTGCGCCGGTGGTGCCAGATGCCGTGCCGGTGGCGCCTGATGCCGTGCCCGCCGTGTCGGTGGCGACTGACGCCGCGGCCGTCGGGCGTGGCCCCCGCGCCCGCCGGGACTGGCCCCCACCCCCCGCGCCCGTGGCGACGGACGCCCCGCCGGTCACTCGCGAGGGCGCCGCGCCATCGGTCGCGAAGGCCCCGCCGTCCCGCCCGGGCGCTGCCGAGCCGTCACGCGCAAGCGCTCCCGCACCCTCACGCACGAAGTCCCCCGTGCCGTCCGGCACGGGGGACCTCGGGGGACGGGGGGCCGTCGTCAGGCCGCCGTCGCGGCTCAGGCGGTCTTCGGGCCCGCCTGCTGCACGACCTCGAAGGACCACAGGGTCGATCCGCTCGCCGCGGGCCTGGGTCGCTCGCCACCCTCACCGCCGCCCTGGTGCGCCGTCTTCATGGGCCCCTCCATCCACGCCTGGAAGGACGCCTCGTCCCGCCAGCGCGTGTAGACGAGGTAGGTGTCGGTGCCCTCCACGGGCCTGAGCAGCTCGAACCACTCGAACCCGTCGGAGTTCTCCACGGCGTGCGCGCGGGAGGCGAAGCGCTTCTCCAGCGTCTCCCGCTGCTCGGCCGGCACGGTCAGCACGTTGATCTTGACTACGCTCATGGCCCCATCCTGCCCCATGAGCCGCCCGCGGCAGTCGACGGAGGCGCTCACGTCCGCCTCGGCCCGCCCCGGACGGCGTGCGGGCGGGGCCTGGATCAGCTCTGCTTCCCGCCCTGCGTCCCGCTCTGCTTCCCGCTCTGCTTCAGGATCTTGCCGGTCATGTCGGTGACCTGCCCGGCCGGCGGCGCGTCCGCCTCCACCTCCGTGCCGAAGTCGGTGAAGTCCATGACCGTGCGCACGGTGAACCGCTGCGGAGCGGACGAGGATTCCGAGGACGAGCCCTCCTTCGACTGCGCCGGCGCCTTGACGGTCATGTCGATCTGCTGCCGCCGCATCCGGCCCTCGTCGTCGAGCCACACGTCCATCGGCAGGGTGGGGCCGACCTGCTTGCGCAGCGTCTCGCCGTTGGGCAGCTCGGCGACGTCGACGGTGACGCGGTAGCGGGTCGTGCGCACACCGTCGATCGTCTCCGTGCCCTTCCTGGTCACGTCCTTGTCGGTGATCGCCTTGGCGTACGCCGCCGACTGCGCGGGATCGCTCACGGAGCCGTCGCCGGCGCCCTGCTGCGCGGCGACCTTACCGATGTCGATCTTGACCCAGGGCTTGCCGCCGGGCGCCTGGCCCTTCGGCATCTTCTGGTACAGGATCCGGTCGATCACCCGCTGCTCGATCCGCTGACCCTGCACGGTGACGGTCATGACGCTGTCGCCGTCCTCCAGGTCGACGGCGCCCTGCCCGTTCGCCGTCTCCGAGCGGCCCTCCGCGGAGGTCTGCACGCGCAGCCTGACCTTGGCGGTGTCCTCCTCGGCCGTCCTGTCGTAGGCCGAGCGCACCGCCTGCGTGCCCTGCTCCTCGGCCCCGGCGCTCGTCTTCGCCGAGGAGGCCCCCGCCTCGTCCTTCGCGTCGCCGTCGTTGCCGCAGCCGACCAGCACCGTGCCCGCCAGGACACCGGCGATCCCTAAGGCGCAGAGCCTCCTGCCGTTGCCTGCCCCGACCATGGAACCAGCTCCTCTCAGGTGTGTGACGCCACCCAAGTGCCCAAGCCGGGCGCCAACACACCTACGAGTGCGAAGAGTTGCTCGTCGGGACGAACGTGACGTCCGGGTCAGTGCCCGCGGCCCCGCAGCTTGCCGAGCAGACGCTGGGCCTGCGCCCGCTTGCGGGGGTCGGCGGCGGCCCGCCGCGCCTGCTCCACGGCCCTGCGGCCCTGCGGGCTGCGGGCGAAGTCCTTGATGCGGTTGAGCATTCCGGCCATGACGCACCTTCCTCGGTGTTCGGTCTTCGGGTGTACGGACGTTCCGGTGTTCCGGTGTTCCGGTGTTCCGGTGTCGCGGTGTTCCGTTGTGAGTCCGTAGCCCGACTACCCCCGTCCAGCGGAACTCAGGCACCCGTTGGCCCGGCCGGCGCGCGACCGAACGGGTTTGGTCCGGGAGACAGAGGCAAGGCGGTGTCACATGACTGAAGACAAGCGCACGAATCAGAAGGCGACCACGACGCGGACGGCCGAGTCCAAGGCCCGAAGCGCGACGGACAAGGCGACCGCGCCGGCGTCCCAGGCCGCGAAGCGTGCGGCTGGCAAGGCCGGTGACGCCACGTCAGCGGCCAAGGCGGGCGCCGAGCGCACGGCCGAGACGACGAAGGCGGCGGCGCAGACCGCGGCCAAGTCCGTCGAGGCCGGGCGTCAGGCGGTCGTGACGGCCTCCGGTCATGTCGCCGCCACGGCGAAGACGGCCTGGACGGTCATCGCCCACCGCAAGCTCGTCGCCGCGGGTGTCGGAGCCGGCCTCACCGTGCTGAGCGCGGCCTCCTACGCCGTGGGCCGCCGCGCGGAGCGCGGGGCGCACGGGCCGCTCACCCGGCTCACCGGCGGGCGGATCTGAGCGTGGCCGGCACGTACGGCGTGCCGGCCACGAGGGACACAGGCGGCGCGGCGCGTCACCGGGCCATCCGGGGACCCGTAGCGCCGCCCTCTCGTGTGCGCGGACGCCGCCGGAAGCGCTGACGGCCCGAGGCGCGACCACCCGCCGACGTCCCGCGGCCGGCCCGGGGCGGCACTCACATCCGGCCGCCGCCGGGATGCCCCTCTCGCGCGGCGTGGCCGCGACGGGGAAGGATGTGACGCAAGCGAACGAACAACCATGCGGAGGAGCGGGCCATGCAGCACCAGCGAGCGGGCAGTCCGGCCGGACCCGAGGATCTCGTCGACGTCGCCAGGCTGGTCACCGCCTACTACGCGCTCCACCCGGACCTCGACGACCCGGGGCAGCGCGTCGCGTTCGGAACCTCCGGGCACCGCGGCTCGTCCCTGGCGAGCGCGTTCAACGACGACCACATCGCCGCGACGAGCCAGGCCATCTGCGAGTACCGCGCCGAGCAGGGCATCGACGGCCCCCTCTTCCTGGGCGCCGACACCCACGCCCTGTCCGAGCCGGCGCGCGTCACGGCCCTGGAGGTGTTCGCCGCCAACGAGGTCACCGTGCTGATCGACCAGGCGGACGGTTACACGCCGACCCCGGCGGTCTCGCTCGCCATCCTCACCCACAACCGCGGCCGCACCACCGGCCTCGCGGACGGCGTCGTCGTCACGCCCTCCCACAACCCGCCCGGCGACGGGGGCTTCAAGTACAACCCGCCCAGCGGCGGCCCGGCCGCCTCCGACGCGACGTCCTGGATCCAGGACCGCGCCAACGAGATCATCCGCGGCGGCCTGAAGGACGTACGCCGCATCCCCTACGCCCGGGCCCTGGCCGCCCCGGGCACCGGCCGCTACGACTTCCTCGACGCGTACGTCGCCGACCTGCCCGGCGTGCTCGACCTGGACGCGATCCGCTCGGCCGGAGTGCGCATCGGCGCCGACCCCCTCGGCGGGGCGTCGGTCGCGTACTGGGGCCGCATCGCCGAGCAGCACGGCCTCGACCTGACCGTGGTCAATCCGCACACCGATCCCACCTGGCGTTTCATGACGCTGGACTGGGACGGCAAGATCCGCATGGACTGCTCGTCCCCGTACGCGATGGCCTCGCTGATCGAGCAGCGGGACCGCTTCCAGGTCGCCACCGGCAACGACGCCGACGCCGACCGGCACGGCATCGTCACGCCGGACGCGGGCCTGATGAACCCCAACCACTACCTGGCCGTCGCGATCTCCTACCTCTACGCCCACCGCGACCGCTGGCCGGCCGCCACCGGCGTCGGCAAGACCCTGGTGTCCTCCGCGATGATCGACCGCGTCGCCGCCGACCTGGGCCGTGAACTGGTCGAGGTCCCGGTCGGGTTCAAGTGGTTCGTCGACGGGCTGATCGGCGGCACCATCGGCTTCGGTGGCGAGGAGTCGGCCGGTGCGTCGTTCCTGCGGCGGGACGGTTCCGTGTGGACGACCGACAAGGACGGCATCCTCCTGGCCCTGCTCGCCTCGGAGATCACCGCCGTCACGGGCAGGACCCCGTCCGAGCACTACGCGGCGCTGACCGCCCGCTTCGGCGAGCCGGCCTACGCGCGCATCGACGCACCCGCGACCCGCGAGGAGAAGGCCCTGCTCGCGAAGCTGTCCCCGGCGCAGGTCACCGCGGACACCCTGGCCGGCGACGCCGTCACGGCCGTGCTGACCGAGGCGCCCGGGAACGGTGCGGCGATCGGCGGCATCAAGGTCACCACGGACAACGCCTGGTTCGCGGCCCGCCCCTCGGGCACCGAGGACGTCTACAAGGTCTACGCCGAGTCGTTCCTCGGCCCCGACCACCTGGCACAGGTCCAGGAGGAGGCCAAGGCCGTCGTGCTGGCCGCCCTGTCCGCCTGAGCGACCGCACACCGCAGCCCGGGCCGTCTCCACGCGGCCCGGGCTGCGGTGTCCCGGGCGCGGCCGCCGCCGCGCGTCCGGGCGGGGTGGTGGCTCAGGTGCGCAGGCTGCGGGCGGGCAGGACGACGTGCGCCGACGCGGCCATGGCCTCCTCGTCCGAGGTGAACGCCGCGAGGGTCTCCACGTCACCGGGCTCGGCACCGGCCGGCCAGGGGCGGGTGGCGAAGATGAGGTAGGCGAAGCCGAGTTCGGCCACGGCCTCCAGCCAGCTCTCCGGCGGGACGACCTGCGACTTGAGGTGCTGCACGGTCAGGACGGCCGACCCGGGCACGACGAGCAGGCTCACCGGCAGGCTGGGCCGCTGGGTGGCGTGCACGAGACCTTCGCCCGGGGGCAGCCCGGCGCTCGTCAGCAGCTGCTCGACGGCCTTCGAGGTGGCCTCCGGGCCGCCCTGACCGTCTCCGAGGGAGCAGACCAGAAGGTAGGGGACGTCCCCGTCGGGGGTCGTGCCCCGCCAGGACTGGACGACGAGGGAACCCAGGTCGTCGATGGGTACGGACTGCGTTTCGGGTGAGATCGAGGTCACCGCGGCACGGTATCGGCGCACCGGGCCCCGCCCGGCCCGCCGTCACCCGACTGGACCAGTCGACGCCGGGCTCTCCACACGATCGAGGGGTGCGCACCTCGAACCCGGGATACAGGACACTGGAGGAAGATCCGACCCGGGAAGGACCACACGTGATCATCTTCGGCACCAAGGGCTACCTGTACCAGCTGGCGATACTGACGCTGGTGTGCGGCCGGTGCGGCAACCCCGCCGCGCACACGCTCCGCAAGCGCGTCACGAAGTTCACCCTGTTCTTCGTCCCGCTGTTCCCGATCTCGACGAAGTACCAGACGCAGTGCACCTTCTGCGGCGCGGAACAGAAACTGACCAGGGAGCAGGCCGAACAGCTCCAGGCGCAGGACGCGTCCGGCCCCGGCGGCCAGGCGTACGGGCAGCCGCAGCAGCAGCACCGCTTCTGATCCTCGCAGGGTGGCACTTCGGCGCCGGCCGAAGCGTCCCGCTCCTAGCGTCGAGGCCATGACGAACGACAGCCATCTCGTGATCAGGCCCGGCATCCTCTACTTCGGCACGCCCGTGGTCCTGCTGAGCACCGAGAACGCCGACGGGACGGCCAACCTCGCCCCGGTCTCCTCCGCATGGGCCCTCGGCCGGTACGTGGTGCTGGGCCTGGGCCGCGACAGCCACACCGTGCGCAACCTGGAGCAGCGCCCGGACCTCGTGATCAACGTGCCGGGACCGGAGCTGTGGGAGCACGTGGAACGGCTGGCGCCGCTGACGGGGGCCGACCCGGTGCCGGAGGCGAAGCGGGCGGTGTACCGGCACGAGCGGGACAAGTTCGCCGCGGCCGGACTCACCCCGGCCCCCGCCCACCTGGTGCGGCCGCCGCGAGTCGCCGAGTGCGCCCTGCAGTTGGAGGCGAGGGCCCGTGCCCTGACGCCGGGCGGGGCCGGCCTGTTCCTCGCGGTGGAGTGCGAGGTGCTGCGGGTGCACGCCGCCGAACGCATCGTCGTCCCCGGCACGAACCACGTCGACCCGGCCGTCTGGAGCCCGCTGGTGTACAACTTCCGGCACTATCACGGCCTCGCTCCGGAACTCGGCCATGGCTTCCGCTCGGAGACGCCGAGGACCGGCGCTCCCGCGGCCTGAACGCCGCCCGCCCGCCACGCGGCTTCTGTCTTCCACAGTCCCGGTTCCTGCTCCGTGACCGTGGCCCGCCCCCCGCCTGGTGCCGCGGGAGCCGGTCAGCCCGCCGGGCGCGTCCCGGGAGCCGCCGCCTCGGCCCCGCGGCGGTCGTAGCGCAGCGCCACCGCCGTGGCCAGGGCCCCGGCCCCCTCCCACAGCCCGACGCCGACGAAGGCGCCGGGTGCCCGACCGGTGAGCGCGGCGCACGTGAAGACCGCGCAGGTGAGCAGCCGGAAGGGCACCGTCCAACGGAAGAAGGCGCGCCAGTCGGCGAGCGCCGCGAGGACGTAGTACACCCCCATGTTCAGTGCCGCCATGGACGACGCCGTCAGGAACGCGGGGGTGAGGTCCCCCGCGGCGCGGTCGCCCGGGGAGGGCAGCCCCAGCAGTGCCAACTGGGCGCCGGGCGCGACCAGCCCGACGGCACCGAGGGATGCGGCGAGTACGCCGAAGACGGCCATGGTCCAGCCCGGGGCGGATCGGGGAAGGCGCACGCCGGGATCGTATCCATGTTCACCCCTGTGGGTGAGGGGGGCGCAAGATCCCGGTGGACGGGGAGGTGGCAATCGCCGCAGCACGGGTACCCGACGACCACGGGCCCGGACCTGAGTGGGCCGATGGGCCTCCCGCAGTCGATCAGTGAATACGGAGGCATGAGCATGAGCACCGTCAAGGAAACCGTGGAAGTCGGCGTCCCCGTACACACCGCCTACAACCAGTGGACGCAGTTCGAGGAGTTCCCGCACTTCATGGAGGGCGTCGAAGAGGTCAGGCAGGTGGACGACCGCCACAACCACTGGACGACGAAGATCGGCGGCGTGCGCCGCGAGTTCGACACGGAGATCGTCGACCAGCTGCCCGACGAGCGCGTCACCTGGCGCACGACCAGCGGCGACACCAACCAGAGGGGCTCCGTGCGCTTCGAGCGCGTGGACGACACCCACACCCGGGTGGAGCTGGTGATGGAGGTCGAGCCCAGCGGGGCGATGGACAAGGTCGCCGACATGATGGGCACGATCGACCGCCGGGTCAAGGGCGACATGAAGCGCTTCAAGGAGTACATCGAGGAGCGCGGCGCCGAGTCCGGCGCATGGCGCGGACGGATCCAGCCGGGCGGCGGCACCGGCCCCACGGGCGGCACCGGACCCACCGGCGGCACCGGACCGACGGGCGGTACGGGACCGACGGGCGGCACCGACCCGCTGAGCGGCACCGGTGGCGCCGGCGGCGGCATGGGTGGCACGGGCGGTTCCGGCTCCACCTTCTGACACTCACCCACGGCTGCGACAGGGCCCGGTCTCCGCAACGGAGGCCGGGCCCTTCCCTGTGCCGCCGCCGTCCTGCCGTGCCCCCCTGCCGCACCCCTGCCGTGCACCGGCGCTGCCCTTGCCGCGGGGTGTTTCGGCCATCGTTATGACATGCACCTGTCCATCATGGCCGTCCGGTGGCACGCTGCCCTCTGACTGTCCGCAGTGAGACCCCTGCCTGACCGGGCGGACCGGCACCCCGCCGCCCGGCCCCCACAGCAGAAGGAGACCGCGTGATAGGCAGACCCCGCAGCCCTCGCTCCGCCGGCGGCAGCACCTCCGTTCGCCGCGCTCCCGCCCGCCGCGCCCTGCTCGGCGCGCTCGCCGGCATCGCCGCCCTGCTGGCGGCCGGCGTCACCGCCGCCCCGGCCGGCGCCGCGCCGGACCCCGGCCTCAGGACGCCCTCGGCCCAGCAGGACGCCCTGTCCTTCTGGACTGCGCAGCGGATGCGCGAAGCCACCCCGCTCGACG
Source organism: Streptomyces sp. NPDC026246 (assembly GCF_055567995.1). Lineage (NCBI taxonomy): Bacteria > Bacillati > Actinomycetota > Actinomycetes > Kitasatosporales > Streptomycetaceae > Streptomyces > Streptomyces sp. NPDC026246. Next base: position 408,163 of record NZ_JBVHPJ010000005.1, on the reverse strand, counting down.
TCCTGAGCGTCGACCCCTCCGACGTGCGCGGCGCGGCCCCGCGCAAGGGGAGGGCGGCCGTCGTGCCGCCCAGCGCGCCCGCCTCGGCCGTCGGCCCCCTGGCGTTCCCGCACGGCGGCGGACCCTGGTCCGGCGGGGGAGCGGTGACCAAGACCGCCGGCCGGGTCTTCTTCACCTACCAGGGACGCACCGCCTCCTGCTCCGGCAACGCCGTCACCAGCGCCAACAAGTCCACGGTGCTGACGGCCGGGCACTGCGTGAAGCTGGAGGGCGCCTGGCACACCAACTGGGTCTTCGTGCCCGGCTACCACGACGGTCAGCGCCCGTACGGCACCTGGACCGCGGCCAGGCTCCTGTCGACGCCGCAGTGGACGGCCAGTGAGGACATCAACTACGACATCGGCGCCGCCGTCGTCGCCCCGCTGGACGGCACGCGGCTCACCGACGCCGTCGGCGGCCAGGGCGTGGCCTTCAACACCGGCTACAGCAAGGCCATGTACTCCTTCGGCTTCCCGGCCGCTGCCCCCTACGACGGCGAGAAGTTCATCTACTGCAGCGGCACCACCTTCCGCGACTTCCTGCTCTCCGGCGACCACGGGCTGACCTGCAACATGACCGGGGGCTCCAGCGGCGGGCCCTGGTTCACGCAGTTCGACGAGGCCACGGGAACCGGGCTGCAGTCGTCGGTGAACAGCTTCAAGTACAACTTCCTGCCCAACGCCATGTACGGCCCGTACTTCGGCGCGGACGCGCAGAACCTGTACCAGAGCGCCCAGTCCTCCTGATCCACCGCGCCGGCGGCAGGCCGGTTCCCCGCGCCGAGCCGAGGCGCGGGGAACCGGCCTGCCGCGGCCCTCACGGCCCTCACGCCCCGCGGCCGTCCCGGCCGGCCGGCAACGGCTCGCGGGTCCGCGGGGTTGCCGCACAATGGCCCGAATGATCGGCAACCGAATCACCTATCGCACCGCGGACGGCATACGCGTCCCGGGAACCTGGCGGCACGCCTTCATCCGCAACGGCGACCACTACCTCACCGACCTGTTCGTCTACGCGGACGGGCTGATCGACTGCTGGGGTCTGGTCACCTTGGAGGAGTTCGAGCGGAAGCTGCGCTCGGGCCGGGTCGCCACCGAACTCCCCGAGGGCGCCCGCGTCTCGGCGCACGACCTCGCCTCCTGGAGGTTCAGCGAGCCGTACACCTGGCTCACCCCGGAGGTGCTGCTGGCGGAGATCCGCGACACCATCGACCAGCTCAACGGACGTCCCGACTCCACCGGCCGTTGCCTGGCCGCCGTCGACGTGTTCCTCGCCGACCGCACGGAGGAGAACCGGGCGGCGGCCCGCGACGCGTACCACGCCATCCCCGCCACCCAGCGCCACTACGCCCTGGGCGACATGGACCGCAAGGACGGCCCGCTCCAGGTGCTGGTCACCGGGCCGGGCGGGGAGTTCGAGGACACGCCCGGCGCATCGGTGACGCAGGAGGAGTACGCCGAGGCGCTCGCCTACTTCGAGGACCGGGCCCGGTGGATCGCCGACCGCCCGTCACGTGTCCCGCCGGACGGCCCCGCCACCCCGGTGGCGCCCGCGATCCACCTCTACGAGAGCGGCCCCCTCGTGCCGTCGACGTCCCCCGGCGTCAAGGGTCTGCGGAACGAGTACCCCGCACCCCTCCGGATCGACGGCGTCACCTACCCGACCGTGACTCACGCGTACTGGGCGCTGTCCACCACCGACCCCGGGTCCCGGGCCGCCGTCAGGGACGCCCCCGGCACGTTCGCCGCCCGGACCGCCGCCGCGGCCGCTCCCCGGCGGCAGGGCTGGGAGCAGGCCAGGACCGCCGTGATGACGATGCTGCTGCGGGCCAAGTTCACCCAGCACCCGCACCTCGCCGAGGCCCTCCTCGACACGGGGGACGCCACCCTCGTCTACGACGACGTCGGCCTCGGCCGGCACTGGGGCGACAACGGCGGGACGGGCAGGAACTGGACCGGCCGCCTCCTGGAACTCGTCCGCTCGGAACTCCAGGCCGGCGCGGCGGGCATCACCCTCGCGCCACCGCCCGGATGACCGGCGCGTCACCGCTCGGCGAGCCGCCCGGAGGTCTCCCTCCGGGGAGGTGCGCAGGGGCGCGGACCACCCCGTCCACGGCTGAGCGCCGCGGCCATGACAGGCAGTACGGTCGGCTCATGACGGACACGACACGCTTCGCGGGCCACGGCGTTCTCATCACCGGTGGGGGACGCGGCATCGGCGCCGCCACCGCCCGCCGGCTCGCAGGGGAGGGGGCCCGGGTCCTGGTCGCCGACCAGGACCCGGACGCGGCGCAGCGGACGGCGCGGGAACTGTCGGCGCAGGGGCTCACGGTCGAGGCGTGCGCCTGCGACGTGACCGACCAGCAGGCGGTGGACGCCGCCGTCGCCCACGCCGCGGACACCTTCGGCTCCCTCGACGTCCTGGTGAACTGCGCCGCCCACTGCTCGCCCGACCTGCCCCGCTTCGAGGCGCAGCCGGACGAGTCCTGGGCGCGGGACCTGGACGTCACGCTGACCGGCGCGTACCGCTGCTGCCGGGCCGCCCTGCCGCACCTGGCGGACTCCGGTCGCGGTGCGATCGTGTCCATCGGCTCGGTCAACGGCCTGCAGGACTTCGGCAACCACGCCTACAGCGCCGCCAAGGCCGGTCTGGCCTCCCTGACCCGCACGCTCGCGGGGCACACGGCCGCGCGCGGCGTACGCGTCAACCTCGTGGTGCCGGGCACCGTGCGCACCAGCGCGTGGGAGGGCCGCGACGCGGACCTCGAAGCCGTGCTGCGGCTGTACCCGCTGGGCCGGGTGGGGGAGCCCGAGGACATCGCCGCCGCCGTGGCCTTCCTGGCCTCGCGCGACGCGTCCTGGATCACCGGCACGGCCCTGGTCGTCGACGGCGGCCTCACCGCGGTCAACACCGGCTTCCTCCAGGCGCTGCACGAGTGACGAACCGTCGGTCGCCCGGCCGGAGCCCCTTTCGGGGGCCACCCGGTCACGGCGGCATGACGTCCCGCGCTCCCGGCCGGCGCTCGATCGGCCCACACCGCGGGGTGACGACGGCCCTCCTCTGTGCCGTACGGGTCCATCGGCGTGGTCCCGTGGCGCTAATCCGGACGCGGCGGGGTAAAGGCAGGTCCAACAGCCCCCCACTGTGAGAAGGAGCCGGTCTTGACCGACGACGCCTACCTGTTCCTGCTGGACGACCCGTCCGCGCCGCTCGGCGTCCCCCCGGCCGCCGTCGGCGACCTCGCCTGCATGGAGACGCCCGCGGTACGCGCCTGGCTGCACGCCCACGACGCCACGCCCACCTCCCCGTACCTGCGGCTGCTGCCGCCGGAGGAGACCGGGGCCATCCCGGCGGACGCCGAGAGCGTTCCGGTCCCGCTCGGCGACGAGGAACTCAGCCGGCTGCGGCACACCATGACGCCGGAGTCCCTCGCCCGTCTCGAAGAGGAACTCCTCGCCTACCGCGACTGCTCCGGCGGGCGGGACGGCCTGATCGGACGCGCGCTGGCCGCCGGAGTGGCACCCCACCGCATCGTCGAACTGACCGGAGTGGACCCCGCCACGGTGACCGCCGCGGCGAGCAGCTGACGACGCGGCGGGCGGCCGCCGGACCCGCGGCCGCCCCCGGCCCGCCCGGTCTCACGCGCCCGGGCCGGGGTCCGGCTCGACGGCCGAGGCGATCCCGGCCCGGGCCGCTTCCAGCTGGGCGGCGAACGCGATGCCGAGGAACAGCGCGACCGCCGTCAGGTTGGCCCACAGCAGCAGGGCGATGAACGCGGTCAGCGGTCCGTACACGGCACCGAAGGCACCGCTCTCCTCGACGTACAGCGCGAGCAGCCAGGTGGCCGCCACCCACAGCAGCAGATGCACCGCCGACCCGAAGGCCAGCCAGGTGTAGCCGGGCTGCACGCGCCGCGGGGACCAGCGGAAGATCACCGCGGAGGCCACCCAGGCCAGGACGAGTCCCAGCGGGATCTCGACCACGCCCCACCACCGTCCGAAGCCGCCCTCCCAGCCCGCGGTCTCGGCCACGGCGTCCCCCACCGCCCTGCCCGCCACCAGGACCACGAACCCCAGGACCAGGGGCAGGCCGGCGGCCAGGGCGAGCACGAACGACCGGGCGTACTTGCGCGGCAGGGGGCGGTCCCGCTCGATCCCGTAGATGCGGTTGGCGCCGCGCTCGATCTGCCCCATCGCCGACGACAGGTTCAGCAGCGCGAAGCCCAGACCGAGCCAGAGGGCCACCGTGCTCCAGACGTCGCCGTGGGCGGTGCGCCGCGTCCCCTCGAAGGCGTCCTTCACGATCTCCGCGCTCGCCCCCGGCACGATCCGGCCCAGCGTCAGCTCGATGACCCGGCCCACGGCCTCGGTGTGCACCGACGTGGCCAGTCCGACCAGCGCCACGGTGCACGGCACCAGCCCGACCACCACCTGGAAGGCCAGCGCCCGGGCGTTGGTGAAGCCGTCCGCGTAACGGAACCGGGCGAAGGAGTCCATCAGGAACCGCCAGCCGCCGTAGTGGCGCAGGGCGGCGAAAGCCTCGTCACCGGAGAGCTCTTCTCCGATCATGTCCCGGGTCTGCGGGACGTGCACGGCGGTTCCCATGGTGTGGACTCTCCTTGTCGCACGGATGCTCCCTGCCCGGATGCCCCGTAATCCTGGCCGCCCGACCTGGTTCGAGGTTCCCCGACCCACCAGGCCGCCAGGGGTGCTCACCCGCTCGGCATCCACGGCGGCTCCGGGCCCGTCCGCGCGGCGGGTGGGGCACCCTCTACGCCGCCAGCCGGTCCGCCAGGGCCCGGGCCTCCTCCGTCTTGGGGTGATCGGCGCCGAGCTGGGAGTGCAGGATCCGCGCGCCCCGGCGGGCGTACTCCGCCGAGGACGGATCGCCCAGCGCCTCCAGCACGCGCGCCCGGAACAGCAGGGCGTAGCCGATGTAGAGGTGGTCGGACGGATAGCGGGCCTCGCGGATCCGCAGGGCCCGCTCGATGCGCGGCAGGGCCGCCTCCGGGTCGCCCAGGTCGAAGTGGACCGTCGCGAGGGCGATCAGGTCGAAGCTGACGTACGGGTCGTCCGGTCCGTGGGCGGCCTCGTCGATGCGCAGCGCCCGCTCGGCCAGCGGCAGCGCCGCCCGGTGCTCGCCGAGCATGCACAGCGTGCGCGCCAGTGTCGCCAGGTCGGTGGCGACGGCGGGGTCCCCGGCCGGCAGAGCGGCCTCGTGCAGCCGCAGCGCCCGCTCGGCGAGGGGCCGTGCCGTCTGGGGCGCGCCCAGGTCCCGGTGGATCTGCGCCAGCGTGATCAGGTCGAACCCGATCTCCGCGTCCCGGCCCGGCAGCGTTTCGTCGAGCGCGAGTGCACGCTCGCACAGGGGCAGCGCCAGCGTGCGGTCACCGATCGCCAGGAGGAACTCCGCGGCCAGCCGCAGCAGCACCGCCGTCTCCGCCGCCGCGCCGGCGGGCGGGTCGCCGCGGGTCACGGCCAGCACATGGGGGAGCAGCCGGTGCCAGCGCGGCCGGGCCTCGGGATCGCCGTGGACGTCGTGCGGCACGGCCGCAACGAGCGCACGGCACAACTGGGCCCGTGACGCCGCCCGGTGGTCACCGGTCATGGAGGCGCGGACGGCCGCCTGGACCAGCCGGTGCAGCACCAGGGAGGAGCCCTCACGCCGGGCCAGACCGAGGCCGGCCAGGGCGCCCACGGTCGTGTCCCAGGCCAGCGGATCGGCGGCCGACGGCACCAGCGGCTCCGGCGCGCCCGTGAACAGGTCCAGCGCGATGGGCTCAGGGGCCAGCAGCGCGCACAGCTCCAGCAGCCGTACGGCGTGCGGCTGTTCCCGCCGGAGCCGGTCCACGCCCAGCTGCCACAGCGTCGCGACGACCACCGACGGCCGGTCGGCCAGCTCGCCCCGGGCGATCATCTCGTCCAGCCGCGTACCGAGCAGGGCCAGGTACTCCTCCGGCGCGGTGTGGTTGTAGCCCATGTATCCCGCGGCCTGCTCCAACGCGAGCGGCAGGTCGCCGAGTTGCTCGGCGATCCGGTCCGCGGTCGCGGCGCTCGTCCCGGGCACCCGCCGGACCAGGAGATCCACGGACTCCCGCCTGCTGAACTCCGGCAGGTCCAGCACCCCGGCCGCGGCCGACCAGCCGCTCACCCTGGTGGTGACGAGGACGTGGCCGTTGTGCGCCAGGTCGCCCGAGGGCAGCGCGTGCAGCAGCGTGCCGGGCTTCTCGGCGTTGTCGAAGACGACCAGCCAGGGCCGACGGTCGCGCAACGAGGACCACACGCCGGACACGGCCTGTTCGGAGCCCACCTCCCGCAGCCCCAACTCCCGTGCCAGTGACGCGAACTGGGTGGCGATGAGATCAGGGTCCTCCGCGTCGACGAAGGCGACGAACCGGTACTTCGACAGGTGGCGGTAGGCGTACTCGACCGCCAGCTGTGTCTTGCCCACCCCGCCCAGTCCGTGCACGACCTGCGTCGCCACGTCCTGCCCCGAGGTGAGGCGCCGCCGAAGTTCCCGCAGGGCGTCGTCCCTGCCGGTGAAGTGGGCGTTGCGGGGCGGCAGCCGGTAGGTCACGGGTGCGGAGGCGCGGGGCGGGGGCGGCTGTTCGCGCGGCTCCTGGCGCAGCCCGGCCCAGGCGAGGGGGACCAGGAGCAGGAGCACGATCCAGGGGTGCAGGCGCACGAAGTCGAGCGGACCGGGCCAACGGCTCTGCCCCGAAGCCGCGTTGAAGGCCAGACTGCCGACGAACAGCACGAGCAGACCGGCCACGGTGCCGACCAGTCTGCGCCACATGAGGGTCCCTCTCCGGTCGCGTCGACGGCCGACGTGATCGTATCCGAGAAGTCGGCCCGGGGGAGGGGGTGTTCGAGGCAGTCGCCCGCCGCACCCGGGCATGCGGTGGAGCGCCCCGTACTCGCGTCGGCTAGGGCGAGATCGTCCAGTGGGGTGCGGTGCGGGCCCAGGCCGTGTCCCAGGCGGCGAGGTTGCGGCGCTGGAGGGTGCGGTGGGCCGCGCCGTAGGCCAGGGTGCCGGTCGCGTAGAAGGCCAGGGTGGCGATGACCGCGCTGCCGACGCTGCGGCTGCGGATCTGCCCCGCGGTCAGGGGCGGGTCCGTGATCCGGCCGTCGGTGCCGGTCCAGACGCGCAGGGCCGTGCCCGCGGGCAACTGCGGCTGGACGTCGGTCTCGGCCGTGCGGGTGCGCCCGAGGGGGTCGGTGAAGCGGACGGTGACCGGGTAGAGGGTCTTCCTCGCCTCGGGCGAGCCCGGCTCGGGATGGCGCGGGGCGTCGTGGAGGAGCACCGCGGTGGTCTCCTGCCGGGTGGCGGCCTGCTGCTGCGCGGTACGGGAGTAGTGGCGGTGGGCGAGGTCACCCGCCAGCGTCACCACCGCGGGGGTGGCCGCGAGCACGGCGAGCAGCAGGCCCAGGCCGATCCACGCCTGGATCAGATCGGTGCGGCGGCGCAGCGGGTTGCGCCGCCGGCGCCACAGCACCAGCCGGGGCAGGTCCCGCGGAGGAGGCTGTGCGGGGGGTATGGGGCGGTCCATGGGGTCCCTCCGTCGTGGGGCACGGGTGACGGGCGGTCGGCGGGCCGGGGTGACCGGGACCGGTCTAGCCGGGGCCGGGAGGGGCGGCGTCGGCCGCGGCCTGCCGGGAGCGCGCGGCCAGGAGGTGCTGGGCCGCGCCCCGCACGGCGGCGGTGTGCGGCGCCGGAACGACGCGCACGGCCGCCTGCAGCCGGGCCGTGAGGTGGTACGTGATGTCGGGCCGCAGGGCGCCGCCGCCCGCCAGGAGAACGCCACGGCTCAGGGCGTCGGTGGTGAGGGAGCCGCGGTCCTGGCGGAGGATCGCGGACACCATGTCCGCGACGGCGTCGCCGACCCGCTCCGGCGGGGTGGTGCCGAGGTCGCTCGTGCCCAGGGCGGTGCGGCGCGCGTCGACGACGCCCGTGTCGGCCAGCAGCACCACCTCGCTGAGATGGGCGCCGACGTCGACGACGAGCAGCGGCCGGGTCCGCCCGGCCCCGGCCGCGAGGGCGATGGCCCGGGCGGTGGGGACGGTCAGCACCGTGCGCGGCCGCAGCACCTCCACCGCGGCGCGGGCCGCGTCGCGGTAGGCCGGACCGCCCAGCACGGGGGTGGTCACGACGATGTGCGGGACGGTGAAGCGGGGCAGGCGGTGGCCGAGCAGCCGCTGCAGCATCCGCGCGCAGCCCGCGGGGTCGATGATCGTGCCGCGCTGGACGGGACACCGCGTGTCGGTGCCGAACGTCACCGTCGGGACATCGCTGATCAGCCCGCGGCCGAGGACCCACACGCGCGTGCGGGCGCTGCCCATCTCCAGCGCGATGCCCGTGTGGCGTCCGAACCGGTGCACGGCGGTGGAGCGTTCCGGGAGCGCGGTCACCGGCCGGCCTCCCTCACCTGCTGGCAGCGCCCGCAGTAGCGGGCCTGCGGAACGATCGCCAGCCGCTGGGCCGCGACGGGGCCTCGGCACAGCCCGCAGACGCCGTAGCGGCCCTCGTCCATGCGCCGCAGGGCGGCCTCGACGTCGGTGAGGACCATGCGGGCGCAGGCGGCGAGCTTGACGTGGACCTCGACCTGGGAGGCGGCGGCACCGGGCCGCGGCCCGTCCCCGGGGGACGGGGCCGTGACGGCGAGCTGCGCCAGCTGCTCCCGGCGGAACAGGCGCTGCTCCACGAGGTTCTCCCGCAGGGCGGCGAGCTCCTCGGGCGTCAGATGCGTCGTACGGTCGGCGATGAGCTGGTGGTTCACCACACACCCCTAGGGCAGAGCGATGGAGAAGAACGGCGGGGACCGGTCGCCCGGTCAGGGGGCGGCGCGGCGCTGGCAGGCGACGCAGTAGGGCGTGTAGGGGAGGATCTCCAGCCGCTCGGCCGGGACGGGGTCGGCGCAGCCCAGGCAGGTGCCGTACCTGCCGTCCTCGACCCGGGCGAAAGCGTCGTCGATCTCTCCGAGCACCCGCCGGATGGCGTCCCGCTGCATCGACGTCAGATGGTCGTCCACGCTGTGCCCGGTCTCCTCGAGCGCCCGCAACTGCGTCAGCCGGGTGCTGCGGGCGTGTTCCAGGCGCCGGCGCACCTCGTGGGCGGTCATGCGCTCGGGGCGGGGGTCGGCGGCGGGTGAGTCGACGGTCACTGGGTTCTTCCCTTTCCGTTGGCCGGGCGGCGGTGCGCCCGGACGGGCGGCGGACGGGCGGTCGGTCACCGAGCGGTGCCCGGTCCGGCGGTCACCGCACCGGGGGCCCGGTCCTGCCCCAAGCCTGGTCCGGGGCAGCGCGCATGCCCATCGGGCGCGGAACCCATTTGCGGCGGCGCGCGGGATGCAGACCCCGGGGCCCTGGGTACGCCGCGCTCAAGGAAATGGGGGCCGGGCCCCATATCCCCCCGAGGGCGGGAGCGGGCAGGCTGGCCCCAAGGCCTGACCCACAGGCCTGACCCAGCGGCCTGGCCGGGACCTGGCCTCATGGCCTGACCCAGGGGCCCGGCTCCGAGGCCTGGCCGACGCCGACGCCGACGCCGACGCCGTCCGACGGCCAGGCACGGCAGCGGTCCGGCACGTACGGCGCGCGCCCGGCAGCCGAGGCACGCCGTAGCGCAGAAGGAGGTTGACGACCGGTGTCGCTGTTCTGGCGGATCTTCGCCCTGAACGCCGTCGTCCTGGGCACCGCCACGGGCTTGCTGCTCTGGGCGCCGGTGACCGTGTCGGTCCCGGTGCTGCTCACCGAGGCGGTCATCCTGCTGGGCGGCCTGGCGGTGATGCTGGTCGCCAACGCCGCGCTGCTGCGCTGGGGACTGGCCCCGCTGGACCGGCTGACCGGCCTGATGACCACCGTGGACCTGCTGCGTCCCGGGCAGCGGCTGTCCGCACACCGCGGCGGCGAGGTCGCCGAGCTGATCCGCACCTTCAACGCCATGCTGGAACGGCTGGAGCACGAGCGCGCCGCCAGCAGCGGCCGGGTCCTGCTCGCTCAGGAGGCCGAACGCCGCCGCATCGCCCAGGAACTGCACGACGAGGTCGGGCAGAGCATGACCGCGATCCTGCTCGGGCTCAAGCGAGCCGCGGACGAGGCGCCGGACCCGCTGCGCAAGGACCTGCACGAGGTGCAGGAGATCACCCGGGGGAGCCTGGACGAGGTCCGCCGTCTGGTGCGCCGCCTGCGCCCCGGCGTGCTCGACGACCTGGGCCTGGTCAGCGCCCTGACCTCGCTCACCGAGGACTTCGCCACCCACACCGGGCTGCAGGTCACCCGCCGCTTCGCCACCGATCTGCCCCCGCTGGAGCCGGAGACGGAACTGGTCCTCTACCGCGTCGCCCAGGAGTCCCTCACCAACGTCGCCCGCCACGCCGACGCCCGGGGGGCCGTCGTGTCGCTGCACCCCAGCGGGGCGGGCGTGGTCCTGGCCGTGACCGACGACGGCTGCGGCATCAAGGCCCCGCGGGAAGGCGCCGGCATCCTCGGCATGCGCGAACGCGCCCTGCTCGTCGGCGCCGCCCTGGACATCACCCCCGCGCCGCGCGCCGGGACCCAGGTCAGACTCACCGTGCCCGTGCCCGGGAAGCAGCCCTCCTCATGACGCAGAACATCCGCATCCTGCTGGCCGACGACCACGCGCTGGTGCGCCGCGGCGTCCGGCTCATCCTCGACCAGGAACCGGAGCTGCAGGTGGTCGCCGAGGCGGGCGACGGGGCCGACGCCGTCGAGCAGGCCCGCCGCCACGACGTCGACCTGGCCGTGCTGGACATCGCCATGCCCCGCATGACCGGCCTGCAGGCCGCCCGTGAACTCGCCGGCCTCAAGCCGGGGCTGCGCGTCCTGATCCTCACCATGCACGACAACGAGCAGTACTTCTTCCAGGCCCTCAAGGCAGGCGCCAGCGGGTACGTGCTGAAGTCCGTCGCCGACCGGGACCTGGTCGCCGCCTGCCGCGCCGCGATGCGCGACGAGCCCTTCCTGTACCCCGGCGCGGTGACCGCCCTGATCCGCAACTACCTCGACCGGGCCCGGCACGGCGAGGAGACCCCCGACCAGGTCCTCACCCCGCGCGAGGAGGAGGTCCTGAAGCTGGTGGCCGAGGGCCACTCCTCGCAGTCGATCGCCGACCTGCTCTACATCAGCATCAAGACGGTCCAGCGCCACCGCGCCAACCTGCTGCACAAGCTCGGCCTGCGCGACCGCCTGGAGCTGACCCGTTACGCCATCCGCGCGGGCCTGATCGAACCGTGAGCCACCCCGACCGTCCGGGGGTCCGGCTGCCCACTCCCCGGCCGGGCCCCCGGGCCACCCCTGTCACGACCGGTCCTGCCGCCCTGTGGGCCGCGGCGCTGCTGGCGCTCTTCCTGGCCGTGGTGCCGGGCGCAACGGCCCCGGCCTGGGCCGCGCAGCCCGCGGGGGTGCGGCTCGTACCGGCCACAGGGGTGCAGGCCCCACCGCCCGCACAGGAGCGGCCCGGCCCGGCCGGCGGACCCGCCGCCGACGGGCCGAGCGCCGCTCACGAGGCCCGTCCGTACGCCCATGACAGCTGTGTCACGGCGTGCGCCGTGCACACGGCACACCGGCTCGAACCGCTCGGCGAACGCACGCCACCGCCCGGTCACCCCGTCGCCGTCGCAGGCCGCGAGGTCCCCGCCGCCGCCCCGAGCGGTCCGCCGGCGGCGTCACAGGCACCGCGGGGGCACCCGCGCACCGACCACGCGTCCACCGACCGGGGCCGGTCACCCCCGGTGTCCTCCGGCACCTGAACCCACCCTGTCCTTCACCGCCCTTCACCGCGGCCGCGCCGGCCGCCGCCGCGGTGTGCCCGCCGGAGGCCGCGTTGACCCGCTCGTCCCGGGTGAGAGCCCTGCTCGCTCTCACCGTGATCGCCCTGTCCCTGTACATCACCGTCACCGTGCCGGTCCGTCTCGGGCTGGATCTGCGCGGCGGCACCCAGATCGTCCTGGAGACCCGCTCCACCGACACCGCCGAGGCCGGTCCCGAGGCCACCGAGCGCACGCTGGAGGTACTGCGCGGCCGCATCGACGCCCTCGGCGTCGCCGAACCCACCCTGCAGCGCTCCGGCGACCGCCGGATCATCGTCGAACTGCCCGGTCTGCAGGACCCGGAGAAGGCGGCCGGCGTCCTGGGCCGCACCGCACAGCTCACCGTCCACCCCGTGACCGGCCTCGCCGGCGGCACGGACGCCGGGGCGGGATCCGCACCGGAGCGGTCAGGGGAGCGCGTGCTGCCCGACGAGTCCGGCCGGCCGCTGCGTCTGGGTCCCGCCGCACTGACCGGACGGGACGTCGAAGGTGCGGACGCCCGGTTCGACCAGCAGAGCGGCGCCGGGTGGCACGTGACCGTCGACTTCGACGCCTCCGGCCGCGACGAGTGGGGCCGGCTGACCGGCGCGGCCGCCTGCCATCCCGCAGGGAACCCCGAGCGCCGCATCGCCATCGTCCTCGACAAGAAGATCATCTCCTCGCCGCAGGTCGACCCGTCGGTCGCGTGCGAGGCGGGCATCACCGGCGGCGCCACGCAGATCACCGGGTCCTTCACCGACGACGAGGCGCGCGAGCTGGCCCTGCTCATCAGCGGCGGCGCCCTGCCCGTCCCCGTGGAGACCGTCGAACAGCGCACCGTCGGCCCCACGCTGGGCGCCGAGGCCATCACCGCCAGCGCCTGGGCCGCGGCCATCGGCACCGCCCTGACCGCACTGTTCATCATCGCCGCCTACCGGCTCATGGGCGCCCTCGCGGTACTGGCCCTGGCCGCGTACGGGCTCATCTCCTACGCCGCCCTGGCCGCGCTGGGCGCCACCCTGACGCTGCCTGGCCTGGCCGGCTTCGTCCTGGCCATCGGCATGGCCGTCGACGCCAACGTGCTCGTCTTCGAACGCGCCCGCGAGGAGCACACGAAACGCCGCCAGGCCAGTCCGCGCTCCGCCCTCACCGCCGGCTTCCGCAAGGCCTTCAGCGCCATCGCCGACTCCAACATCACCACCCTCATCGCCGCCGGACTGCTGTTCTTCCTCGCCTCCGGACCCGTGCGCGGCTTCGGCGTCACCCTCGGCATCGGCGTCCTCGCCTCGATGATCAGCGCCCTCGTCGTCACGCGCGTCCTCGCCGACCATGCGGCGTCCCGCCCGTGGGTGCGCCGCCGGCCCCACGTCACCGGTCTGGCCACCGCCGGACGGGTCAGGAGCCGCCTCGCCCGCTCCCGGCCGCACCTGATGCGCCGCCCGCGGCGCTGGCTGGCCCTGTCCGCCGCCGTGCTGTCCGTCGCCGCCTCCGGTATCGCCGTCCGCGGTCTCGACCTGGGCGTCGAGTTCACAGGCGGACGGCTGATCGAGTACACCACCACGCGCCCCGTCGACCCGGAGCACGCGCGCACCGCACTCGCGGACGCCGGACTCCCGCGCGCCGTCGTCCAGTCCTCCGGCGACAGCGCCCTGTCCGTGCGCACCGGCAAGCTGAGCAACGCGCAGGCCGAGACGGTGACCCGTACCGTCGGCACGCTCGGCGGCACCGCGGAGAAGGTCCGCGACGAACTGATCGGACCCAGTCTCGGCGAGGAGCTGCGCCGCAACGCCCTCATCGCCCTGGGCGTGGCCCTCGCCGCCCAACTGCTCTACCTGACCGCCCGCTTCCGCTGGCTGTTCGGCACCGCGGCGGTCGCCGCCCTGGCCCACGACGTCGTCATCCTGGTCGGCGTCTTCGCGTGGCTCGGCAAGCCGCTCGACGGGGTGTTCCTCGCCGCCCTGCTCACCGTGATCGGCTACTCGGTGAACGACTCGGTCGTCGTGTTCGACCGTGTCAGGGAGCTGTGGCGACACGACCCTGCCACCCCGCTGCCCGCTCTGACCGACCGGGCGATCGTCCAGACCCTGCCGCGCACCGTCAACACCGGCATGGGCGCCGCCCTGATCCTCACCGCCCTGGCCGTGCTCGGCGGGGACTCTCTCACGGACTTCGCCCTCGCCCTGCTCATCGGCCTGGTGATCGGCACGTACTCGTCGGTCTTCACCGCCACGCCGCTGGCGATCGAGCTGGACCGGCACACGGCCCGTCCCCGGCCACGCGGTCACTGACCGGACGCGGGGCGAGCTCTTCCACGTGGACGCTAGGGGCCGACCGGGTCGGTGCGGTGGTCGGATTCGGTGTGGCGGTCGGTCTCGTCCTGGACGAGGAGGGAGAGCAGGGAGGCGACGGGGAGGCCTGCTTCGGCGGGGTGGCGCAGGACTTTGCCGGGTTGGACGCGGTAGGTGTTGCTGCGTCCGTCGCGGGTGTGGGAGAGGTATCCGTCGTGTTCGAGGTCGGAGATGATCCGGGAGACGGCGCGTTCGGTGAGGTGGCAGCGGGCGGCGATGTCGCGGATGCGGGCGTTGGGGTTGTCGGCGACGGCTGCCAGCACGCGCGCGTGGCTGGTGATGAACGTCCATCCGCTGTGGGACCGGGGCACTGCGACCATGACCTGCATCTTAGACGCCCGTGGTTGCCTGAACCCGGATACATGACATAGTTTTCCGGCAACCGATGACGTGCTCCCGTAGGGGAGAACCACAGAAGGAGCCCGAAGGTGCCCTGGGAAGAGGCCGCCGGCGAGACGGCGCTCGCGAGCGATGCCGGCGGGACGCCGCCGTCGCGGCGCGAGACGACCGGGCCCGCCGTGGAGGCGGCCTCGGTGCATCAGTACGCACGGCACGGGACCTGGGTGGTGGCCGCCCGCGGCGCCTTCGACCTGAACTCGATCCAGCCGTTGACGGACGCGCTGGCGAGCGCGGTCGGCACCCACCCGGTCGTGGTCCTGGACGCCTCCGGTGTGACGTTCGCGGATTCGACGCTGCTGAACCTGATCATCCTCACGCACCAGAGCGGCAGGCTGCGCGTGGTCGCTCCCTCGCCCCACCTCCGGCGGCTCTGCGAGATCACCGGGGTCGACGGCCTGCTGGACATCCGCGAGACGCTGGACGCCGCCACCGGCCCGTCGTGAACGACGGCCTTCAGGCCGCACCCGGTGAATCGCGCAGGACGTCCGCGGTGATGTCCGCCAGCGACCTGCCGCTGCGGAACGCCTCCGCCCGCATCAGGGCCAGCGCGTCCCCCTGGCTGAGCCCTCGCCGGGTCACCAGGGTCGCGACGGCCCGCGCGGTGTCGAACCAGTGGGCCCGCACGAGCGCCCTCGGCTCCCAGTCGGGTGCCCGCGAACCGGTGATGATCATCTCCCGGGTCCGCATGAGCGCGGCGGTCACCGCGTCGGCCACCTCCGACGCCCGCACCAGGTCCTCCTCGTCGAGGGCGTGCGCCCGCAGGGCCAGCAGATCGACCGTGCCCAGTACGTAGTCGCCGAAGAAGAGCGGGAGTGCGTACACCGACGTCATCTGCGGCAGCTTCTCCCGCATCAGCGCCCCGAACAGGGGCCACGGGGTGACCTCGTGGCGCAGGTCGTGCACGGCGACGGGTTCACCGGTGTGCGCCGCGGCGATGCAGGGGCCCTCCAGCAGCGTGAACTGGATCTCCTCCAGTTGCAGCGCGGCGTCGTCCGACGCGGCGAGCAGCTGCCGGGACGGTGTGTCGGTGAGCAGGGAGAGCGTGGCGCCGTCCACGCCGAGCCCGTCCCGCACCGCCTCGCACACCCGTCGGGGAACGTCCTCGAGTGACGCGCGCGCCGCCGCTTCCGCGACCATCCGTGCCGCCTTCACCGCCTCGGCCGTCATCGCGCCCTCTTGCGTGCGGGCGTACGGGCGGCCATGGACGAGCAGGAGATCACGTGCGGACGGACGGCGTCCCACCACGTCTCCCCGAGGGGCGACGGCTGCGGCACGTGTGGAGGAAGGGCCATGGCCCGGAAGTACCCGGCCTGGCCGTGAAGATGCCGCCGGACGTGCGGTGCACAGAGGCGCGCGACATGGGGCGCGGGGCGGCGGACGGACGCGGCCGCGCCGTACCCCGCACCGTCCGGTGCACTGCCGTCGGCGGCCGGCCCGGGCGGGGCGTCACGGCGTTTCGTGCCGCGCCCCGTCCAGCACCCCGGCCGTGACGCCCGGGAAGCGGTGCGGGAACGCGTGCGCCCCCCGCACCACCACGGCCCGGCCCCGCACCGCCCGCCCGGCCAGGTACCGCACCCACCCCGGCGGGCTGAGGACGTCGTCCTCGGCCCCGACGAGGGTCACCGGGCAGGTCACCGACGGCAGGACCTCCTCGGGGGCGTCCGCCTGGCCGGAGCGCGCACAGGTCAGAAGCCGCCGGGGCCCGGCCGCCAGGTAGGACGGCAGCACGGCCGGTACGACGCCCGGGGACTCCTGCACGGCCGTGCGGAGCGCCGCGCCGAGCAGCGGCCCCATCCGGCGCAGCCGGGGCGGGAACGTCGGCGCCAGCAGCACCAGGGCCCGTACGCGTTGCGGCCTGCGCACGGCGGCGTGCAGCGCCACCTGGGCGCCGGTGGAATGCCCGGCCAGCACCACGGGCCGGCCGGGCACGTCCGTCAGCCACCGGGCCACCGTGTCCGCGAGCGCCCCCAGCGTGTCCCCGCAGACGGGCCCGGCGGGATCCCGGTGGCCCGGCACGTCCAGCAGGCGTGCCGGACCGGACCGGGCACAACGCTCCAGTGTCCGCAGCAGATACCCGGGCGCCCCCAGCCCGGGCACCAGCACCACGGGAACGCCTCCGGTGCCGAGGCGCGGCGTTCCCATGCTGCGGACCGCGGACGTCCCGGCCCGGTCGTGCGTGACGTGCAGAAGCGACTTCCCGTGCTGCGTCATGATCGACGAGTACCCGGCGCCGGGCGGAGTCGTCCCATGACGCACTCCACCCGCTCAGGCGGCGAGCGTGCCGCCGTCGACGACCGAGACCGTACCGGTCACGTAGTCCTGGTCCATGAGCGCGAGGAACGCCTTGGCCGCGTCGTCCGGATCCGCCACGCGGCCGAGGGGCAGGGACGCGGCGAGACCGGCGTACATGCCCTCGCGGTCCGCCTCGCTCATCCCGGACCACAGCGGCGAGCGTACGACACCGGGCGCCACGACGTTCACCCTGAGGGGCGCCAGTTCGACCGCGAGGCTGCGCGCGGCGGAGAGCACCGCGCCGGAGACCGCCGCGCCCAGCGTCCAGCCCGGCCCGCCCTTGAACGCCGCGGTGCCGCTGACGAGGGTGACGGATCCGCCCGCCGCGAGGTGCGGCACGGCGAGCCGGACGGCGTCGAGTGCGTGGAACAGGCGGAGGCCGAAGAACTCGCTCGCACGGTCGACCGTGTAGTCGGCGAGCGGAAGGCCGCTGAGGTTCTCCCCGGCGGTGTAGGCGAGGTGGTCGAACGTGCCGATCTCGTCGAACAGGGCCGCGACCGCGTCGGCGGAGCTCGCGTCCACGGCCCGTCCCACGACTCCGGCCGGCAGTTGCCCGAGCGCGCGCTCGACCGACGCGGCCCGGCTCGAGGCGATGGTGACCGCCGCCCCGGTGTCGGCGGCGCGCCGGGCGACGGCGAAGCCGATGCCGCTGGTTCCACCGAGGACGACGATGCGAGAGGAAGAAGTGATGGTCATGCATTCAGGGTCCGGCCGGGGTCGTCCCCCCGTCCAAGACCCTTTCCGTCGTCAGTGATGCCCGCAGGGTATGAGCGAGCGTGACGGCGCGGTTCAGCAGCGCCGATTCGCGGCCCGCGGCCCAGGCCACGCCGACCGCTCCGGGCGCCAGCCCGGGCACGGGCCGCACGACGACGTCGGGCCGGGTGTAGAACCGGGCCGTGGAGGCCGGCAGGAAGGCCACCCCGGACGAGGCGGCCACCCGTTCGAGCTTGATCTCCACCGCGTGCGGATGGTCGCCTCCGGCCGGTACGGGCAGGCCACGCGCGCGGCGGGCCTCACGCCACTCGGGAGCCGCGTCCGGGGACTGGAGCAGGTCGTACTCGGCGAGGGTGTGCGGACTCACCTCCTCGGCGGCGGCCAGGGGATGTGAGGCCGACAGGACGACGACCCGCTCCTCCCGGAACAGCGGCTCCACCTGCAGTCCGCGCCGGGGGACCGGCAGGCGCACCAGGCCGAGGTCGACGCGGCCGTCGAGGATCGTCTCCACCTGGTCGTCCCAACCGGTGCGGACCAGCTCGATCCGGATGTCGGGGGACGACTGCCGCAGGCCTTGCACGATCGGCGTGACCAGCAGACCGGGCATGAAGCCGATGGCCAGCCTCTCGATCCCCTCGGCCGCCTGACGGGCGCGCCGTTCCAGGGCGCCGGCCGACCGCAGCAGTTGGCGCCCGTCCTCCGCGATGAGCCGGCCCGCGTCGGTGAGCGTGGTGCCGCGCGTCGAGCGCTCGAACAGGACGACGCCGAGCTCTCGTTCCAGCACCGCGATCTGCCGGCTGAGGACCGGCTGGGCGATGTGCAGCTTCTCCGCGGCCCGGCCGAAGCTCAGGGTGTCGGCGACGGCCAGGAAGTACCGCAGACGCCGCAGATTGAGCTCTGACATGCGGGAATCCTACGGCGCGAGGAGTGCTTCGGGCGCGGTGAGGAGGGGAGGCGCGGTGTGCTCGGTCGATGATGTCGGCGGTCCGGGCCGCGGGCCCCGGATCCGCACGGCACGTTCGCGGTCGAGGCGGACACCGGGACGCCGGGCACCACGAGGGTGCCCGGCGCGGCGATCCGTCAGGCGGAGAAGGGCACGGCGTCGGCCGGGTCGGCGTGCCAGTTGGTCGCCTCGGGGCGGTCGACGGTCACGGTCTCCGGCAGTCGGAGCGTGACGGAGTGGAGCTCGTCGCCCATGACGGAGAGGTGCAGGCGGTCGAACTGCCTGCCGTGGTCGCCCGGGGTCGTCTTGGGGTTGATGCCCGCGTAGGCGGCCTTGGACCCGGACAGGGTCACGCCTTCGCCGACGGCCTGCTCCGCCGGCCCCACCTCGCTGTCGGCGGAGGACCCGAAGGAGGCGGACGGGAAGACGCCTCGCAGGTGGCAGGTGACACCGGGCTTGGCCTTGGCGGTCACGAGGAGGTGGCCACCCGCCTGTGTCTCGGACGTGACCTTGAAGGACAGGTCGCCGGTGACGCAGGCCCGCGTGACCTGGCCACGGCTGTCGGCCGCGGCGTGAGCGGTCGCCGTGGCGGTGGCGGTCAGGGCGGTGGCCGCCACGGCGGCCAGGGCGAGGCGGGCGGGCGAGGAAACGAGGCGCGAACGCATGTCGGGAACTCCAGGTGCGGAAGTGAAGGTCCGGCGGGTTGCTCGGACAACCGCAGCGTGGAACGGCATCCGTCCCGCGGGCCACGGGCTGCGGTCACTTCGGGATGCCGGAACGGTGGAACGGCAGCTGACCAGCGACGATGCGGACGACCTGGAACGGGTGAACGGGACGCCCCCGGGGCCGATGACCCCGCTCACCCCGTGCGTGCGGGCCCCGGGCGTGAGCTCCCGGGCCGCGCCCTACATCAGTGGCCGCGTCCCGAGATGCCAAGGTGCAACCACCGGGTTGCGCATCATTCACCAAGGTGCAACCCTGGAGTTGCAGATGACGACATGGAGGGACTTCCATGAACGAGGACAGGATCGAACGCGAAACCCTGATCGAGGCGCCGCTGGAGCGGGTCTGGTCACTGGTGGCCCAGCCCGGGTTCTGGGTCGCGGACAAGGAGAGCCTGCCCGGCACGGTGGCCAGGGAGGGTGACGTGCTCCTGGTGAAGAACTCCGAGCACGGCGACTTCCCCGTGCGGGTGGAGAAGGTCGACCCGCCGGCCTATCTGGCCTACCGCTGGACCAGTGCGTTCCCGGGTGAGGAACTGCGTGAGAACAACAGCACCCTGGTCGAGTTCACGCTGACCGAGGAGGGAACCGGCACCCGGCTCCGTGTCGTCGAGAGCGGTTTCACGGCGCTCGCCGGTTCCGAGGAGCTGCGCAGCCAGAACCTGAAGGACCACACCCAGGGCTGGCCCGTCGAACTCGGCGCGCTCAAGAGCCGCGCCGAGCAGCCCGCCGCGTGACCGAGGAACACCCCGGCGCCGCCGAGGTCGTCGACGGCGTCATCGGCGCGCTCGCAGACCCGACGCGGCGCCGGCTGCTCGACGTCCTGGCCGCGCGGGGGCAGGCCACCGCCACGACGCTCGCGCAGCAACTCCCCGTCTCCCGGCAGGCGGTGGTCAAGCACCTCGCGGTACTGGACGCCGCGGGGCTGGTCACCGGCAGCCGCGTGGGACGCGAGGTGCGCTACGCGGTGCGCCCGGACTCGCTGGACACCACGGCCCGGTGGATGGCCTCACTGGCCGCCGAGTGGGACAGGCGCCTGGCACGCATCAAGCGCGTGGCGGAGGCAGCGGAAGCCGCGGAGGCAGCGGAGGACGCGCGGCGCCCCGGCTGATGCCGGGGCGCCGGCATCGGGGCAGTGCCGTCGGGCCCGCCCTCAGGGTGCGATGCCCACCGAGGGCAGCCGGCTCCACTTCTTCTCCTGCGAGGCCGTGAGGGCCGGCCAGGTCAGGCCGCCGGGGCGGGGGTTGACGCGGGACGCGTAGGGCCGGGGGGTGAACGACGGCTCGTAGAAGCAGCCGGTGCCGTAGCGAGCGTCGTACCTGGGGCACGCGGCCGCGATCGAGGCCGGCGTGGGCTTCCTGCCGCCGCGGACCCAGGTGTCCAGCGCCGCGAGGGAGTTGGCGTACTCGGACGGGCTGAGGCCGCTGTGCTCGTGCTCGTCGGTGAAGGTCTGCACGAGATGCCGGTCTCGCCCGGCGCCCCGCAGACTGGCCCGGTAGGCGGCTTCGTGCTCGACGAACGCCGTCGGGTCGTCGATCGCGTGCAGCGTGAGGACGGGGACCGAGACCTTCCCGGTGAGGTCGCTGTCGTAGGAGAGGTCCCGCACCGCGGTCGGGTCCGCCGAGAAGCGCTCCACACCGGCGTTGAGGGCCGCGTCGTCATGGGAGCCGGAGTAGACGACTCCCTTGTTGGAGAACGGGTTCCGGTCGCCCAGCCGGTTGTGCACGATGTCCCGGAAGGTGAACGTGGCGAACCGCAGATGTGACTCCAGCGTCCGCTCGGGGATGCCGGTGACGGCGAGGATGTCGTCCAGGTTGCGTTGCTGCAGCGCGGTGCGGTCCTCGGGCGGAGAGGAGAACCCCGTGCACTCCTGGAGCCGTGCGCGCAGGCCGGAGGACGTCATCGTCGAACCCGCGCGCAACCCCCGCCACAACGGATACTGCACTTCGTCCGGCCGCGGGTGGTTTCGGCAGTAGTACTGGTAGACCACACGCAGGTCCACTCGGTAGTCGTATCCGCGCGAACCCCCGCCGAGGACACCGTTGGTGAGCAATACGCCGTCGTAGGGCCCGTGTTTCTTCGAGCCGTAGATCTCCACGGCCTTCGCGGCGACGTTTCCGCCCCACGACTGCCCGTGGAGATAGGTCCGTTCGGGCTTGCGGAAGTTCGCGGTGAACAGCCGGCGCAGACTCTCCGTGTCGGCGGCGGCCATGCGCGTTCCGTAGCCACCACGACGGTACGAGGAACCGGCCCAGGCGTACCCCTGCTCCACCATGACCGACCAGCGCTCCAGGTCGCCGACGCTGCGCTCGGGGTCGGAGCCCTCGCCCAGGTCGGGCCCGCCGTGGGCGTGCAGGACCAGGGAGCCGTTCCACTTCTCGGGCACGGCGATCGCGTAGAAGGCGCCGTCCGCGCTCCGCCCGGTGTAACAGGTCGCCTCGGCGGCCAAGCCGGTGGGACATGCGGTGGCCGTCGGATTGTCGGACGCGGCGGCGGGCGTGGACAGCGCGGGAACGGCGAGCGCGGCGACCAGGGCCGTGCCCAGCGCCACGGCCGGCCCCCGCCTGCGGGCGGGCAGAACCGCCCGAACACGTCTGGCCCACAGCCTTTTCGGCGGCATGCTCATCAGGCGCTTCCCTTCTATCGCCGGACGCGACCCTCGCGCGGCGGGCCTGATGCTAGGTGTGCCGGACAAGCAACTGAACGCCTGACCGAATTGAATTCATAATGGTCGAGGCGCGCCGGCGGCCGAGCCGGCAGGAGGGCGTCCGGCGGAGAAACACCGGCTGTGCGACCCAGGACCCGTCGCGCATGATGACTCTGCTGGGCAGTTCCGGCTCGCCCCGCCAGGCGCGCACCGTGTGCGCCCTGTCGTTCCAGGACTCCGCACCGCACCGACCGCCTCAGGTGACACGGAAGACCGGCCAGCCGATCTCGGTGCGCCACGCAGCGGGATCGCTCGTGTCACGGGGGCCGACGACGTAGACCTCCCGCACCGGCCCGGCCACCGACATCGCGTTCTCCACCACCCAAGCCCCGAGTTCGCCGTACGTGACCTCGATGCCGTCGTGCTCGCCGACATGGGTGGTGACCGCGAGTTCCGCGGCCGGCAGAGTCACGGGGTGCACGCGTCCGGTGCGAGGTGGCGCAGCCGACGGCAGGTAGACGACCGCGTGACCGCGCTCCTGCTCGAAAAGGGCGTTGTCGTAGCTGCCGCCCGGCGGTCCGGTCACGTCGGCGCCGACGGCCGCCTCCAATTCGGCCATCGCGCCTGCGTACCAGGTCTCGATGTCGCGATGCCCGACCACGGCCTCCACCGCCGCGACCGTCCGTGCGGGCTCCGCACGCAGCTCGACGTCGATGGGCGCGGGATCGGGCCGCAGCAGGCGGCGCAGCGACACGACTGCGGCCCGAGTGCGGTCGAGCGCATCCTCGAGGCGTTGCAGGTGCTCGGCGACCAGCACCGCCCGGACACCGGGGTCGGGGGCCCGCAGGATCTGCTGCACATCGCTCAGGGGGACGTCGAGCTCGCGGAGCCGGTGGATGACCTGCGCGGTCGGGATTTGATCGACGCCGTAGTAGCGATAACCGGTGGTCTCGTCCACCACGGCAGGTTCCAGCAGGGCCGCCTCGTGATACCGGCGCAGGGTCCGCACGCTCAAGTGGGTCAGCCGCGAGAACTCGCCAATGGTCAGCATCCCCTCATTCTGAACCTTCCCCCTGGGGGAGAGTCCACGGCTTGACCCTCCCGCCCCGCGAGGTCACACGGTGGGCTCATGACACAGCACACCGATCTCCCGTCCGATCTGCTCCCGCCCACCGTGCGCCAGTTCTTGGGCGCCCACATCGTCCGCGACGCCGACACCGCCTCGTCGTTCCTCGCCGAGGATGCGGTGATCGTCGACCAGGACGAGACCTTCCGCGGCCGGGAGGAGACCGACGCCTTCCTGCGGGACGCCGGGTCCGAGTTCGCATACACGACCGAGCAGATCGGCGCTCACCGTGTCGATGACACCCACTGGGTGGTAACCGTGCGGCTCGAAGGCACCTTCCCGGGAGGCGTCGCCGAGCTCGACTACCGGTTCGCGCTGCGGGACGACCTCATCGCCGAACTCGTCATCGCCAACCACCCGGCCTGACCGAACCTGCACCACCTCAATCTTCAGTGGAGAGAAAATGTCTAGTTCAGATCGCGATCGTCTCAACGGACGCCGGGCGTTGGTCACGGGCGGTTCGAAGGGCTCCGGCAAGGCCGTCGTGGAGAGACTGCGAGAGATGGGTGCCGACGTGTGGACCACGGCACGCACTATGCCCGGCGGCTACGAGCGCCCCGACCGGTTCATCGAGGCGGACACTTCCACGGTGGGCGGTGTAGAGGTTGTAGTGTCCAAGATTTCTGAGGGAGGTGCGCTGGACATCCTGGTGCACGTTGTCGGAGGATCGTCGACCCCGCCTGGCGGATTCGCTGCAGCGACTGAGGAGCACTGGCTGGCGGAGCTCAACCTGAACTTCTTGGGAGCTGTCCGACTGGATCGAGCACTGCTGCCGGCAATGGTGGAGGCGGGATCAGGAGTAGTCGTCCACGTCACGTCGATTCAGCATCAGATGCCGTTGCACGACGCGACGCTGCCGTACGCGTCAGCGAAGGGTGCCCTGCGTACGTACAGCAAGGGTCTCGCGAACGAACTGGCCCCACGAGGCGTGCGAGTGAACGCCGTCAGCCCCGGGGGGATTCAGACCGGAGCGTATGCGGGCTTCATCGACCAGCTCGCCAAGGGCAACGGAGTGACCCGCGAAGAGGCGGAGCAGAGCCTGATGGATTCCCTCGGAGGGGTTCCCATCGGAAGGTTCGCAACGACGGAAGAGGTCGCGGACCTGGTCGGCTTCCTCGTGTCGGACCGAGCCTCATCCATTGTGGGCGCGGAGTACGTCATCGACGGCGGCACTGTTCCCACCGTTTGAGCCAGACACCGGTTCCGAGTAGCCACTCGCGAACAGCTCGATCCGGTGGCGGAACCCCCTCCTTCACAAGGACCATGCGGGTACGACCCGATAGCCCTTCACCTGGAGAGCGCCTCTTTCCTTGCAGCCAACAGGACCCTGGAAAAGTCCAAGCGTTGCAGTTCAGGGGCGCTCTCTGCTTATTTGATCAAGCGTCGCCGCCCCAACTCGTGAAAGCGCGAGGTCAACGAGCGGACACGCGGCGCGCATGAGCCGCAGGACCTGGGCCCGATCCGGCACCCGGCCGACGTCGAGCGCGCTCTCGTCGCCACCGGACAACTGACCTCTTCTGGTGCGGCCGCTCGTGCCACCCCGCTCCGCGCCCACCTCGCCCCTGGTTCCGAAGGGTCGACGAGTCAGCGTCGGCCGATCCGCATCCCGGGACGCCGTCGGTGCACGGTCACGTACGCCATACCGTTCCCGCCCGCCGTCAGGCTGCGCACGCTGCCATGGGGGAGCCAGACCAGGGTGCCCGGTTCCAGCGTCTGCGGCCGCTCGGCCCGGCCGAGAGTGCCCCCACCCGTCACGACGAGCAGCAGGACGTCGAGGTCCGGCTCGGCGTGGGCGTCGATGTGCCCGTGGGCCGGGATGCGCACGAGGTTGGCGTCCAGTTGCCGTCCCGGTTCGGCCAGCCGCCACAGTGCCCCGGTCGACTCCGGGCCGGCCTCGGCGATCGACGCCGTGTTGCCCAGAATCCGCGGCAGGGGAGCGTCGTCGGTACCGGGACGCCCCTCCGAGTCAGCCATGGATCGACCCCTTGCTCCGTCGTGCGCCTGTCCTGGACGAATGCAGCAATCTAGCATCGGGCCGCCGGTGGGGGATCTGCCCCGACCTGGCTCCCGCCCGCCCCCACGTGCCGATCGTGCCTCTCGGGGTACACGGCCCCTCATGTCCGAAGCGATACAGGCAGGCGGCTGGGGGTTGCTCGCGGGCAGCGCGCTGCTGGTGGGAGCGGTGGTCGGTTACGGCCTGCGCGTGCCGCAGCAGGTCATCGCGCTGGTCATGGCGTTCGGCGCGGGCGTGCTGCTCTCGGCCGTCTCGTTCGAGCTGGTCGGTGAGGCGTACGAGCAGGGCGGCCTGGCCCCCGCGGCGGTGGGGACGCTGGGCGGGGCCGCGGCGTACACGGCGGGCAATCTGTGGCTCGCGCGCCGCGGGGCCCGCCACCGCAAGCGATCGGGCCACCACACCGTGCAGGCACAGCCGTCCGAGCAGCAGCAGAGTGGTTCCGGTCTCGCCCTCGCCCTGGGCGCGCTGCTGGACGGCGTGCCCGAGTCGGCCGTGATCGGTGTCAGCCTGCTGGACGGTGGCGCGGTCAGTCTCGTGACCGTCGCGGCCGTGTTCATCAGCAACGTCCCCGAGGGCCTGTCCAGTTCGGCGGGGATGAAGAAGGCCGGGCGCGGCAAGGGGTACGTCTTCGCCGTGTGGGGCGCGATCGCGGCCGCGAGCACCGTCTCCGCGATCCTCGGCTACGTGGTTCTGGGAGGCTTCTCGGCCACGGTGATCGCGGGAGTCACCGCGGTGGCCGCCGGGGCGATCCTGGCGATGGTCGCCGACACGATGATCCCCGAAGCGTTCGAGGAGGCTCACCTGGCGATCGGGCTGGTCACGGTCAGCGGTTTCCTCGTCTCCTTCGCGCTGTCCCATGCCTGACGCCCGGCTCCGGCCGGCCCGACCGGTGTGCCCGCCGCCCTCGTCCGGGTGCCGGGCCGCTGGTGTCCCGGACTCGCGGGGTGTACCGGCGGGCCTGTGTGTCACGAGTTGGCTCGGGGACGTTGGAGTGCGGGATTCGGGGTACCAGCGTCGGCATGGCACCGGAAACTGATCACGCTGAGTCCGTACGAGCCCTGCGGCAGCTGCGCAAGATCCGCATGTTCTACGCCGCGGGCGCGGCCCTGTGGGCCGTGTCGGCCGCCTCGTCGGCATGGGACGAGCCGGGAGGCCGCCAGATGTGGGTGTCGCTGGTGTTCCTGGTGGTCTTCGCCGCCCTGCTGGTCATGTCGTCCGTGTGGCTGCGGCGGCGGCAGGCCGAGGGTTCCGGCGAGGCCGTTCACCACGCCGCCCCGCGACGGGCGGCGTTGGGCCGGCACGCCAACGCCTGACTGCCGGGAGCTCGTGGCACCGGAATCGGCGGTCGGTCCGCTCGCCAGTACCGCAAGGACGGCATCGAGGAGCGGACCGGCCGCCGATTCGTGTGCCGGTCTTCTGTCCGGGGCGACCGAGCGGTCGACCGCCCATCAGGGGCGGCGCCCGCTCCTCGTGCACCAACGGCCCCCCGGGTCCCGCTGATTGACGGATTGACGAGCCGTACGACCGGGCAGGGACAGCCCGAGAATGTCATGAGCACGACTGCCCTTCCCCCACAAGGAGGTCGATCATGCACGTCCGTACGCTGACCGGCGGTGTCGCCGCCGCCTGTCTGGTGGCTCTGTCCCTGACGGGCGGACACGCTGTCGCCGCCGTCCCCGCAGCGAAAGACGCCCCTCTGGCCGCCCGGGTCCTCACCTACGATGCCAGCGGTTCCGCGGAGTTCAAGAGCGCCGTCGACCGGGGCGCGGCGATCTGGAACGAGAGCGTCGACTCCGTCGAACTGCGCCCCGTGGCCTCGGGGCAGCGCGCGAACATCCGGGTCCTGGCCGACAACGGCTGGCCCCGCGCCCTGCCCTCCGGCCTGGGCAGCGGCACCGTCTACATCGGACGCCAGGCCGTCGACCAGGGCTACAACACCGTCCGCATCTCCTCGCACGAACTCGGGCACATCCTGGGCCTCCCGGACCGCAAGCCCGGACCGTGTTCCAGCCTGATGTCCGGTTCCAGCGCGGGCACCGCGTGCACGAACCCGTACCCGAACACCGCCGAGAAGACGGAGGTCGAAGGCAACTTCGGCGGCGGATTCGCCGGACGGGGCGCAGCGGTCCGCACGGGGGTGATCGTGGACTGACGTGACCGGACCGGACCGGACCGGACCGGACCGGACCGGTCCGGTCCGGCACGGCCGGTCCCCGTCCCGGTGGCCGTGGTGGCCCCAGCACACCGGCCACCGGGACGCCGGCTCGGCGGAGCCGGAGGCGGAGGCGGGAGGCGGTGGCGGCCGACGGGCGGAGCCTGAGGGCCTGAGCCGGTGCCTGCCAGGTTCCCGCCTCCGCTCTCCCTGTGATGACCCGTCAGTAAGTAGTCCTACGAGGTGCCTTGACGCGCTGCCCGGCAGTGGTCATCCTCGACCCATCCTGAGTGTGGTCATGACAAATGGGCGGCCCGGGCTCCCGCGGTCCGGGGAGCGGCCCGATGTGTCGGCCGCGCCTTCCCGTTGACCGAGGGACGTGGGCTGTGACCCGTACGAAGCGCTCGTACCGCCGGCGTAGGCACATCACCGTGACGTCACTGCTGCTGCTCGTGCTGGCCGTCGTGCTGGGGCCCACGCCGAGCTCGGCGGCGGGCGGCGACTGGTGGAACCCGACCGCACGTCCCGCACCGGACTCGGGCGTCAACGTCACCGGGGAACCCTTCACCGGCACGGCCGCCAACGGCGAGGTGCGCGGCTTCGTCGACGCGCACGACCACATCTTCGCCAACGAGGCCTTCGGGGGACGCCTGATCTGCGGCAAGCCGTTCTCCGAACAGGGCATCGCCGAGGCGCTCAAGGACTGCCCCGAGCACTACCCCGACGGTTCCCTCGCCGTCTTCGACTTCATCACCAAGGGCGGTGACGGCAAGCACGACCCGGTCGGCTGGCCCACCTTCAAGGACTGGCCCGCCCACGACTCCCTGACCCACCAGCAGAATTACTACGCGTGGGTCGAGCGCGCATGGCGCGGCGGGCAGCGGGTGCTGGTCAACGACCTGGTCACCAACGGCGTCATCTGCTCCGTCTACTTCTTCAAGGACCGCGGCTGCGACGAGATGACCTCCATCCGCCTGCAGGCCAAGCTGTCGTACGACATGCAGTCCTACATCGACAAGATCTACGGCGGGCCCGGCAAGGGCTTCTTCCGCATCGTCACCGACAGCGCCCAGGCCCGTGACGTCATCGAGCAGGGCAAACTCGCGGTCGTTCTCGGTGTGGAGACCTCCGAGCCGTTCGGGTGCAAGCAGGTCCTGGACATCGCCCAGTGCAGCAGGGCCGACATCGACAAGGGCCTCGACGAGCTGCACGCCCTGGGCGTGCGCAGCATGTTCCTGTGCCACAAGTTCGACAACGCCCTGTGCGGGGTCCGCTTCGACTCCGGCACGCTCGGCACGGCCATCAACGTCGGTCAGTTCCTGTCGACCGGCACCTTCTGGAAGACCGAGAAGTGCACCGGCCCGCAGCACGACAACCCGATCGGCAACGCGCCGGCGGCCGGAGCCGAGAAGAAGCTCCCGGCGGGCGTGGCCGTCCCGTCCTACGCCGCCGACGCCCAGTGCAACGTCCGCGGGCTCACCGACCTCGGCGAGTACGCCGTGCGCGGCATGATGCAACGCGGGATGATGCTCGAGGTCGACCACATGAGCGTCAAGGCCACCGGCCGGGTCCTGGACATCTTCGAGGCCGCTTCCTACCCCGGCGTGCTCTCCTCGCACAGCTGGATGGACATGGACTGGACCGAACGGGTCTACGGACTGGGCGGGTTCATCGCCCAGTACATGCACGGCTCCGAGGGCTTCGTCGCCGAGGCCGAACGCACGGAGGCGCTGCGCGACAAGTACCGCGTGGGCTACGGCTACGGCACCGACATGAACGGCGTCGGCGGCTGGCCGGCCCCGCGCGGCGCGGATGCGCCCGACAAGGTGACCTACCCGTTCAGGAGCGTCGACGGCGGCTCGGTGATCGACCGGCAGACCACCGGTCAGCGGACCTGGGACCTGAACACCGACGGGGCGGCCCACTACGGCCTGGTGCCCGACTGGATCGAGGACATCCGCCGGGTCGGCGGACAGGACGTCGTCGACGACCTCTTCCGGGGTGCCGAGTCCTACCTCGACACCTGGGCCGCCTCGGAGCAGCACCGGCCGATGACCAATCTGGCCACGGGCGCGACCGCATCGGCCAGTTCCTCGGAGTGGAGCCTGTTCACCAGTTACAAACCGCAGCGGGCCGTGGACGGGGACGGCGGCACGCGCTGGGCGAGCGACTGGAGCGACGACCAGTGGTACCGGCTCGACCTGGGCTCCACCCGGTCCGTCCGGCAGGTCACCCTCGACTGGGAGCGGGCCTACGGCACGTCGTACCGCATCGAACTCTCCACCGACGGCACGACCTGGCGCACCGCGTGGTCAACGACGGCGGGCGACGGCGGCCTGGACACGGCCCGCTTCACGGCCACACCCGCTCGTTACGTCCGCATCCACGGCCTGCAACGCGCCACCGACTGGGGCTACTCCCTGTACGAGGTGGGCGTGCACGGAAGCTGAGGCGAGCGCGAGCCCGTCGCGCACGCCGACCCGGCCGGCCGGTAAACCCGCTGGTCCCTCCGACGCCGCGTGGTCCACCATGGGGCGTCGCAACGGAGGGGGAGAGCTGATGGGTTACGACCTGCATGCCGTCATCGGGGGCGAGGACATGCTGCGCGTGGCCGGCCGCGGCATCGCCGTCGCCCGGTCGGTGCCGATCGGGCAGGGGCTTGCGCTCATGCCGATGACGGACGCGCTGCTCGACGGGCTCGAAGCAGGTGACGGGGAGCGGGTGCGGGGGTTCTGGCGGCTGCCGGAGGGGTTCGACCGTCAGCTCGCCCGCTGGTCGGCCGCGGGGCCGGTGGCGTACGTGGAGGCGGAGTACTTCGGTGGCCTGGGCGAGCAGCGCGCCGCCGTGTGGGACGGCGGAGCCCTGGTGTTCGGGCCGCTCCACGTCGACGAGGGTGAGCCTTCCCCGCCGGCCGGCAGTCCGATCTCCCAGGCGCTGCGGCGGCTGGGCGTGGTGGCCGGTGCCGGCGAGGACGAGTTCTCGGCGGTGGGGCTGGACCGGCATCGCCACGACGAAGCCTGGATCGGCCAGTGAGCCGTCCACTGCTGTTCCTCGACGTGGACGGGCCGCTCAACCCGTATGCGGCAAAACCGGAGAGGCGGCCCGACGGCTACACGACCCTCCGAGTGCCCCGCGGCGACGACGGATCTCATGAAGAGGGCCGGAGCCTCTCGCGGCGCCGGCGGCCCCGGAGGGTCTGGCTGAACCCGCAGCACGGCCGCCGGCTGCTCCGGCTCGGCTTCGAGCTGTGGTGGGGCACCACATGGATGGATGAGGCCAACCAATGGATCGAACCGGTCCTCGGCCTTCCGGACCTTCCCTTCGTCGACTTCGGCGACGTCCTGCTGCAGGAACGCCCCGACGGAGTCCACTGGAAGACCGCTCCGCTGGTGGACCACGCCGGTGGCCGGCCCTTCGCCTGGGTGGACGACGAGCAGAGCGGGCTGGACCAGGCATACGTGACGGCACACCATCCAGGGCCCGCACTCCTGCACCACGTCAATCCCCGGCTCGGTCTGCGGGAGGACGACTTCCACGCCTTGGCCGCCTTCGCCCGCTCACTGAGCGCCGCCTCCTGAGCGCCCCCACCTGAGCGCCCCCTCCTGAACGGCCCCTCGCCGGGAGCACCCAGCGCCGAGCAACCCTCTCCGGGCATCTCTCCGTCACCCCGTCGACCTCCACGGACGGAGAAGTGGACGGCGCGTTCATTTCGTGCTTATATGGACTCAGCGTTCACTTCCAAGTGCTGGAGGCAGGCCATGACCGCCACCCCCGAGACCAACCCCCGCGTCGCCCTCGTCACCGGCGGTTCCGGCGGCATCGGCAGGGCCGTCGTCGAGCGGCTCGCCTCGGACGGCTTCACCGTCGCGGTGCACTACGCGGGCAACAAGGGCAGGGCCGACGCGCTCGTCGAGGAGGTCACCGCGTCCGGCGGCCAGGCCGTGGCCGTCGGCGGTGACGTCGCCGACGAGCGCGCGATGGAAGCCGCCTTCGACGCCGTCGAGACCGCCTTCGGGGGGATCGACGTGGTCGTCAACACCGCCGGGATCATGGTGCTCGCGCCCATCGCCGAGCTGGACCTGGACGATCTGGACCGGATGCACCGCACGAACATCCGCGGCACCTTCGTCGTCGCCCAGCAGGCAGCGCGCCGCGTCCGCCGCGGAGGCGCGATCATCAACGTCTCCACGTCCGTCACCCGCACCCAGCTGCCCACCTACGGGGCGTACGTGGCCAGCAAGGCCGCCGTGCAGAGCATCTCGCTGATCCTCGCCAGGGAACTGCGCGGCAGGGACATCACCGTCAACACCGTCGCCCCCGGCCCGGTCGCCACCCCGCTCTTCCTCGAGGGCAAGGACGAGACGGCCGTCGCCCGTTTCGCCGAGGCCACCCCGCTGGAGCGGCTGGGCGAACCCCGCGACGTCGCCGAGACGGTCGCCTTCCTCGCGGGCCCCGCCCGCTGGGTCAACGGCCAGACCCTCTACACCAACGGCGGACTGGCCTGACCCGGTCCCGGACGAGTAAGGGGGAGAAGACGTGACGAAGCAGGCCGAGGACGCCGTGGGGCGTCCGGCCCGCGGGCGGGGACGCCGCCCGGCC
Organism: Streptomyces sp. NPDC026246; assembly: GCF_055567995.1. Taxonomy (NCBI): domain Bacteria; kingdom Bacillati; phylum Actinomycetota; class Actinomycetes; order Kitasatosporales; family Streptomycetaceae; genus Streptomyces; species Streptomyces sp. NPDC026246. The sequence goes on along the minus strand of NZ_JBVHPJ010000005.1, from coordinate 376,368 downwards.
GACGAGGTGCGCGCGGACGTCTTCCGCGTGGTCGGGGAGATCCTCATGGACGAGGGGATCTCCGATCTGACCTTCGAACGGGTGGCCCGCCGGTCCGGCGTCAGCAAGACGACGCTGTACAAGTGGTGGCCCTCCAAGGGCGCACTCGCCCTGGACGGCTACTTCCACGCCGTGGAGGAGACGCTCGCCTTCGACGACACCGGCGACATCCGCGCCGATCTGACCCGCCAACTGCGGGCGTTCGCCCGCATCATGACCGGGAGCCCGGCCGGCCGGGTGGTGACCGAGCTGATCGGCCAGTCCCAGACCGACGAGGATCTGGCCACCGCCTTCCGCTCCTTGTACTCCTCCGGGCGCCGGCGGCTGGCGGGGGAGCGGCTGCTGCGTGCCAGGGAGCAGGGGCAGATCCGTGCGGACGTCGACGTCCAGGTCCTCGTCGACCAGCTGTGGGGCGCCGTCTACCACCGTCTGCTGATCCCGGACGAGCCCGTGACCGAGGACTTCGTGCTGGCCCTGGTCGCCAATGTGCTGGACGGCGTCTCCCCCCGGCCGGGGGAAGGCCCGGCCGGCTCCTGAGTCCGCGGGCCCGCAGGCCCGGTCAGCGGCGTGACCGTCGGCGTCCGGCCGGACCGGCGGCAGCCCGCCCACCCGGCACGCCCGGTTCGCTCCGGTGGTGGCCGGTGGCCGCTCGGAGGTCGGCGGCGAGGGCGCTCAGCCAGACCTCCACGTCGACGAGTGGCGGCAGCAGCCGTGGCGGCACCGCGGCGGCCACCTCGGACGGCAGCGGGGTCGGCCGGACCTCCTCGGGACGCGGGGGGAAGTCCGCCACCCGCCGGGCGGCCGCCTCCACCTCCCCGCACGCACGCGTGACCCAGTCCCGGGCCGCGGGCGGCAGACCGCCCCCCTCACCCGTCCGGGGCAGCCAGTAGGCGCCGACCAGGACGCGAGCGCCGTAGTTGAGGGCGGCGAGCCAGTCGGGTCCGTCGGCCTCGACGCGCGGGGACGGCTCGGTGCGGTACTGGGCGTAGGCCCCCTCCGCGATGCGGAGCCGGTGCCGCGTCAGTCGCAGGGCCTGGTGCGCGAGCTCCCGCGCCGCCCCGGCGTCGGGCCCCGTCGTAGCCGCTTCGGCGGTCGCGCCGACCAGCGGTGCCGTGGCCCGCAGCAGGACGCCGGCACTGTGCCGCACCTCGGCGCGTGCCCCCGCCGGCCAGGCAAGGAGACCGCACAGCAGACCGATCGCACTGCCCGTGAGCACGTCCAGCAGCCGCGCTTCCGCGAGCCGCCACGTCACGGGTGCGAGTTGCGCGAACGCCGTGGCGACGACCAGGGTGAACAGTCCCTGTGCCCAGGCCGGGCCCTCCATCGGCCCGACCGTGAAGGCCACCAGCATCATCGGCACCAGCAGGTACGCGTACACCTCGGCCGATCCGCCCGCCCCGACGACAAGCAGCCCGGCGGCGCACGCGCCCACCAGCGTGCCCACCGCCGCCGCCCGCACCACCGACCAGGTCGCCACGGCCGTGGTGCGCCCGAGGGTCAGCACCGACAGCAGGACCCAGAAGCCGTGCGGCAGATCGAGCGACCCCGCCACCAGCCGGGCCAGCGCGAGCCCCAGGGCGACGCGCCAGGCGTTCTGGAACACGACGGAGCGCCGGGTGAGATGGCCCGTGGCCCGGATCAGCCACAGACGGACGGAGCCCGTGCGGGCGTACCAGAACTGCTCGCGGGGCAGCCCGTACACCGGGGTGCGGCCGTCGGCCGCCAGGGCCACCGCCGCGCGCGCGGTCACGGCCGACACCGCGATCGTCAGCACCGTCGACTGCCGCCGCAACAAGGCGTGCGCGGACGGGGTCCGCACATCGGGCGGAGCGCCGCGCACGGCCAGGAAGTGGGCGGTCATCTCCTCGATCCGCTCGGGACCGGAGGCGGGCCGGAGCCCCCGCAGGGCTCCCGCCGTCTCCCGGCAGCCGTCCGCGACACCGCGCAGGAGGGCGTCCGACGCCGGGTCGGCTCCGGTGGCGGGCAGGCCGGTGAGCGTGGCGAGCTGGTCCAGCAGCCGGCGCGTCGCGGCGCCCGCGTGGGCCAGGGCGCGGTCTTTGCGGCCCGGCCCGGTGGGGCGGGTGCCGGGCGGCTGCCGGGACAGGCGCAGATCACGGCCGGCCTGCCGCAACCGCGCTGCCCCCACGGGCTCGGTGGCGCCGCCGACGAGACGCCCGGCCGCGTGGGCGGCGAACGCCAGGGTGCCGGCGACCCGCTCCCGGTACGAGGGCTCCGGGGGATCCGGCAGCAGGAGCAGCTCGCCCAGCGACAGCAGCACCATGCCGACGGCCAGACCGGCCAGGCGCTGCGGCAGGGTGTCCGGGGCGTACGGGGGGAAGCACGCCAGGATGTAGAACAACTCCAGGCCGGGCGCGGTCCCGGCCGGCCGGGGACCGAACGTCGTGCCGAACGTGAGCACGAACCCCACGACGAACATGCCCGCCACGGCCGACCAGGTCGACACGGCGAGGACGGTCCCGAGGGCCACCAGAGCGGCGGCGGCCGGCAGGACCCGCAGGACGGTGCCGGCGCGTCTGCGGCCGGACCCGGGATTCGGAGACAGCACACCGAACGCGATCGGGGCGAACAACGCGTAGATCGCGGTGACGGGCTGGTCCCACAGGTGCAGGGCGGGGTAGAAGCCGACGGCGGCGGCGACCGTCACGCGCAGGGCGCGCCGGCCCGCCCGGACGGATGCGGAGAGCGACGGCCGTTTCGGCATGGGCGACCTCCACGCACATCGCTTCGGGAGCCGGTCCGGGACACCTCCTGTCCCACCAGTGTCACCCGCCTCGGGCGCTCACGCGGCGGCACGCGTCCGTACAGCGGTGCCGCCGACCCTTCGGGCCACGACGAGCGCCGCAGCCGCAGCCGCCGCCTCAGCCGACCAGGACGCCCGGGTTGAGGACGCGCCGGGGGTCCAGGGCGTCCTTGGCGGCGTGCAGCGCGACGGCGAAGGGCCCGGGACGCTGGAGGTCGTAGCCGGCCCGGTGGTCGCGGCCGACCGCGTGGTGGTGGGTGATGGTCGCGCGGTGCCGGTGGAGCACCTCGCACGCGGCGGCCTTCACCTCGTCCCACACGGCGACCTCGGCACCGGGCCGCGCGGCGACGGCGACGGTGAAGTAGGGGGCCGCGCCGTCCGGGTAGACGTGCGTCAGACGGCAGTTGACCGTGGCCGGGTGCCCGGTGGCCTTCCGCGCGGCGGCGCCGACCTCGGTCCGTACGGCATCGACGAGGGCGGGGAGGCGGTCCCAGGTGGTGGCCGTCTCGAAGGTCTCCACGACGGCGCCCATCCGGGCCAGGCCGTCGCGCAGGTAGGGCATCCGCAGGAACGCCGCGCGCCAGGCGCTGACCGCCGTGTCGGCCGGGGCGTCCGGCCCGGCCGCCGGTTCGTCGCCGGTACCGGCCCGGCCACCGTGCGCGCGGGCCAGGTCCAGAGCCGCGGCGAGGCCGTCGTCGACGGGCGCGGTGGCGGACTCGAAGCCCAGCACGAGGACGGAGGAACCGTCCTGCGCGGCCCCGGACCTCAGTGCCTCCCCGGGGTCGAGCAGGCGGCAGTTGGCCGGGGCGAGGTCCGACTGGGCGAGGGTGCGCACCGCGTCCAGTGCCTGGTGGAAGCCGGTGAAGGCGACGGACGCCGAAGCCTTGAACTGGGGACGTTCCTGCAGGCGCATCCACGCCTCGGTGATGACGCCGAACGCTCCCTCGGAGCCGAGGAAGAACCGGTCGGGCGAGGGTCCGGCGCCGGACGCGGGCAGGCGCCAGGACGTGCCGGAGCCGGCGGGCGTCACCACGGTCATGCCCTGCACGAAGTCGTCGATGTGGGTGCGCTGCGTGGCGTAGTGGCCCCCGGCGCGGGTGGCCAGCCAGCCGCCCAGCGTGGAGAACTCGAAGCTCTGCGGGAAGTGGCGCAGCGTGAGGCCGTGGGGCCGCAACTGCCGTTCCAGCGCGGGCCCGAGCGCGCCCGCCTGGATCCGGGCCGAGCGGCTGACCGCGTCGACCTCGAGGACCCGGTCCATCGCGGTCAGGTCCAGCGACAGCACCGCGCGGTGGGCGTCCCCCCGGTACTCCACACCGCCGACCACCGAGGTGCCGCCGCCGAACGGGACGACGGCCACGTCCCGGTCGCCGGCCCAGTCCAGCAGGTCGGCCACGTCCCGGTCGCGGCGCGGCCGGGCGACGAGGTCGGGGATCCGTCCCGGCCGGCCGTGCAGGGCCCGGGCGATGTCCCGGTAGGCCTTGCCCATGGCGTGGGCGGCACGTACGTCGGGCTCGGCGCTGATCAGACGGGTCAGCGCGGCGGGCGGTGTCACACCGGGGCGGCCGATCGGCAGGTCGGCGATCCGCGGCAGGGGCAGGGGGCGGGCCCGCGTGCCCGGCAGGAGGGAGCCCAGGGCCGTGCACTCGGAGTCACTGGGCTGGGCGTCGGCGTAGCCCCAGCCCCACCACGAGCGGATGCGGGCCGAACCGGTACCGGACGGTGCGGAGGACGAGGACATACGTGTGCTCCCGACGGGACGCAGGAAGTTACCCGACGGAAAATTACCCTAGGGTAATATCAGTGCCATGCCAACGCCTCCAGCGCGGGCCGGCACCAAGGGAGTGCCCAGGGCCGCACGCGAACGACAGATGCTGGCGGCCGCCACCGAGGAGTTCGGCCGCCGCGGCTACGAAGCCACCACCATGGCCGCCGTCGCCGCCCGGGTGGGTGTCACCAAGCCCCTGCTCCACCAGTACTTCGGCGGCAAGCAGGACCTCTACCTGGCCTGCCTCGACCCGGTCGGCCGCCGCCTGCTGGACGCCGTGCGCACCGCCATGGCCGAGCCCGCACCGGGCGCACCGCCCACGCCCCTGCGCGTGCTGAGCGCCCTGTTCACCGCGCTGGACGGGCAGCGCGAGGCCTGGTTCGTCCTCTACGACGCCACCCTGCCGCCCGGCAGCGACGCCGCCCTGCGTGCCGCGCACTACCGGGACGCCATCGACGACCTGGCCGCCGTCGGCACCGCCGACCTGCTGCGCACCGCCGGTTCCACCGACCCTCTGGACGCCGACGCCCTCACCTACGCCTGGCGCGGCCTGTGCACCGCCCTGGTGCGCTGGTGGGTGACGCACCCGGACCAGACACCGGAGGCCATGACGGAACGCTGCGCACGCCTGTTCACGGCGGGGCGTGGCATCCTCGCCGTGGACGCGGGGGACACCCGAGCGGGTCCTGAGCGCCCTCGGTGACGGCCCGAAGGTCCGGGCGGACCTCGGCACGGTGCCCAACGCGGCTGTGCGGGCGGTTCGTTGGAAACTCCGCGGAGCCCCGGCGCGTTGCAGGGTCAGAGCGCCGTCACCCGCCGAGGCGCCGGTCACCGGGGCTGCCCCGGGCGCCGCGGCTCGTCCACATGCTCATCCCATAACCTCGTGCGTGAGAGGTCGTACTCCCCGAGGAGGTCCTGGTGCTCGGAAGAGGCCCGCGGTTGCTCGCCGGCGCCATGGCCGCGCTCTGTCTGCTGCTCATCGGCCCCAGCGCACCGAGCGGCGCCCTCATCGGCGGTTCCGCGCCGGTCGAAGCCGCCCGGGACATCGTGCCGAACCGGGTCATGACCTGGAACATCTGCAACCCCTGCGAGGTCGGCGACGTCGAGCGGGCGGCGGAGATCGCCGCGTACGCTCCGCAGGTCGTCGCCATGCAGGAGGCGTGCGTCCGGGACGTCGAGAGGATCCGCGACTACCTGGAGCACCGGCACGGGCTGGTCTACCACGTCGAGTACGGGTCCGTCCTGCAGAGTTGGGGACGCTGCGGGGGGCTGCCGTGGAACCCCGGAGGCTTCGGCCAGGCGATCCTCTCGGCAGCCCCCATGTCCGGCCTGGTCACCGCCGAGTACCCCGACGGCGGGTCCGAGGACCGCGGGTACATGGCGGTCACGACCACCGTGGGCGACCGTCCGGTCAGGGTCTTCAACACGCACCTCGCGCAGCGGCGCCAGGAGGAGGTCCGCGCGGGCCAGGTCGGGGTCCTCACCGAAGAGGTGGCGCGGCACGACCGGGCGATCGTCCTCGGCGATTTCAACGCCGTGCCCGAGGCACCCGAACTCACCGGGATGTGGACCCTGGCGACGGACACCGACGCCCAGTGCCGCCCCGAACCCAGCGGCACGTGCCGGCCGACCACCGACTGGCAGAGCAAGTTCGACTACGTCTTCCTGCGCGGCATCTCCCCTCGCGACCACCGCGTGCACCCCAGCCCCGCCTCCGACCACCACGTGGTGTACGCCGACCTGGACCTGCCCCGGCCGGCGGGCCGGTCCTGAACGGGCGCAGGACGACGACCGGGCTCGCGCCGGACCCCCTCGGTGGAAAAGCGCTCGCGCCGGGGGCCCGTCGGGCCGAGACTCGGGCCTCATGAGTGACCTGGGGGCGTTCGGGGACGCGGTGACGGCGTGGGCGGCGGGCGGCTGTGGCGGGCCCGCGAGCGAACTGGCGTCGCGGCTGGGGGTGCGCGCCGCCGTCCTGCTCGAAGGGCGGAGCGACGTGGCCGCGGTCAACGCCCTGGCTGCCCGCCGGGGCCGGGACCTGGCGTCCGAAGGGATCTGCGTCCTCTCGATCGGGGGAGCCATGAGCGTGGGGCGCTACGCCCGGCTCCTGGGCTCACCCGGGCTGGGCCTGCGCCTCACGGGGCTCTGCGACGAGGGCGAACGCGCCTACTACGCCCGCGGTTTCGAGATCGCGGGTGCGGCGCGGGACGACTTCTTCGTCTGCGCGGCGGACCTGGAGGACGAACTCATCCGTGCCCTGGGCGTGGCGCGCGTGGAGGAACTCGTCCGGCAGGAGGGGGACCGTCGGCCCCTGCAGACCTTCCTGCGCCAGCCCGCCCAGCAGGGCCGGGCCCCGCAGCAGCAGCTCCGCCGGTTCCTCGGGACGAAGAAGGGACGCAAGATCCACTACGGCCGCGTCCTGGTCGAGGCCCTCGAGGCGGACCAGGTGCCACAGCCGCTGGCCCGCCTGCTCGCCGTGCTGTGAGGGCGCCGCCCCCACCTGGCCACCGCCGCGCCGTCCGTGCCCCGGCCGTCGCCGCGCCGTCCGCGCCCCGGCCGTCGCCCGACACGCCGTCGCCGGACCGGCCGCCGTCGGTCACGCCTCCGCCTCCGCGGTCCGGGCCTCGATCGCCCGGAGCACCGCGACCATGTCGTCGCCGCCGTGGCCCCGCCGCACCGTCTCCTCGAAGAGGGCGTGGCAGACGTCCAGGAGCGGGGACGCCACGTCGGCCTTGCGGGCCGCCTCCGCGATCAGGCGGTTGTTCTTCAGCACGTCCGCCGCGGCGGCCTGGACCGAGAAGTCACGCTCCAGCAGCTTCGGCCCCTTCATGCGTGAGACGGCACTGGCCATCGGGCCCGCGTCCAGGACGTCCCGCAGCAGCCCCTGGTCCAGCCCGTGCCGGTCGGCGAAGTGGAACGACTCCGCGAGCCCGGTGACCACGGTGATCAGGAACAGGTTGACGGAGAACTTCATCAGCAGCGCCCCCGGGACGGGCCCGCACCCGAAGGTCTCCCGGCACACCGGGGCGAGCAGCGGCCGCACGGCCGCCACCGCGTCCTCGTCCCCCGCCAGCATCCCCACCAGTTCGCCCCGCTCGGCGGGGACGCGGCTCCCGGAGACCGGGGCCTCGACGTACCGTCCGCCCGCGCCCCGGATGTCGCCCTCCAGAGCGCGGGAGTACTCGGCCGAGGTCGTGCCCATGTGGACGACCGTGCGGCCGGCGACGCGCCGGCCGAAGTCCGGGGTGCCGCGCCCGAGCACGGTGTCGACGGCGGCCTCGTCGGCCAGCATCAGGAACACCGTGCCCGCCCGCTGGAACACCTCCTCGGCGTCCGCCGCCACGTCGGCGCCGGCGGCCCGCAGCGGCTCGCATCGCCCGGGCGTGCGGTTCCACACCACGAGGCGCGTCCCGGCGCGGGCCATGTTCCGTGCCATGGGCTGCCCCATGACCCCCAGGCCGATGAAACCGACGTCCATGACGCACCGCCCTCTCCGCCCGCCCGCACCCCGGGCCGCCGACGAGACCCTCGACTATGACAGCCGTCATAGTAGCCGCCGCCATGACAGCGGTCATAGGGTGAGCGGTGGACGGGATCGCGCATGGACGGGATCGCGCGTGGGACGACGGAGGGCGGAGATGGCGGAGCGGGCACGGGGACCGCGGGAGCGGATGGTCTTCAGCGCCGCCCAGCTCATCCGGCGGGAAGGAGTCGTCTCCACCGGCATGCGCGAGGTCGCCGTCGACGCCGGCGCGCCGCGCGGTTCGCTCCAGCACTACTTCCCCGGCGGTAAGACACAGCTGGTCGACGAGGCGGTGAGCTGGGCGGGGGGTTACGCGGCCCGGCGGGTCGCCCGGTTCCTGGCCGCCCTGCCCGAGCCGACGCCCGGCGCGCTGTTCGCCGCGATGGTGCGTCAGTGGACCGACGAGTACGAGACGGCCGGCTTCTCCGGCGGCTGCCCGGTCGCCGCCGCCACGGTCGACTGCGCGGAGTCCGCCGACTCCACCCGCCGGGCGGCGTCCGCCGCCTTCGGCAGGTGGACCTCCGCGGTGGCCGACGCCCTGACCGGGATGGGCGTGCCGGGGGAGCGGGCCGACGCGCTCGCCACCCTCATGATCAGCAGCCTTGAGGGGGCCATCCTCCTCGCCCGGGCCGAGCGGGACGTCCGTCCTCTCACGACCGTGGCCCGGGAGCTGGGCCCCGTCCTCGACGCTGCGGCCGGGACGAAGGACCACTGACAGCCGGGGCGAAGGACGGCCGACAGCCGGAGCGAAGGACGGCCGACGAACCCGACCGGGTGCGCCGCGTCGCTCACTCGGGCCAGTCGGAGTCGTTGATGACGTCCACGAAGTTGACGCGGCGGAAGCCGGGCACGAAGTGGGCCAGCACGTCCGCGTTCACCGTGCCGAAGGTGGTCGCCGGGCGGTGCCGGAAACCTTCCGTGAACGCCTGCAGGATCCGGCGCTTGAAGTCCGGGCGGGGGTGGGCCGCGGTGACCTCCTCGATCTGGGCCCGGGTGAGGTTGCCCAGGTGCAGGCCGAGCACGTCCGTCTCCACCCCCGCGGTGGTCGCCGCGATCTCCGGCGCCAGCTTGTAGGGCACCTCGGGCGTGGTGTGCAGGGCGACGGCCGTCCAGACGGTCTCCGCGTCGGATGCGGACAGCCCGTGGGCCAGCGCGAACGCGCGGGCCTGGTCGGCGCCGTCCATCTCGAAGCGCTGGTCCGCGCTGCGGTAGGGCTCGACCAGCCCGGTGTCGTGGAAGAGCGCTGCCACGTACAGCAGCTCGGGGTCCGGGTCCAGGCCCCGCGCCGCCGCCTGCAGGCTGCCGAAGAGGTACACCCGCCGGGAGTGGTGGTAGATCAGCGGCGGGGTGGTGCCGCGGATCAGATCCGTGGCCTCGCGGACGAGCGCGCTGTCGGGGACGACGACGCCGGCGATCTTCTCACTCATGACGGGCTCTCCTCGGAGCGGGGACGGTCGGTGCCTCCACCCTCCGTCCGCCCGGGGTGCCGCGTCCCCTACCGGACGGTCGACATTCCCTCGTAAACGGCCACTCCCGCACGGCGGCTGAAGGAGCCGCGTCTCACCGGGAACCGGGCGCGGCACGCGACCCCGCGCCCGTCGTGGTGAAGCGGCGCTGGTACCTGGTCGGGGAGATGCCCAGATGACGCGCGAACGCCCGACGCAGACTCTCGTAGCTGGGAAAACCCGAACGGGCGGCCGCTTCCGTCGCGTTGTGCCCCGAGTCCAGCAGGGCCTTCGCCATGTCGAAGCGGATCAGCTCCACATACCTCATGGGCGTCGTGTCCAGCTCCGAGCGGAACATGCGCGTCAGATGGCGGGGGCTGACCCGCACCCGTGCGGCCAGGGCCTCCAGGCTGTGATCGGCGGTCGGATCGGCCTGGACGGCGTCCTGGACCTGGCGCAGCACCGGCGTCTGCGGGGCCGGCCCCCGCAGGGACGCCGAGAACTGGGACTGGCCCCCGGCCCGCTGCATGTACACCACGAGGGACCGCGCGACGCTGCGGGCCAGGTCCGCGCCGTGCTCCTGCTCCACGAGGGCGAGCGCCAGGTCGATGCCCGCCGTCACTCCGGCCGAGGTGTACAGGTCGCCGTCCCGGACGAAGAGCGCGTCGGGCTCGACGCGGGCCGTGGGGCAGCGCCGGGCCAGCAGCTCGGTGTGCTGCCAGTGCGTCGTCGCCCGCCTGCCGTCGAGCAGGCCCGCCGCGCCGAGGATGAACGCGCCGGTGCAGATCGACGCGACGCGACCGGCCTGCGAGGCCAGCTTGCGCGCGGCCGCGGCGAGGTCCGGTTCCACCTGCCCCTGGGGGACCCGGTCGCCCCCGACCACCAGCAGGGTGTCGAAGGCGGGGGCACCGTCGGCGTCGGTGTCGACCGGCACCCGCACGCCGATGGAGGAGGCGACCGGGCCGCCGTCGACCGACACGAGGGTCAGCCGGTAGTCGGCCCCGAACCGATTGGCCTCGCTGAAGACCTCGGCGGGCCCGGACAGGTCCAGCATCTTCATCCCGTCGAACACGAGGACACCGACGCTGTGCTCCCTCGGCTTCATCATCCTCACCCTCGGACTTCCGGCTCCCCGGCGGAAGCGCGTACGGCCCATTCTCCCCGCTCCGCCGAGGCCGCGCGGGTCCCGCTCCGTCCACGGCGCCGTGGGGCGAGAACGGTGAGCGGCCCCCGAGCACCGTGCCTGTCCTGATTCGGGGGGTTCCTGGCCGGACCGAGGCGGCGCCGGAGCAGCCGCGGCGGCACGGTGGAGGAAAGGACACCCGCACCGGCGGAAAGGACACCCGCACCGGCGGAAAGGCACTTTGCCGGTGACACGCGGTGAACGCCGGTGACACCCGTCACGAGAAAGAACGACGTCATGACCGACACAGTCGCTGGAATCGCGTTTCCCCTGACCGCAGCGGCCGACGAAGCCACCCGCCGCGTCCGGGAGATGGTGAGCCCGCTGGTCTTCCACCATTCCCGGCGGGTCTTCCTCTTCGGCTCACTGCACGCCCGGGCGCTCGGCCTGCGGCCCGACCCCGAGCTGCTCTACCTGGCCGCCATGTTCCACGACACGGGCCTGCTGACGCCGTTCTCCGACGCCGTCCAGCGATTCGAGCTCGACGGAGCGGACCACGCCCGGACGTTCCTGCTCGACCAGGGCTTCTCCAGCGGTGCCGCGGACGTCGTCTGGCAGGCGGTGGCCCTGCACACGACGCCGGGCATCCCCGGCCGGATGGGTCCGGAGATCGCCGCCACCAACTTCGGTGTGCTGACCGACGCCATCGGCTGGCGACTGGACGAACTCGACGCCGACTCGGTCGAGGCCGTCACCGCCGTCCATCCGCGCGGCGACTTCAAGAGGGAGTTCCTGCAGGAATTCGTCCACGGGCTGAAGAACCGTCCTGAGACGACGTACGGCACCGTGAATTCCGATGTCCTCCAGCACTTCGTCCCCGATTTCCGGCCCTCGAGCATGGTCGAGCGCGTCACCGGCTCGGCCTGGCCGCGGTGAGCACCGCACCCCCGACCCTGTGTGACCACCGAAAGGAAACGCCATGCAAGCCGTCACCGTGAGGGACCGCTCCGCCGGGATCGCCGGACTGTCCTTGACGGAGCTGGACCATCCGCACGCCGCCGAGAACGACGTCGTCGTGCGCGTGCACGCCGCCGGCTTCACCCCCGGGGAACTGGACTGGCCGGCGACGTGGACCGACCGGGCCGGCCGGGACCGCACCCCGAGCGTCCCCGGCCACGAACTGTCCGGCGTCGTCGTCGGACTCGGCTACGGCACCACCGGACTGGACGTGGGACAGCGGGTCTTCGGCCTGAGCGACTGGGCGCGCGACGGCTCGCTGGCCGAGTACGCGGCGGTCGAGGCGCGCAACCTCGCTCCTCTCCCGGCGGACGTGGACCACACCGTCGCGGCGGCCCTGCCGATCTCCGGACTCACCGCCTGGCAGGGCCTGTTCGACCACGGACACCTCACCACCGGCCGGACCGTGCTGATCCACGGCGCCGCAGGCGGGGTCGGATCGCTCGCCGTGCAGCTCGCCCACGAAGCCGGGGCCCGGGTCATCGGCACCGGCAGGGCCCACTCCCGTGAGACGGTGCTGGGGCTGGGCGCGGACGCCTTCGTGGACCTGCAGGGTGACCGGCTGGAGGAGATCGGCGAGGTCGACCTCGTCCTCGACGTGCTCGGCGGTGAGATCCTCGACCGGTCGACCGCGCTGGTGCGCGCCGGCGGCACCGTGGTCACCATCGCCGAACCGCCCCGCGTCCGGCCGGAGAACGGCCGTGCCGTGTTCTTCGTCGTGGAACCCGACCGCGCACGTCTGTCCGACCTGGTCCGGCGGGTACGGGACGGCCGGCTGCGGCCCCTCGTCGGAGACATACGGCCCCTGTCCGAGGCGCCCGGCGCCTTCGCCCCCTGCAAGCGGGCTCCCGGCAAGACGATCATCCGGGTGGCGCAGGACTGAGGCCACCGCGGCGGGCCGCCGGGCCGGTTGGGCGGCGGCCCGCCGCGGTGGCATGGTTCACCGCGTCACTTCCACGGCGCCGAGAACGCCCGCCCGGGCACGGGCTTGGCGATCAGCGCCACCGGGATGAAGAAGTTGACCTGGCCGATCACGAACATCAGCGTGGCCAGCGCCTTGGCCTCGTAGTGCTCGGCCGCCTGCGCGTACAGCTCGTTCCGCACCCTCTCACCGTCGGCGGACGGCTGAAGGACGGCCTCCACCAGTGCGAGCGCGGCCCGCTCGGCACCGGAGAAGTACGGCGAGTCCTGCCAGGAGGCCACCGAGGTGATCCGCTCCTCCTGTTCCCCGGCCTTGCGCAGGAAGCCCGTGTGCAGAACGGTCAGGTAGGTGCTGCCGACGATCTGCCCGGCGCGCAGCTGCACCAGGCCGATCGTGGAGCGCGGCACCGACCCGTTGCCGGTGACCCGGAACAACGCCGCCGACACGTCGGCCAGTTCGGGGACGAGCTCCGCGGGGTCCTCCTGCATCCGCGGGGCCATCGGGATCTCGGCCGTGATCGCACGTGTTTCCATCACTGTCTCCTCGGGCTCTTGGTCGCTGTCACCTCTGTGACGGATCGCGGCGCAGGAATGTGACCGAGGCGGACGACGTGGCCGGGTGCGGTCAGAGGTCGAACTCGTGCGGGGGCAGGTCGAGCGCGTAGCACGCCTCGCGGACGACCGCCTGCTCGTCCTTGTCGAAGTCGCCGTCTGCGCCGCCGATGACGATGCCGATCTGGATGACGGCCCGCGCCTCGGCCGGCTTCTTCTTCGCCTTGGCGATCTCCTGCATGACGCTCACCTTGCCGAAGTCGAAGTCGGCGGCGAGCTTGTCGAGGTTCTCCTCGAACCGGCGGCGCAGGTCGTCCGCGGGGAAGTTCTGCAGGACCTCGTTGGTGCCGATGAGCTGGGCCACGCGCCGCCGCTCGGACGGGTCGACGGAGCCGTCGGCCGCGGCCACCAGGGCGCACATGGCCATGCTCGCGTCGCGGAACGCGCCGCTCTTGAGGTCGTTCTTCTTCGCGACGAGCTGGGTCTGCATCGTCGAGGCGGATTCCTTGAGGCGGTCCCACAGTGCCATCGGTGAACTCCGTATGCGGGTCGGTTACTTCTACAGAAATGTAGAAGCTACCAGGGTGAGGTGCGTGGTGTGCCCACAGGGGGCAGGAGTTCGCCCAGGACCGGGGGCCCGAGGCGGCTGGTATTACTGGGGCATGCATGAAGAGACCGCGCAGTCCGCGATCGACACGTTCATCTCCGCCTTCAACGCCTCGAACGACGCCTATGTGACGGGGCTGTTGTCCCAGGCCCTGACCTCGGACGTCGTCTTCTGGGGGCCGCTGGGGCGCAGTGAGGGCATCGAGGCGGTCGAGCGGTTCGTGCTGGACATCCGGCGTCACCCGGCGGGTGCCGGCACGATGGTGCGCTGCTCGGCTGTCGACATGCCCGACGAGTGGGCCCGCTACCAGTGGGTGTTCACCACACCGGACGGAGGCCCCCGCCTCGTCGGAACCGACGTCGTCCATCTGCGCCGGAGCCTCATCGACCAGATCATCGTCTTCGCGGGCGAGATCGAGCCGTCCCCACACTGAGCCGCCGCCGGCCTCCGCCCGGTGGGGGGCCGACGGACCGCGTGAAGGCGTCGCGCCCGGGTCCCGGTCGCGCCCGGTCGTCGTCAGCCGTCCCGGTCCGTCGGGTTGCCCGCCCCGCCGTCGTCCGGGCCCACGCGTACGCAGCACTCGCCCGGTCGCCATGACCTCGACCGTGCTCGGTGACCGAGGGCGGACGGTGCCGGTCAGCCCGACAGGTGGCGCTGGATCCAGTCCGCCGCGGTGCGGCGGAACAGGCGGCGGTTGTCGGCGCGGCGGAAGTCGTGCCCCTCGTGCTGGAGGACGACCAGTTCCGCCTCCACCCCGCGGTCCCGGGCCGCCCGCACGAACTGCTCGGACTCACCCGGCGGCACGTTGGTGTCGTGCTGGCCGTGCACCGCCATCACGGGCGCCCGCAGGGCGTCGATGCGGCTCATCGGCGACAGGGAGCGCAGCAGCTCCCGGTCGCGTTCGGGATGCCCGTACTTGTGGGCCGCCGACCGGGCGATCCACGGCTCGGTGCCGGCGAAGAACGTCGCGAAGTCCGACATGCCGCAGACGGCCACGCCCGTGCGGAACAGGTCCGGGTGCCACACCAGGGAGGCCAGCGTCAGGTAGCCGCCGTAGGAGTGGCCCATGACGGCGAGCCGCCTCGGATCGGCCAGCCCGGCGAGGATCGCGTGCGCCGCACAGTCCGCGACGTCGTCGATCGCGGCGAACCGGCCCGTGCCCAGATCGGCGTCGACGAAGGAGCGCCCGTAGCCGGACGAGCCGCGCACGTCGGGGGCGAAGACGTCCAGGCCCCGGCCGACGAGCTCGTGGTAGAGCGGGTCGAACACCGGGCGTTCCTGGTCCTCCGGGCCACCGTGCAGATGGATGACGCAGGGCGCGGGCTCGCCGGGCGCCCGGCCCGGGGCCCGGTAATACCAGCCGCCGAGGGTGAGCCCGTCCCGGGCGGTGGGCCGCATCGGTTCGGGCCGCACGGGCGGACGGTCACCGGGGACCGTGTCCTCGTCCCGCGAGGACCAGGGCGTGCGCAGGGCCGTGCCCTGATGCAGCCACCACAGACCCGGGCGCCGCTGCGACCCGGCAAGCGCCACGACCGGGCCGTCCGGGTCGGCGGTGGAGGCGACACGGGTGACGACCTCGTGGGGCAGGGACACCTCCCGCGCGGGTCCCACCGCGGCGACGGGCCCGGCCGGGGCCGCGGAGCCGGCCGGCGCGGCCGGGCCCGGGGCAGCGGCCGTGCCCGCCGTCCCGTCCACCGGCTCCGCCGCCGTGCGGAGCGCGACGATCTCCAGCTCGCTCACGCCGCGTACGTTCCACGCGAGCGCGGCGCCGCGGCCGTCGCGGTCCACGGCCAGCAGTTCGAGTCCGCAGTCGGGGCGCTCCGCCGCCACGGTGAGGCCCGTGCGCCGTCCCCGCGCGTCCAGCCGCAGCGCGTACAGGGCGGCGAACTCCCGGTCGTGGTCGCTGCGCAGCCACAGCGTCCGCCGGTCCGGTGAGAACCCGCCGATCCACGGATCGCCGTCGGCGACGGGAAGGGAGCAGGTGATCCTCAGGTCGCGGGTGTCGACGACCAGCGCCTCGCGGCGGCCGCGGGGTCCGCGCCGCAGCAGGGCCAGCCTGCCGTCGCGGCTGAGGTCGCACACCCGCAGCGTGGCCGCGCCGCGCTCGCTCGCCAGGAACACCGGCGCGGAGGCACCCTCCGGATCGACGAGGTACGTCGACAGCGTCAGCGGAGCCGGCTCCTTGCCCCCGGCCCGGTGACCGTCCGGGGTGCGGCTGTCGCCGGTGACGGTGAACGAGGGCGCGGGCGCGGACGGTTGCCCGCCCAGCAGGACGGCGGGGCCGTCGCGCATGTCCCAGCCGGGCGGCAGGGACGGCCCCGGGGCGCCGCTCTCGGCCCGCACCGGTGCCGCCTCGGTCCCGCCCGGGCCGCTGTTCGCCGGCGGCTCCGCGACCGTCACGGCGACGGCCGAACCGTCCCGCCGCCAGCAGCCCAGATGGGCCGAGCTGCCCGGCTCGGCACCGGCCAGGACACGCCGTCCGGTGCCGTCCGGGCGTACGCACAGCACGCGGGTCAGCTCCCCGCCCTCGGGCGCGGTCGTGTACGCGATCCACCGGCCGTCGGGGGACCAGGACACCTCGATGACCGGGTCCGGGTCGGCGTCCAGCAGATGCACGTCCCCGTCGACGGGCCCGGCCCACAACTGCGGAACGCCGCGCCGGTCGCAGATGAACGCCACCTGCCTGCCGCTCGGGTCGGCCGACGGATACCAGCAGCCGTGCCCCGCCAGCACCGTCGGGCCGTCGTCGGGCGCCGTGGCGTCGGGCAGGTGCAGCGGCGCGGGCGCGGGCCGTGAGCCGCCGGACGCCGGGTCCGCTGCCGGGCCGGCGTCCAGCAGGTCCCACAACCGGGTGGCGGTGTCACGCCCGTCCGCCACCGGCCAGGGAGCGCCCGGCGCGTCAGGAGCCGTCGTCTCGGGCGCACCGGCCCAGGGGGACGGGGCGGCCCGCTCCGCGCGCCTGCCGGTCAGTTGATCCCGTGCGTCTGCAGCCATATCTCCAGCAAAGCTACCTGCCACAACGTGTTGGCCCCGCGACGGGTGCGGTGCGCGTCGGGCGCGGCGAGCAGTTCGGTCACGTACTCCTGGCGGAACACACCCCGGCCCTTGGCCTCGGGGGCGGTCAGGGCCTCGCGGACCCGCTCCAGCACCGGGCCGGCCATGTGCTTGATCGCCGGCACCGGGAAGTAGCCCTTGGGCCGGTCCACGACCTCACGGGGCAGCACCTTGCGTCCCACGGCCTTCAGGATGCCCTTGCCGCCGTCGGCGAGCTTGAGTTCGGGCGGGCAGGCGGCCGCCAGCTCGACCAGGTCGTGGTCGAGGAACGGCACCCGCGCCTCCAGGCCCCAGTCCATCGTCATGTTGTCGACGCGCTTGACCGGGTCGTCGACCATCAGCACGTGCGTGTCGAGCCTCAGGTCCGCGTCCAGCGCGGTCTCGGCGCCCGGGGCCGCCATGTGCCGCCGTACGAACGCGGCGGACACGTCGTGCGAGGGGAGCAGGGCCGGCTCCAGGATGCGGGCCAGGTCCGCGTGCGAGCGGTCGGAGTAGGCGTCGAGGTAGGCCTGCGCGGCGCGCTCGCGCGGCACGTCCGCCATGGCCGGGTACCAGCTGTAGCCCGCGAACACCTCGTCGGCGCCCTGGCCGCTCTGCACCACCTTCACTTCCTTGGCGACCTGCTCGGACAGCAGGTGGAAGGCGACCACGTCGTGGCTCATCATCGGTTCGCTCATGGCGGCGACCGCGCCGTCGAGCGCCTGGGACACCCGGTCGGAGGGGACCAGCAGCTGGTGGTGGTCGGTGCCGAAGTGCCGGGCCACCAGGTCCGAGTAGTGGAACTCGTCGCCCTCCTCGCCCCCTTCGGACTCGAAGCCGACGCTGAACGTCGCCAGGTCGCGCTGTCCCTCCTGGGCCAGCAGGGCGACGATGAGGCTGGAGTCCAGGCCGCCCGAGAGCAGCACGCCCACCGGCACGTCGGCGACCATGCGGCGGCGTACGGCGGTGCGCAGCGACTCCAGGACGGCGTCCGTCCAGTCGTCGGCGGTCATCGTCGCGTGCTCGGGACGGCGGACGTAGTCGGGCTGCCAGTAGCAGTGGTCGCGGTACGTGCCGTCCGGCTCGATGACGCGGACGGTGGCGGGCGGCAGCTTGCGCACGCCGTTCAGGACCGTGCGCTCGCCGGGCACGGTGGCGTGCCAGCTGAAGTAGTGGTGCAGCGCGACCGGGTCGAGGGAGGTGTCGACCCCGTCGCCGGCCAGCAGCGCGGGCAGCGACGAGGCGAAGCGGAGCCGGTCGGCGGTCTGCGTGAGGTACAGCGGCTTGATGCCGAGCCGGTCCCGGCCCAGGACCACGCGACCGGTGTCCTGCTCGACCAGCACGAACGCGAACATGCCGTAGAAGCGCTCGACGCAGGCGCTGCCCCACTCCTCGTACGCCTTGAGCACCACTTCGGTGTCCGAGTCGGAGAAGAAGGTGTGCCCGAGGCGGCGCAGTTCCTCGCGCAGCTCACGGTAGTTGTAGACGCAGCCGTTGAACACGCCGGCCACCCGGCCGCCCGGGTCGGTCATGGGCTGGGCGCCGGTCTCCGACAGTCCGATGATCTTGAGCCGGCGGTGGCCGAGGGCCACCGGGCCCTGGGACCACAGCCCGCGCCCGTCGGGGCCACGCGGCGCGAGCCGGTCGGTCATGCGCTCGACCGCCGCGATGTCCGGGCGCCGCCCGTCGAAGCGGATCTCGCCGCTGAGTCCGCACATCAGGCCCGCCCCCTTCCGCCGCCGTCCACGACTGAAGCGGGCCGCGGCACGCTGCGGACGGCGTGCGGCGCCGGCGAAGGGGGCCACGAGCTGGGCATGGGGGAACAACTCCTTGATCTCGGCGATGGTGTCGGCAGGCCGGGGGAGCCGGGCCTGCCACGGCGGCGGGAGGCCGGGGAGAGCGGAAGGGGGTGCAGCGGCATGGGACTCAGCCCGCGATTCCCCCGGCCGCGCTCCGGCGGAGCTCCGGGCGGACCGCCGCCTTCCCCCCGCCGGTGACCGGCCGCAGGGGGGCGGGGGCGGCACGCCGGGCGGTGCGCCCGCCACGCGTCTCGTCGACCAGGAGGTCGACGCTGGCCAGCAGGTCCTCGGAGGCCGCCACGCGGCGCAGCCGCTGAGCGGCGCTCCCGGCGGCCAGGGACTCCTCCAGCAGGGTGCCCACGGTGTCCCAGTCGCCGGACGCCTCCAGGGCCGGGCGCAGCCGGTCGCGCATGCCCCGCAGCACCTCGGGGGCGGGGGCCGCGCGCCGCGTCCGCGGATCGACCAGGGGTCCTTCCAGGCCGGAGCGGGCCGCGCGCCAGGTGGCGGCGCGCAGCCACTCGTGGTGGCCGTCGCAGACCGGGCCGCTGTCCTTCTCCAGTCGCTCGCAGGCGTCGCGCACCAGCGCCCGGAACAGCCCGGCGACCAGCACGACCGTCTCGGCCCGCGGACAGGCGTCGCAGATGCGCAGCTC
The DNA here is from genome assembly GCF_055567995.1 of Streptomyces sp. NPDC026246. Lineage (NCBI taxonomy): Bacteria > Bacillati > Actinomycetota > Actinomycetes > Kitasatosporales > Streptomycetaceae > Streptomyces > Streptomyces sp. NPDC026246. Next base: position 357,134 of record NZ_JBVHPJ010000005.1, on the reverse strand, counting down.
CAGGGTTCCCTGATGGGCCGAGGGTCGTACGTCGTGGTAGAGCATCCCCGCGTCGCTGATGACGCCCGAACCGATCAGCTCGGCGACGGCGGCGTCGTACTCCTGGGCGCTGCCGTGGCAGCCGGCCGGGCCCGTGGTGGGCCAGCGCTGCCACACCATCGTGCGCCAGCTGGCGTACCCGGTGTCGGAGCCCAGCCAGAACGGCGAGCTCGCCGTGAGCGCGAGCAGCGGCGGCAGCCAGGGCGACACCAGGCACATGGCACGCACGGCGGTGTCGCGGTCGGGCACGTCGACGTGGATCTGGGCGCTGCAGACGAGCTGCTCGTGCACGAGCTTGCGGTACTCGTCGGCCATGTGCCGGTAGCGCGGGTCGTCGGTGACGTCGGTGACGTCCTCGGAGCCGAGCTGCGCGAGCGGGACGGTACCGGCCGCCACCACGGCGAGCCCGAGGGAGGACGCTGCCGCGTCCAGCCGGCGCCGGGCCCCGGCGAGGTCGGCGTGGAGGGCGTCGAGGGTGTCGTGCACCTCGCTGTTGCGCTCCACCGACGACCGCTGGAGCTCGGTGGTGAATCCGGGTCTGTCCAGCCGCTCGAGCACGGCTCGTCCCCGTGGCACCAGGCGCCCGCTCTCCACGTCCACCACGTGGAACTCTTCTTCTGCCCCGATACGCAACGTCACGGTCTCTCTCCCCTTGGCGGGTCCTGCGTCGGCCGCCGGAGGGCTGCGGCCCCTGTGGCCGCGGCGGAGGCCGATCCGCGCCTACCGAGTGCCCTGACCTGGCCCGTACAAGCATGCGATGTGCCACATGGGGCCCACCAGCCTCAGATGAGCGATCCAGTCCCAGCCGTCCCGGCGGCGCCGGCGGTCCCGGCAGGCCGGTCAGACGGTGGTGCCGCGGCCGTGCCAGTCGAGGCACATCACCGTGGCATCGTCCTGGGGGTGGCCGTCGCAGGCGTCCTTCACGGCGTTGGTGAGGAACTGTACGGCCTGCCGGGGGTGCAGGTCACGGGTGTCGCGCAAGAGGGCGCGCAGATCGACGGCGGCCGCCTTGCGGTCCTGCATGCCGTCGGTGATCAGCAGCAGCCGGTCCCCGGGGCGCAGGTCGATCTGCTGGAGGCGGTAGGGCACCGGCGAGGGCACGCCGAACGGCAGGTTCACCGAGAGGCGGATCTCCTCCACGGTGCCGTCGCGCAGCCGTAGCGGCCAGGGGTGGCCGGCGTTGATCAGCTCGACGCGTTCCTCCTGGAACTCGATGCACAGCAGCTGCCCGGTGGCCATGGCGCCCCGGCCGTGCGCCAGCATCGCCCGGTGCGCCTTACGGGCCTGCTCCAGTACGTTGCACCCGGCCCGGCGGGCACCGCGCAGGGCACCGAGCAGCAGGGTCGCCAGGAGGGCGGAGTCGACGTCGTGCCCCATGGCGTCGGTCAGTGAGAGGTGGAGGGTGTCGCGGTCGAGGCAGTAGTCGTAGGTGTCGCCGCCGATGTCGTCCGCCGGGACGAGGGCACACGCGACGGTGAACTGCGGGGCCTCGCAGGAGGACGCCGAGGGCAGCAGCTGGTGCTGGATCTCCGCGGCGAGGGTCAGCGGAGTGGTGCGCTGCCCCCACTGGTAGAGGTCGGTGAAGCGCCGGTCGGTGACGATGATGTACGCCAGTGCGTGCGCCGCCTCGGTGACGTGCCGCAGTACGGTCTCGTCGGTGTGGGGGAGCGTCATCTCCAGCACGCCGACGCAGTCGCCGCGGTTGGTGACCGGGGCGATGACGCGCTGTCTGCCCTCCGCATCCGTCTCCTGGTGCAGCCGCTGCGTGCGCAGCACCCGGTCGTACGGGCTGTCCCGGAGGGGCGTGCGCTCGGCGTCCGCCTCGTCGGCGTCGGCGTCCACCGCCTTGAGACGCACCAGCTCCTGGCCGACGAAGTCGAGGAACAAGAAGGACGTCGACGCCGCGCCGAAGCGCTTCTGCAGATAGCCGGCCACCACGTCGACGGACTCCATCGGAGCTGCGTCCTCGGCAGCCGCCAGCACCTCGCCCAGATCGAATTCGACGGCCACGACGACCCCCCTTTCCGGTCGCCACCTCTTTTATCCCGCTTCGAGGTGGACACACCTGGGGCCCGGTTTCTCCGCCTCCGCGCGCCGCCGGGGCCGACCGGGGCCCGCCGGCGTGTGCCGTCGGGCCCCGGTGGCGGTTCAGGAGACCGCGGTGAGCCGGAACCTCTGCCCGGCCGAGCCGTCGCAGGGGCGCTGCACCAGCTGGGTGCCGGCGGTCGCCGTACCGGTGGTGCTCAGGCACTTGCCGCTGTGCCGGGCGACGAAGCGGTACCCGCCGTCCGGCTCCCGCTCCGGGCGCCACTGCTGGTTCCCGCCACCGCCGTAGGACCACAGTTGCAGCGGGGCGCCGTCGGCGGTGGAGACGCCGGTGACGTCGACGGACTGCTGCGGGTTGCCGCGGGCGGCGATCCGGCTGTAGCCGCCGTCGGTGGGCCGGAACTGCCACTGCTGGGCGGCGGTGCCGTTGCAGGTGTACTGCTGCACGGCCGTTCCGTCGGCCGTGGCCGCCGCCCGTGCGTCGACGCAGGTGCCGTGGGCGCCGTCGGTCAGGGAGTACCAGGCCGTCTCGGAGATCGGGTCGCCGGGGGCGGGTCCGTTCCCCGCTCCGCCGAGCCACTTGAGGCCGTCGATGAGGAAGCGGTTCTGGGTGGCGCTCGCGAACGTCGACGACAGCCGCGTGTTGGTGTCGTAGTTCATGGCGTTGTGCCCGAAGTTCGCGTACAGCATCCGGTACTGGGTGTTGGTCCACAGGATCGGGTAGTAGCCGCTGTACCACGACTGGTTCGGGTCGGTACCGAGCGGGAAGCTCGACGGATCCACCGACGCGAGGACCTTGATGTCCGGGTTGGCCCGCAGGTCGTTGGACCAGCTGTACCACTCGCTGACCGACGAGGTGAACGTCGCGGGCAGTGCGGCGGTGGCCGGGTGGGTCCGGTTCTCGGTGCGCAGCACCGCCGTGGTCGGTCCCCAGGTGTTGGACCGGAAGGCGCCGCTGCCGAGGAAGGAGTTGTAGAACCAGGGCCAGGAGCCGGCCTGGGTGGTGAACGCCGAGACGTGGAAGCCCAGCCAGCCGCCCCCGGCCCTGACGTACCGCTCGAAGCCGGCGCGCTGGGCCGCCGTCTGCGGCGCGTCGTCCAGGAAGAGCACGACCTGGTAGTCGTTCACGCCGCCGTTGGCCAGCAGGTTCCAGTCGGTGGTCGCCGTGTAGCCGAAGCCGTTCTCCGCCGCCGCCCGCGGGAACCAGGCGTTGGCTTCCTTGACGAAGTCGATGTGCGCGGCGTCGTAGGTCCCGTTGTAGAAGGCGATGACCTTGAACGCGGGAGCCCGTACGGCGGCGGAGGCGGGGGGCCCGGCGAGGGCCGGGGCGATCAGCCCCAGCACCAGCGCCGGCAGGAGCAGCAGTCGTGCCGCGAGCCGCCTCACGGGTAGCTCACCAGGTTCGCCACGTTGGTCGAGGAGTTCGACGGCCCGCCCCGGTCGTTGATGACGTGCCGGATGGTGCCGGTGCCGCCCAGCGAGACGGTCACCATGTTCCGGAAGCGCACGTCGGGGTGGTTCGGCACCTCGAAGGCGTGCTCCGCGGTGACGGAGGGGTTGACGTTGAAGTAGCAGTAGCTGCCCAGCCCGTACGCCTGGTGGCTGGTGACGGAGTCGGCGACCTTGTAGGCGGCGTAGCCCTGGGTCGAACCGTTCATCCAGGCGGCCTGGTTGGGCGGGTCGTAGGGCATCTCGTTCTGGTAGAAGTACGTCCGGCCGCCGTTGCCGTTCCAGATGGTCTGGTGCTTCTGGTAGTGCTCGACGAACAGGCCGTACATGGTCACGTCGTCGCCGTTCACGACGAGTCCGGTGTCGGCGGTGTTGGTGTTCCAGCCGATGCCCGAGCCGTGGTCGCCGCGCCAGATCCACATGTGGTCGCCGATGACGTCGTCGCTGTTGACGACGAGGCTCGTGGTGGCCTTGCCGACGGCGGCGCCGCCCACCCGGAAGTACACGTCGTGCAGCGAGGTCGGGTTCGCCCCGTGGTCGGCGGACGCGCCGGACGGTCCGATCTCCACCAGCGACCGGGAGTTGGTCGTGCCCGCGTCGAAGAGGACCCCGGCGATCTTCACGCCGTCGACGTCGGCGACGGTCATGGCGGTGACGCCGTTGTCCGGGATGAAGGTGGCGAGCCCCAGGCCGAGGACCACGGTGTTCGCCCGGGTCACGCGCAGTGTCTGGTCCAGGTGGTACACGCCCGGAGTGACCAGGAGGTTCTTGCCGTCGGCGAGGGCCGCGTTGATCTGTGCCGCGGTCGCGCCCGGCTTGACGACGAAGAACTGGTCGATGCCGAGCGAGGTGCCGGCGGCGTTCCCCCCGGCCCAGGTGGTGGCCGAGGAGTTCGCCCGCAGCGACGGGACGAACACCTTGTAGGCGCCCGCGCCGTCCACGTACAGGAAGGGCTTCTCCCGGACGGTGGGGGTCTGGTTCACCGTCGTGTAGGGCGGGTTGGGGAAGGTGTTGCCCGGCACGCCCTGGCTGCCGACGAAGACCATGTTCCAGTTGGAGCCGGTCCAGCTGCCGAGCTGGGAGTTGCGGGTGAGCCACTGCTGCTGGCTGCCCGAGCGCACCTGACCGTCGATCTTGCTGTCGGCCATGAAGCCGCCGCTGGACCAGCCGCCGTCGCTGAGTTCGAGGTTGCCGCGGACGTGCATGCGCCGGTAGCCGGACGCCTGGGAGACGGCCCAGCGGTCGGTGCCGCCGGTGGGGTTGACCGACAGGTTCTCCGCGCCGCGCCAGAAGTTCTGGGTGGCGTTCTGCGGCGGGAACCAGTCCGCCTCCACGTGCACCGCGCCGTTGATGGTCACGGAGTCGGGCGACTGGCCGAGGCCCAGCACCTGCGTGTAGAAGCCGACGTTGACGTCGTTGCTGTAGGTGCCCGGCTTGAACATCACCGCGTACCGCTGGGACCCGAACTGGTTGGTCTCCTGCTGCCGGAAGATCGAGTCCAGCCGGCTCTGGATCGTGGAGGAGGGCATGCTCGGGTCGAAGACGACCACGTTGGGGCCGAGGTCTGCGTCGCCGGGGGCGGTGTTCACCGGGGACACCTGGAAGCGCTGCGCCGCCGTGCCGTTGCAGGTGTACTGCACCAGCTGGACGCTGTCGGCCGTGGAGGCCGCGGGAACGTCCAGGCACTTGCCGCTGTGCCGGTTGACGAAGTGGTAGGCGCCACCGCCTTCGTCGACGGCCCGCCACTGCTGGTTGCCGCCCCCGCCGTACGTCCACAGGTGCACGGCCGCGTTGTCGGCGGTGGAGACGTCGCTGACGTCCACCACCTGCTGGGCGTCGTTGCGGTTGTTGATGCGCACGTAGCCGTCGCTGGTCGGCGTGAAGCTCCACTGCTGGGCGGTGCTGCTGTTGCAGGTGTACTGCTGCACGGCGGTGCCGTTGACGGTGGCCGCCGCGCGGGCGTCCAGGCACTTGCCGCTGCCGCTGTTCACCACCGTGGACCAGCCGTCGGGCAGCGCCGCCGCCGCGGCGGGGGCGGAAGGGGCCGCCTGCGCCGGGGGAACGCCACCGACCAGGGAGAAGACGGTGGCGGCGGCCGCCAGGGCGGCGACCACGTGGGTGCGCGCAGCGGTGCGGGCGGACCTCGGGCGGCCGCCGGGGGCTGGTCGGGGAGCAGGAAGCATGGCTTCTCCTGTGCCGGTGGTACGGCGTTGTGGGGGACGTGGGGAACGTGGGAGGCGCGGGGGACGTGAGGGAGGGGGCGGTCAGCCGGTGTACTGGGCGAGGACCCGGGTGAAGTCCCACGGCTGCTGGGAGACGCCCGAGCAGGTGTCGGCCCCGCCGCCCGTGCACGGCCGGTCGCGGTTGACCGACCAGAAGGTCAGCCGCGCCAGGTGACGCTGCTGGGCGTAGGCGAGGATCGTGCGGAAGTCGGCGACCGTCACGGTCTCGCCGTTGTCGGTGACGCCGTTCATCGAGGAGATGCCGGTGTGCCGATAGGCCTGGTCGTCGCTGTAGCCGTAGGCGTTCTTCACGGCGGTCTTGAGGCCCTCGGCGGCGCGGACGCTCAGCTGGCCCATGTTCTGCCCGGCGCCGCCGAAGTTGAACGGCATGATCGTCCAGCTGTCGACGGTGAGTCCGGAGGCCGCCGCCTTGCCGATCAGACTGGTGTCGGGCCCGTTCTGGCCGGTGCCGAAGGTGACGTACACCTTGATGCCCGGGTTGTTGGCCTTGACGGTCTTCAGCGCGTCGACCGTCCGCTGCTGCACGGTCGGGCTGTCGTAGGCGGCCGCCTCGATGTCGATGTCGATGGCCTTGAGCCCGTAGGCGTTGATGACCTTCTGGTAGGCGGCGGCCAGCTCGCCCGCGCTGCCGCAGGAACTCTCCAGCTTGTTGCCGCTCCAGCCGCCGAAGGACGGGATGACGTCACCGCCGGCCGCCCGGACGGTGTTGACGGTCTGCTGGTCCACGCCCCCGGTCAGAGGCCGGCTGCCGTCCCACTGCGGGTTGCAGTAGCCGTTGCTGAGGACGAAGGCGAGCGTGAACCACTTGACGCCGGTCGCGTTCATCACGGTGGTCGGGCTGGGCGGGCTGCCCCAGCCGTTGTAGAGGTAGGGCGCCACCGCCATCGCGCCGGGCGAGGGGGCCGGACCGCCGGAAGCGGGGGCGGTCCACTTCTGGTTGGCCGCGCCGGTGCACGTCCAGATCTGCAGCCTCGTGCCGTTGGCGGAGCTGTTGCCGGTGGCGTCCAGGCACTTGTCGGCCTGCGGGTTGACGATGTCCCGTGCGGCGGTGACGGTCCACTGCTGGGCGGCGCTGCCGTTGCAGTCCCAGAGCTGCACCTTGGTTCCGTCGGCGGTGGAGCCGGAGGCGACGTCGAGACACTTGCCGAGGGCCCGGACGGTGCCGTCGGCGGCCACGTCCCACTCCTGGGCGGCCGTGCCGTTGCAGTCGTAGAGCTGCACGGGCGTGCCGTTGGCGGTGGCGGCACCGGCCACGTCCACGCACTTCCCGCCGATCCCGGTGATCCGGCCCGTGGCGGAGGCCGCACCGCTCGCGGGGACGCCGCTGAGGCCCACGAGGAGTGACGCCGCCGCGGCGATGCCGAGCACGTGGCGTCCGGGGGAGCCGGCCGCGATTTGTCTGATCATGGAGTCACGTCCATTTCTGGTGACGAGCGCAGGCCGCCCGAAGTCATGTGCATGACAGGTCAAGCGTCTTAATTCAGTTCATGATTTAAGAAGTGATGCAAGCGCGTGTCAAGGTCTTGGTACAGGCCAATTCCCCCTCCATGGCGCCGCGTTGACGGATGCCGGTCAGGGCCCGACGCTCCCGCATGCGGGAGCGGTACGTGGCGCACAGGACGAGCGACAGCGCGCCGGTCTCTGCCGGGCGAGCGGGAGAGGTCCTCGCCGCCTGCGCTCGCGGACGTGCACCGACAGCCGGATACTCGATGCGGGCGGGCCGCATGCCCCCGCGACGCGGCCCGGGCGAGGAAGGGCGTCAGCCCTCTGGGCCTGACCGGAATGGAGATTGCGTCATGCGCTCCCGAAGCAACCCGCTGACCCCCCTCGCCGCGGTGACGGCCGGCCTGCTGGCCGGGGCGGCGGGAACGGTGTGTCTGGATGCCGTCCATTACCTGAAGTACCGTCGCGCGGGCGGGACGGACAGCCCGCTCGCCTGGGAATTCGCCCCGGTCGAGAGCTGGGAGAAGGCCCCCGACCCGGGGCAGGTGGCCAAGCGGGTCATCGAGGGTTTCACCCGGCGCCGGCTGCCTGACGATTCCGCCTGGCTCACGAGCACCCTCACTCACTGGGCCTACGGCTCGGCCGCCGGCGCCGCCTACGGCATCGTGGCCGGGTCACTGCCCAGGCCGTCCCCCGTCCACGGCGTGCCGCTGGGTGCCGCGGTGTTCGCCGGTGACTACATCACCCTGCCGATCGCAGGGCTCTACAAGCCGATCTGGCAGTACGACACCAAGGTCCTGGCCTGGGATCTCGGCGCGCACCTCGCCTACGGCACCGGCACCGCGATCGCCTTCTGGCTGCTTACCCGACTCGGTGCCGGCAGTGTCGGGAACAGGCCGTGAGCCGCCGGCGCCGGTGGGTAAGCCGCCCGCACCGGTGATCGCGTCGATGAACGGCGTCGAGGTGACGGGGCAGCGCCCGAGGGAGTTCGTCACCGAGGCGGACATCGTGCTGATCGGCAGTGGGGTGAAGGCGCGGGAAGTGGTCGCCGACGACCAGCTGATCTCCGGGCTGCGGTGAGCGGGCTCCGGCCAGGGAACGCTCCCTCCGCGCTGCGGAAGGCCATCCTCCGTATCAGCCGCGGCAGTTGACGGTGTGCCGTACCGCGCCCCGGGTATGCGGGACGCCCACGGGAGTACACACCCTCACCACACGGGAGGAACCGCCCATGTCGCGTCACGACGCTCCGGAGCAGCACGGACTCGGCACACTCGAAATCGGCACCAGGCAGCGCGCCCAGTTGCCGACCCGCATCGCCGACATCGCCTGGAGCGCGCTGGCGGTGCTGGTCGCGCTGTGGGCCGTCTGGGCCTCCGTCGGCGCGGTACGGGGGACGACCGCGTGGGGCTACTGCGCGGCCGCCTGGGTGCTGCTGGCCGTCGCCCTGACGATGCGGGTCCTCACCGTCCGTCGTCGGACCAGGGTGTGAGCGGGGAGCCCGCCCCGAGGGACGAGCGCGGAGGTCCCCGCCGGGCGACCGGCATTGTCAGTGGTGGCTGCGAGGCTGAACGGCATGAACGGAGACGAGCAGCTGCTGCGGGGCCGGGTGTACGGCCACGACCACGACGACCCCGACCCGGGACCACTGCCGCACCAGACGTACGCCGCGCTGACGGGCGGGCCGCTGGACGGACTGCTGCTGGACATCACCGGCTGGCGCCCGGAGGAGATCGACGACGGCGCCGCCCTGCCCACGGAGCTGGGCCAGTTCCCTGGCGGCCGCTCCCTGTACGACCCGCGCCCCGGTGAGCCCCGCGGCAGCGGCCCCGGGGTGAGCTGCCGCTTCTACTACTCCGGAGACACGCCCTGAGGTCCGGTCGCGGGGCCGCGTACGTTCCGGCCGAGGGGCCCTTTACGGTCCGCTCGCCGGACGAGGCAAAATTGGGTGTGCATGGATGCATGAAGTCGGGGTAGACGGCCTTGCGCCGACCCGAGACGGGTCGGCGCCGAGCTGGACGGATGGGGAGGGAAGCATGATGGCGACAGCCATAGCTGCAGAAACGGACACGGACAAGGTGCGTCTGCCGGAGGTCGCCGATCCGTCGAAGGTCGCACCCAAGGACGCCCGCGAGCTGTCCCGGATGTTCTTCGACCAGCTGGCCGTACTGGAGGAGGGCACGCCCGAATACCAGTACGCGCGCAACACGCTCATCGAGATGAACATGTCCATGGTCCGCTTCGCCGCCGGCCGGTTCCGCAGCCGCGGCGCGGAGGAGATGGAGGACATCGTCCAGGTCGGCATGATCGGCCTGATCAAGGCGATCGACCGTTTCGAGCTGACGCGCGAGGTCGAGTTCACCTCCTTCGCGATCCCCTACATCGTCGGCGAGATGAAGCGGTTCTTCCGTGACACCACCTGGGCCGTGCACGTGCCCCGCCGTCTGCAGGAAGCCCGCGTGCAGCTCGCCCGCGCCACCGAGGAACTGCGCAGCCGGCTCGGCCGCACCCCCACGGTGAAGGAGCTCGCCGAGCTCATGAGCCTGTCGGAGGAGGACGTCCGGGAGGCGCAGATCGCCTCCAACGGCTACAACTCCTCCTCCCTGGACGCCGCCCTCAGCACCAGCGACGACGGCGAGGCGGTCCTGGCCGACTTCATCGGCGCCGACGACCGCGCCCTGGAGCTCGTGGAGGACTTCCACGCCCTGGCTCCCATGGTCGCCGCGCTGGACGAGCGGGACCGGCAGATCATCCACATGCGCTTCGTGGACGAGCTGACCCAGGCGCAGATCGGCGAGCGTCTCGGCGTCTCCCAGATGCACGTCTCCCGGCTGTTGTCCCGCTGCCTGGCGCGCCTGCGTGAAGGCATGCTCGCCACCGGCTGACACGATCCCCGTCCCTCTCGGATCCTCTCCAAGCCGCCAGGCCGGCCGGACTCGCTCCGGCCGGCCTGGCGGCTTGTGCGCACCTCGTGGACAGGGGCGTCAAACGTGTCCCCTCGGGTACGCGGGACGTGTGGACGGGGAGCGAGAACTCACGGTGGCCCTGGATGGAGACATAGCCAAGGCTCGCCACTTGGCTGCCGAATTCCTGGCCCGGCGCCGGGGGGAGCAGGGGCTGCACATCTCTCAGCGGAGCATGGACCTGACCCAGCTGGTGGTGAGCGAGCTGGTCACCAACGTGCGCAAGTACGCGCCCGGCCGGGCCCGGATGGACCTGCGGATCGACGACGACGCGGTCGAGGTGACCGTGTGGGACTCGGATCCGGTGCTGCCGGTGGCCAGAGCCGCCGACGCCGGACGGGTGGGTCAGCACGGCCTGGAGATCGTGAAGGCCGTCGCGCAGGACTTCGAGGCCCGCCGGGAGCCGGTCGGCAAGAGCATCACCGCACGCGTCGCCCTCATGGACGAGCCCGGCGACCACCGCTCGTAGCACACGGCCGGGCGCGCGCCGGACACGACGAAGGGCAGGGATACATCTCCCTGCCCTTCTCAACGTATAGCGCACATGGGGGCTTGCGGCAAGGCCCCCGTCACCCCGCACAATCATCGACCGAGGCCGCGACCTGCATAAACGGGGCAAGAGGCGCGTGTGCCGCTGACGGAAGGCAACGGGAGATGACCGAGCAGTACCTGCTGGACCTGCACGAGATCGACGGGACGCGGGCCGCGGACGTCGGAGGCAAGGCCGCACACCTGGGGGAGCTCACGCGGATCGAGGGCATCGGCGTACCGGACGGTTTCTGTGTCACCACGGGCGCCTACCGACGCGTCGTGGCGGGAGCACCCACCTTCGAGGAGGACCTGGAGCGCCTCTCGCGCACGGACGCCGACGACCTGGAGGCCCTCCGCACGCTCAGCGCGCGGATCCGCCGGACCGTCGAAGCGATCGCCGTCCCCGGCGACCTCGCGGCCGCGGTCACCCGCGCTCTCGCCCGGCACGGGGAACAGGACGCCTACGCCGTGCGCTCCAGCGCGACCGCGGAGGACCTGCCGACCGCATCCTTCGCGGGCCAGCAGGACACCTACCTCAACGTCGTGGGCCCCGCGGCGATCCTCCGGCACCTCAGCCGGTGCTGGGCCTCGCTGTTCACCGAGCGGGCCGTGACCTACCGTCAGCGCAACGGCATCGACCACCGGACGGTCCTCATGGCCGTCGTCGTGCAACGGATGGCCGTCCCGCACGCGTCCGGGATCCTGTTCACGGCCGACCCCGTCACGGGCCACCGGAAGGTCGCCACCGTGGACGCCGGCCTCGGCCTCGGCGAGGCCCTGGTCTCCGGCCTGGTGAACCCGGACGTCTACCGGGTGAGGGCCGGCGAGATCGTCGCCAGGACGATCGCCGTCAAGGAACGCGCCGTACGGGCGCTGCCGGCCGGCGGCACACGGCAGGAGACCGTCGACCCGCGGCAGCGGAAGCAGCCGGCACTGACCGACACGCAGGTCCTGGACCTCGTACGGACCGGACGCCGCATCGAAGCACACTTCGGGCGCCCCCAGGACATCGAGTGGTGCCTGTGCGACGACGGTTTCCGGATCGTGCAGAGCCGGCCGATCACCACGCTCTACCCCGTCCCTCGGGCCGCCGACCAGGACAACCACGTCTACGTCTCCGTCGGCCACCAGCAGATGATGACCGACCCCATGAAGCCGCTGGGCATCTCCATGTGGCAGCTGACGGCCATGGCGCCCATGCACGAGGCGGGCGGCCGGCTGTTCGTCGACGCGACCAAGGCCCTCTCCTCACCCACCAGCCGCGCCGGGCTCCTCGACGTCGCCGGCCGCTCCGACCCACTCGTGCGGGACGCCCTGGAGACCGTCCTCGACCGGGGCGACTTCGTCCCGTCGCTCCCGGACCCCCAGCCCGCCGGCCCGGCCGCAGGGCAGCCGGCCGACGCGGCCCCCGCCCCCATCCCGACCGACCCGGCCCTCGTCACGGAGCTGATCGAACGCAACGAGGCGTCCCTCGCCGTCCTCGAACGCGGCATCCGGGACAAGACCGGACCGGCCCTGTTCGACTTCCTGCAGGAGGCGTTCGAGGAGCACAAACGCATCCTCCGCGACCCCCTGAGCATGCAGGCGATCATGGCGGGGATGGAGGCCACCTGGTGGCTCAACGACAAACTGGGGGAGTGGCTCGGCGAGAAGAACGCCGCCGACGCCCTCACCCTGTCCGCCCCCGGCAACATCACCTCCGAGATGGGCCTGGACCTCCTGGACGTGGCGGACGCCATCCGGCCGCACCCGGAGGTGGTGGCACACCTGCGCACCGTCGAGGGCGACGGCTTCCTGGACGAACTGCCGAAACTGCCGGGTGGAACCGAGGCACGCGACGCCGTCGAGGCCTACCTGGACCGCTACGGCGTGCGCTGCGCCGGCGAGATCGACATCACCCGGCCACGCTGGCGCGAGCGCCCCGGCACCCTGGTCCCGGCCATCCTCGACAACGTCCGCAACTTCGCGCCGGGTGCCGCGAAGAGGCGGTTCGAGCAGGGGCTGCACGAGGCGCGGCAGAAGGAGCGGGACGTACTGTCCCGCCTGCGGGAGCTGCCCGACGGGGACCGGAAGGCCGAGGAGACCAAGCGGATGATCGACCGCGTCCGCACCTTCATCGGCTACCGGGAGTACCCGAAGTACGGCATCATCCGCCGCTACTTCGTCTACAAGCAGGCCCTGCTGGCGGAGGCCGGGCGTCTCGTGCGGGCGGGGGCGCTCCCCGACCGGGAGGACGTCTTCTACCTGACCTTCGACGAGTTCCGCGAGGCCGTGCGCACGCACCGGGTGGACCACGAGCTCGTCCGGCAGCGCAAGGACGCGTTCCGCTCGTACCACGCGCTCACACCGCCCCGGGTCCTCACCTCGGACGGTGAGATGGTCACCGGGGCCTACCGGCGCGACGACGTTCCGGACGGCGCCCTGACCGGCCTGGCCGTCTCCGCCGGGACCGTCGAGGGCAGGGCCCGCGTCGTCCTCGACATGGCGCAGGCCGACCTGGAGGCGGGCGACATCCTGATCACGCCCTACACGGACCCCAGTTGGTCGCCCCTGTTCGTCGGGATCGCGGGTCTGGTGACGGAGGTCGGCGGGTTGATGACCCATGGCGCGGTGATCGCTCGTGAGTACGGGTTGCCGGCCGTCGTGGGGGTGGACCGGGCCACCCGGCTGATCCGCGACGGACAGCGCATCCGGGTGCACGGCAGCGACGGATACGTCGAGATCCTTCCCTGACCGGCCGTAACGCCAGGACGCGCCGGCGGGCGTTCACCGCCCTCCGGCGCGTCCTGCGTTCTGGCGTCCCGGCGCTTCAAGGGCCCTGGGGGGCGACCGTCAGGAGTTCCCAAAACCGTTTCCCGTGCCGTCCCCCGAGGGCTACGTTGGACGGCACGAGATCCCCGTGAGGAGTCGAAATGGTCGGTCGCCCGAGCACGCGTTGACGCCGTGGCCGTCGTCGGCCCGTCATCGTGTGCTGCCCTCGTGGTCGCGGCACAGCGAGCTGTCTCCCGTCCGAACCGCCGAGCACCCGTCAACGGGTCCGGCCTCGGGCGCCGTTGCCGAGCACACAAGGGACTCCCGTGCCGTCCGACTCCTCCCCCGGGGACGACCTCCGCCGCCCCGCTTCCCTCCGCCTGGGGCGCGACGCCGACTTCCGCAGGCTCTGGCTGGGCCAGACCGCCTCCCAACTCGGCGAGCACGCCACCTCGGTGATCCTGCCGCTCCTGGCCGTCCTGACGCTGCAGGCCGAGCCGGCCGGCTGGGCGCGCTGCGCGCGGTGGGGCAGGCGCCGATCCTGCTGCTCGCGCTCTTCGCCGGTGTCTGGGTGGACCGGTGGCGGACCCGCACGACGATGGCGCTCGCCGATGCCGGCCGGGCCCTGGTCCTGGCCGTGGCGGCCGTGGCCTGCCTGTGCGGCCGGTTCGGGCTGCCCGGGTTGTTCGTCCTCGCCTTCACCGTCGGCGCCCTGTCCGTGTTCTTCGACGTGGCGTACCAGGCGTCCCTCGTCCGCCTGGTACGACGCGACCGGTTGCTGGGCGCCAACAGTGCGCTGGAGGGCAGTCGTTCGGCGGCCCAGATCGGTGGGCCCGCTCTCGGCGGGGCACTCGTGTCCCTGCTGCCGGCACCTGCCGCCACCGCTTCCGGTGCGGTGCTCTTCGCGCTGTCGTTCCTGGCGATCCGGCGGATCCGCAGGACCGAAGCGCTGCCGGAGCGTCCCGCGCGACCGTCCCGGGTCCGGCACGGCGTCGTCGAAGGGCTTCGCTTCGTCGCCCGGGACAGGCTGCTGCGGGCGGTGTGCCTCGCCTCGGCCGCCTTCCAGCTGTCCTTCGCGGCCCTGATGACCGTCTACCTGCTCTTCCTGCCGCGTGAACTGCACTTGTCGGGGACGGTGGTGGGCCTGACGCTCGCCGTGGCCGGGCCGGGCGCGCTGCTGGGCGCGTTGCTGGCGGCGCGGCTGCCCGTCCGGTTCGGGTACGGCCTGGTGCTCGTGTGTGCGGCGGCGGTCGGCGACGCCGCCTTCCTCTGCGTGCCCGCGCTGCACGGCTCCTCCGCGGTGACGGTGGCCGTCCTCCTCGTGGTGGGCCTCGTCTTCGGATGCGCAGGCCAGCTGGTCAACGTCGCCCTCATGGCGGTCCGTCAGACCGCGACCCCCGACCGGATGCAGGGGCGCGTCGCCGCGACGGTCACCTTCGCCGGGATGGGGCTGACGCCGCTGGGCTCCCTGATCGGCGGACTGCTCGCGGGGGAGTGGGGGCTGCGCACCAGTCTGGTGACGACGGCTGCGGGCATGCTGCTGTCCCCCGCGCTCATGGCGTTGTCGCCCCTGGCCCGCCTGGGCCGGGAACTCCCGTCCGCCGGCGAGGAGTCGACACCGGCCCGGCTGCCCTGAGCCGCCGGCGACGTCCCCCGGCCCCTGCACCCTTCGGGACGAAGCGCGGAGAACGAATTCGAGTCAGTGACGTTTGTTCGGCCGGATTCCGCGCACCCGTTGAGCTAACAAGTTCTTTATACGACGAAGTGGAGACGCACCATGGGCATCATCGCTTGGATCTTCATCGGGCTGCTCGCGGGCGCCATCGCCAAGGCCCTGATGCCGGGCAAGGACCCGGGCGGCATCATCATCACCATGCTCATCGGTATCGCCGGCGGGCTGCTCGGCGGCTGGCTCGGCAAGGTCATCTTCGGTGTCGACTCCATCGACGGATTCTTCAACCTCTCCACCTGGATCGCCGCGATCGTGGGCTCGCTCATCCTGCTGGCCCTCTACCGCGTGATCACCGGCAACCGTCGCTCGCACCGTCACGCGTAACCCGCTTCGACCGGCACACGCCTCCTGGGCGCTGCGCACACTCCGAACGGCTCCTCTCCCCTCGCGGGACGGGAGCCGTCGGTGCGTTCGGGGCCGTGGACCACCTCGCCCGCCCGGTCCCGCCGAGCCCCGCCGAGCCCGCGTCAGTCGTGTGAAACGGTGCCGGGTACCGGCCCCGGTTCCCGGATCCGGACGGGGGGACGGGGGCATGCTGGTAGCCGTCGCGGGTGCGCTCATCGCGGACACCGCAGCGACCGGCGGACTTCGTGTGGCGCGACAGGCGGGGGCATCGGGTGGCGGACGACCGGCAGGCCGACGGCCCGCCCGCGGCGGATGCGGGCGACGCGGATGCCGACGCGGCGGAGGCGGGCGTCCTGGCGGACCGTCTGAAGGAGCGCATCTACGCGACGATCACGATGATCGCCGTGGTGGTCGGACTGTCCCTCGGCGAAGTGGGGACCCTCGGGGCTCTCGCCACGGTCCTGACGACGGCTCTGGGACTGTGGCTGGCGGCGTTCGTCGCGGACCAGCAGGCGCACCGTACGGTCCACCGCCGCTTCGCGACCGGCCGCGAGCTGCGGCGCATGCTGTACGTCAGCAGCCCACTGCTGTCCTGCGCCGGCGGCCCGGCCCTGCTGATCGGACTCGCGGCCGCGGACGTCCTGTCCCTGGACACCGCCCTGTCGGCCGCGGCGGGCGTGGCCGTCGTGTCGCTGTTCCTCTGGGGCTGCCTGGGCGGGCTGCGCATGGGAGGCGGTGTGCCGACGGCGATCCTGGCCGGCGTCGTGGACGCGGCGATCGGCGTGGCCGTCGCCCTGGTGAAGGCGGCGGCCGGGCACTGACGGGGATCCTCGCGGCGGGAGCCGTGTGCAAGGCGCCGCCGCGGGACGTCAGCCGTTCTGCTCGACCAGCCGGCTGAAGGAGGACATGCAGGGCGTGCAGTGCCGGTCCGCGTCGACCTGGTCGGGTTCGGCCGGTTCCAGGGGCCGTCCGCACAGGGTCACGGTGCCCTGCTTGGCTTTCACGTGCCACACCATGGCCGTGCCGGGCTCGTCGAGGCCGGGGCACATCTCGTACATGCTTCCCCCATAGGACAGGCATTCGTTCGCTCCAGCTGACCGCACCGGGGGGTTCCGCGCCGCGCGAGGGCGGCCGTTCGGGTGAGGGGCCCCGGCGGAAGCAGTGAGGTATCCGTCGTGTTCGAGGTCGGCCGTGGGACCGGGGCACTGCGACCATGACCTGCATTTTGAACGCCCGTGGTTGCCTGAATCCGGATACATGACATACTTTTCCGGCAACCGATGACGTGCTCCCGCAGGGGAGAACCACAGAAGGAGCCCGAACGTGCCCTCGGACGAGGTCGTGACACCCGGCATCGCGGGCGTCGCGGACGCGAAGCCACTGCCGCAGCAGGCCGGCGGGCCATCCCTCCACGGGACCGCGGTGCTCCAGTACGACGTGCCCGGGGCCCGGGTCGTCGCCGCTCACGGCCCCTACGACCTGCACTCGATCGAGCCGCTGGCGCAGGCCCTGGACGCCGCGGCCAGGACGTACCCCAAGGTGATCCTCGACGCCTCCGGCGTGACCTTCGCCGACTCGACGTTCCTGAATCTGCTGATCCTCACCCAGCAGTCGGGAGACTTCCGGCTGGTCGCGCCGTCGCAGCCGGTCCGGCGGCTCTGTGAGATCACCGCCGTCGACCAGGTCCTGGAGATCCGCGACACGGTCGACGCCGCCGCCTCCTCCTGACGCGGCGCCGGCGGGCACCGCCGATGGGTTCCGCGTCGCGATCGGCGTCCGGGGCGCACGGCTCGTCTACCGGCCGAGCCTGCACGGGTGAGCCGGACCCCGGGCCGTGGAGCGGGCCGCTCGGGCCGCGTTCAGGGCGACTCGGGCCGCCGCAGCACGCGCTGGTGCACCCTCGCGGACCACGGTGACCGGCCGACGCAATACAATCCGGTCGCATGCCGAAGCCTGACGAGCTGATCGTTGACATCGCCGCCCGTGTGGAGTCCGGGCAGAGCACTCGGATGTCCCTGACCGTGGTCACCGGTGGTGCCGTCATCACCGGTCGCCTGGCACCCGAAGCCGTGTGGCGCCAGCGGGTGTCCGAGGTGCTGACCGACTCCGCCCACCTCGGCGAGTTCTCCGCCGTCTTCGACGCCCCCGGCGAGAAGGGCGGGCCGCCGACCCATCTGCACTTCCACGTCGCCCGGATCCTGCAGGGGACCGTGGGCATCCCCGACACGGGCGGGATGTACCGGGTGGCGATCGAGGACGTCAGCGCCTGGACGGTGGGTGACTTCAGCTACTCGGACCAGACGACGCGCTGATCCACCGTCGTCCGAAGAACACTCTGGCGCCCCTCACGGCCCGGCCGGCTCCGCCCGGCCGGGCCGCTCCCGTCCGCACCGTGGTCGCCCGGCACGGCGCGTGTGACGCCGCCTGCTTCCCGACAAAGTGACCTCCCGGTGGCTTGCAAGGGCGTCGGTCCCCGGCCGGTACGTCGGGGGCGTTGGTGTGGGAAGACAGTGGCGGCTCGCCGGCAGGGGGCCGCAATGGTTGAAACCCCGGCCCCTGCGGTGCCCGGTGCCGACTGCGGCCGCACACAGGCGAGGCGCCGGCACCCCTGCAAGAGACCCCCTGTCCGAAACGCATGCCCGCTTTTGCGTTCGACGCCGAGCCAGGACAAGTTCAGTTCTCGAACACACCGTCAGCGAACTGCGGCGGTTGTCGACACTGCTCGAACCCACCGACGCACGAACGCGAGGATGATCCATGATCAAGCGGATGAAACGGGCCGGCATCGCACTCTTCGCCGTCACGTTGTCGAGCTCCGTCTTCTCGGACACGGCCCAGGCCACTTCCCTCACGCCCGCCCCCGCGTGTGTCGCCGTGTACGAGAGCTGGCGGTATCTGAGTGCCTCCAACGACTGCGGTGACACCGTGCACGTGAGAGCCGTCTACCAGGACGGCGCCACGGGCCCCTGCCACATGCTCGCCCCGGGAGCCGTGAGCACGGTCGGTGAGGGGTACCTGGGTCAGCACGGCCACGTCGGTCACCTCGCCCTCTGCGAGGACGTGTGAGGTGCCGGCTCAGCAAGGGCTGCGCCACACCCCGAGTTCCGGCTTCTTCACCATGGACGACAGCCCCAGCCTGCGGGACTCGGCGCAGAAGCTGCTCCGCGCCTCGGTGTACTCCACGTGGAACACCGCCTTGCCGGCCTTGACGAACGGGGAGAGCGCACCGCACTCCTCGTACTGGGCGCACTCCTCGTTGACGGCGAAGTCGAAGTGGTCCACGAGCTGCGGGATCTGGGGCAGGTCGTTCTTCAGGCCCACCGACATCCCCCGCTCGTGGGCGACGGCCGCGATCATGCGGTTGTACGTCAGCTGGTCACGGGCGGTGAGCGGGAAGCCGGTGTCGTTGCCGTAGCCCTCGACCAGATCGGGTTCCACCGCGTCGAAGCCCTTGTCGCGGCACATGTCGAAGCGGCGCTCCATGATCGGCCGCAGAACGTCCACCTGCCGGATGTCCAGCCACCGTTCGCCTTTCCAGCCGTTGGGCCGGCCGAGTACGGAGCGCGGGAACGCCTTGTGGTCCGGCCGGAAGTCCTCCCACGCGCCGACGTTGATGTAGCAGATGACCTTCCGGCCCGCGCGGTGCAGCCGGGCCACGTCCGCGGCGGAGTTCTCGAAGCCGTCGATGTCGTAGACGGGCACGTCGGCCGACGGGTCGGCCCTGCCGTCGAGTTGCCACTGCCAGGCGAGGCCCGGGCGCGGCTTCCACCGTGGTCCGGTCGTCGCCACGTGCGGCGCGGTCGTCGCCGTGCCGTGCTCGTCGGCGGTCCGTCCCCCGCCGCCGGAGCATCCCGTCAGCGCCGCGGCCGCCACCAGCACGGTCAGCAGGGCGGCACGGGACCGGGCACCCGTCACTGCTCCGCCCCATGGAGAGCCGGTGTCAACTGAGCCCAGGGGTTGGGCGGTTCACCCGTCACCGGGCCGCACACCGCCGCTCCGCGCTCGTGCGCGGTGCGCACGGCGAGCGGGACCAGCGCGTCGGGCACCCCGTAGACGAGATGGCACAGCCGCTCGGGTGGCCGGCGTGCGGCCCAGGCCGGGCGGCTGAACGCGGAGACGTACGTCGACCAGTGACCCTCGAAGGTGACCGTCAGGTCGGCGAGACGGGCGTAGCCCGGCTCCGGGTGGACGCCGGGGTTGAGGACCACGGTCGCCGAACCCGCCCTGCGCAGGGTCCGTACGAGCCGGCGGCAGGCCGCGAGTCCGTCGGCCGTCGCGGTGACGCGGTCGAGGAAGCAGCCGTCCGTGGCGTACCACTCCTGGTGGCGGCGCACGTCCTCGACGACGTCCCCCGGGTCGCGCATGCCGTAGTCGGTGTCGACGTAGCCCAGCAGCCGCGCTCCCGCGTCCCGCAGGGCGCCGGCCGCTGCGGTGAAGGCCGGGTCGGGGGCCTCGCCCGGGCCGCTGGCCGGGTTCAGGACGACTCCGTAGGTACGGGGCGCGGCGGTGATCAGCCGGTGCCACGCGCCCGGGTCCTCGGCCGGGTGGACGTACAGGGGGATCAGCAGGCTCACGGTGTGCGGCCTCCTTCCCACAGCGCGGTCAGCGCCTCGTCGAGCGTGTGGGCCGGGCGCCAGCCCAGGGCCTCCTCGGCGGCGGAGACGTCGGAGCACTGCCACGACACCCGGGCGGAGCGGGCCGAGCCCGCGGTGCCCGTGGCCGTCTCCTCGATCCGGCCGCGGAAACCGGCCAGGGCGGCCAGGTCCCGTACCAGGTCGCGGACCGGGACGGCCCGGCCCCCGCCGACGTTCAGGACCGGCGGCAGGGGTGCCGGGGCCGTGGCCGCGAGGACCGCGGCCCGGGCCACGTCGCGCACGTCGACGAAGTCCCGGTGGGCGGACAGGTCGCCCAGCCGCAGCACCGCCTCCGGGTCGTCGCCCGCCTCGCGCAGCAGGGCGGCGATGCGGCCGGGCAGGCCGGTGGGCGGCGCTCCCGGACCCACCGGGTTGCCCACGCGCAGCACCACCGCGTCCAGGCCGGAGCCGGTCACGGCGAAGGTGCCCGCGAGCTTGGTCGCGCCGTAGGAGCCGACGGGGCGGGTGGCCGCCGACTCCGTGTCCCGGGTGCCGGGCTCTCCCGGGCCGTACTCGGCGGCCGAGCCCAGGTGCACCAGACGGGCGGTGGGGGCCGCCTCGCGCAGCGCGGCGCACAGCACCGCGGGGCCACGGGCGTTGACCTCGGCCAGGGCGACGGCGTCGCCGCCGGTCGCGCCCGCACAGTTGATCACGGTGTCGGGCGCGGCCTGGGCGAGGGTCTTCGCCAGGTGCTCCGGGCCCATGCGGGCCAGGTCCACGTCGACGTCGGCGGCCGGCGACCGGCCGCCGCCGAGGACCAGCGCGCCCGGCAGGGCGCGCAGCCGCTCGGCGACGTGGGCGCCCAGGTAGCCGGTGGAACCCAGGACGAGGATGCGCATGAGGTGCTCAGGCTCCCTTGAGCAGAAGGGACTTGCGGGTGGTGAACTCGGCGTTGGCCTGGTCGTAGTCGTCCGGGCGGCCGATGTCCAGCCAGTAGCCGTCGAACTCGTAGGCGTGCGGCTGGTTGTCCGACTTCAGCAGGTCGAGGACCAACTCGTCGAATCCGAGCGGCAGTCCGGGCGTGTAGCCGTCCAGCGTGGCGCGGGAGAGGCCGTAGACCCCCATGGAGACGCGGTAGTCCATGCTCGGCTTCTCGGTGAACGCCACGACCCTGCTGGCGTCGGTGGTGAGCACCCCGAAGTCGATGTGCACCTTGCGGGCGTAGGTGGCGATGGTCAGGGGCGCGCCGGAGCCGCGGTGCCGGTGCAGGACGTCGGCGTAGTCGAGGTCGGTCAGGACGTCGCCGTTCATCACCAGGAACGTCTCGGGCAACCGGTCGCGCAGGGTGAGCAGCGGGCCCATGGTGCCCAGTGGGCTCTCCTCGGTGGCGTAGTCGACGGCCAGGCCCCACTGCGAACCGTCGCCCACGTAGGCGCGGATGATCTCGCCCAGGTGACCGATCGCGATGGTGCAGCTGGTGAAGCCGGCGGCGGAGAGCTGGCGCAGCACGATCTCCAGGATGGCGTGCTGATCGCCGATGGGGACGAGCGGCTTGGGCAGCGCCGTGGTGTAGGGCCGCAGCCGGACGCCCTTGCCTCCCGCCAGGATCACTGCGTGCATGGTGGGCTCCTCCTTCGTGAACGCTTCGGGGACGTGCGTGACGCGTGACGGACGACGTGCGTGAGGTCAGATGTTGTAGATGCCGGTCTTGTAGCGGGCGAGGTTGGCCGGGTCGCGGAAGAACGTCACCGTGCGGTCGAGGCCCTCCTCCAGGGTGTGGGCCGGCTGCCAGCCGGTCGCGGCGGTGAGCCGGCTCGCGTCGGCGACCAGGCGCATCACCTCCGAGTTGGCCGGGCGGATGCGGCTCTCGTCCTCGCGCACGTCGAGCGGGGTGTCCATCACCTTGCCGATCAGCGCGACGAGGTCGCCGACCGAGATCTCGCCGCCCGTACCGGCGTTGAAGGTGCGCCCCACGACCTTCCCGGCCGGCGCCGTGCCGACGGCGAGGAACGCCTGGGCGGTGTCCTCGACGAAGGTGAAGTCGCGGGTGGGGCGCAGGTCCCCCAGGGTGATGGTGCGCTCGCCGGCGGCGACCTGGCCGATGACGGTGGGGATGACCGCACGCATCGACTGGCGCGGCCCGAAGGTGTTGAAGGGCCGCAGTGTGACGACGGGGGTGTCGAAGCTGGCGTGGTAGCTGTCGGCGAGCCGGTCCCCGCCGGCCTTCGAAGCGGCGTACGGGGACTGGGTGTTGATGGGGTGGTCCTCGGTGATCGGCACGGTCTGCGCCGTGCCGTACGTCTCGCTGGTGGAGGTGTGCACCAGCCGGGGCGTGCCCAGGGCGCGCACGGCCTCCAGCACGTTGAGGGTGCCGGTGACGTTGGTGTCCACGTAGCTGTGCGGCGCCTGGTACGAGTAGGGGATCGCGATGAGGGCGGCCAGGTGGTAGGCGGTGTCGGCGCCTTCGAGGAGACCGCGGACGGACCCGGCGTCCCGTACGTCGCCGAGGACGATCTCCACCTGGTCCAGGACGTCCGGGTGCAGGGTCTCCAGCCAGCCGTAGGAGGAGAAGGAGTTGTACTGGGCCATGGCCCTCACGCGGTGGCCGGAGGCGACCAGGGCCTCGGTGAGGTGCGAGCCGATGAATCCCTCGGCTCCGGTGACGGCGGCGAGCGGTGCGGAGGTCAACTGGGTGGTCCCTTCGATCGGACGGGAGGTGAGCGCAGGACGAGCCGGGTCAGATGTGCGGGGAGGGCCGGCCGAGCAGCCTCAGCGCGCACGCCGCCAGGCACAGGGCGGCGGCGCCGCACGTGAGCGGCAGCGCCGAACCGATGCCCGGTGGCAGGCGCAGGAGTACGACGGCCGCCGGCCCGGCGGCGGCCGCGAGACAGATCACGGCCGACGGCCAGGCCGCCCCGAAGGCCTGGAGCAGCAGCGCGGTCCACAGCACGGCCGCCAGGAGCAGCAGGGCGACCGGATCGGCGCCCGTGAGCAGGGCCGCGGGCAGCAGCGGGGCGAGATACACGAGCAGGCAGAGACCGAGGATGCCGGCCGAGCGCAGCAGGAAGCCGGCGGGTGTGGTGGTGGCGCGCAGCGCGGCCACCGACAGCCCGCGATAGCGGTACAGCAGCCATTCCGCGGGCCCCATGCTGAGCGTCAGGACGATCACCGCGTACGGCTCCTCGCGCCCCTCCAGCAGCACCAGCACACCGGCGGCCAGTCCGAACAGGCCGTACGGCAGTGACCATCGCAGGCGTGGGCGGCCCGCGCCGGTGACGGCCGGGGCGGAGAGCACACCGTGCAGGACCCGTGCGGTGACGGCGAGCGTGGCGAGCAGCGCCAGCGCCGGCAGGCCGGTGCGGACCACCGGCCCGGGATCCCACCAGGGCAGCACGGCGGCACCCGCGGGCAGCGGGCCGAGCGCGGCCAGCAGCAGCCGTTCCCGGCCGAGCACGAGCAGCACACCGGCGGCGGCCAGATAGGCGGACTGGGCGGCGGCCACGAGTGTCACCCACCCGCCCTCGGCGAGCAGCGCGGCGATCGCCGTGGCCACGACCGCGCTGGCGGGAGCGCCGGCCAGGAGAGTACGACCCGCCTCCCGGCGCCCGGTCGCCAACCGCAGGTGCGCGCGGTGACCGAGGGCCTGTCCCCACGCCCAGGACGCCAGCCCGGCGACGACGAGAGGGGGAACGTTTCCGCCGGCGTCCCACAGCGGAGCGGTCAGCAGGTAGGCGAGCCCCGGCAGGGCGAACAGCACACCGCGCAGCAGACAGCGCACGGTGTCGGGCCGCCACGGGTCGGCGGCCGCGGCGGGCTCGGGGAAGGTCCGTGGCACCCGTTCGTACAGCGCGGCGGCCAGGGAGAACAGGTTCGGGTGACCGTAGCGCTCGTGGATCACGGAGGCGGACAGCCCCTCCGCCTCCAGGAGCGCGGCCACCTCGTAGGGGTGGACGGCAGGCCCTATGCGGTCGGCGAGTTCGGCGGCCAGTTCACTGACCGCCCGCTCGTCGGGGCCGCTGCGCGGGAGCCGGATGGCGAGGGTGGCGTCGTCGAGGGCCCAGCGCGGGCGGCGGCGTGCGGGGCGGGGCCGGGCCAGCCGGATGGCCAGGGTGTCCTGCTCGGAGCCCCCGGGTTCCAGGGATATCGGCCCGCTCACAGGGCGAGACTTCCGGTGCCGTGGACGGCCGGTGCGGGGATCCTGACCGCGGGGGGCATGGCCGTCGACTCCTGTTCGGGGTGGGCGAGTTCCAGGTACACGGAGCGAAACGTGTCAATGGTCTGGCGCAGCGTGAACTGTTCGATGACCCGCAGCCGGGCCGCCTCGCCCATGGCCCGGCGCCGGCCGGCGTCGCCGAGCAGCTCCAGCGCGGCCGAGGCCATCGCCTGCGGATCGCGCGGGGGCACGACGAGCCCGGTCTCCCCGACGGCCTCGCGCACTCCGCCCACATCGGTCGAGACGGTAGCCCGGCCGCAGGACATGGCTTCGATCAGCGTGAACGGGAAGCCCTCGCTGATGCTGGAGAGCATGACCACGTTCCCCGCGGCGTAGGCGTCCTTGATGTCCTCGACGCGCCCCTCGAAGGTGACGGCGTCCGCGTGCCCGAGCTCGGCGGCCAGGGCCTCGCAGCGTTCCCGGTAGGCCTCCCCGCCGCGTGGGGTTCCGCCGAACAGGCGCAGCCGTGCCTGGGGAAGGCGCGCCCGCACGAGGGCGAAGGCGCGGATCAGGGTCTCCAGGTCCTTGATGGGGTCGACGCGACCCGCCCAGCTGAGCGTGGGGACCTCGGGTTCCGGACCGGCCGCCGGGAAGGCCGCCGGGTCGACGCCGTTGTAGACGGTGCGGATCGCCCGCGGGTCGGCGCCGCCCTCCTCCTCCCACAGCCGGTTGTAGCGGTTGCCCGGGGTGATCAGCGCGGCCCGCAGGTAGCTCTCCCGCGCCAGCAGCCGAAAGAACCCCAGGATCACGGCCTTCACCGGCCACCGGTACGGCGCGGTGCGGTAGCCGAGGTAGCGCTCACGCAGATAGACGCCGTGCTCGGTGAGGAGCAGGGGCACACCGTGGTCCGCCAGGGCGGCCAGCCCCGGCAGCACGGCGACCCCGCCGCTGACCGCGTGCGCCACCCCGCTCTCGGGCGCCGGGGCGGCCAGCGGGCGCAGGGCGTGCTCCAGGAGGGCGGTCGCGGTGAGCGCGTCGTGCAGGGTCGGCCGGGCCTCGCGGACGGCGAGGCCGGGGCGGTTCCACAGGGCGGTGAGGATCGTGACGGCCCGGTCACCGCGCAGGAAGGCGCTCAGCGTCCCGTCCGGCGCGGTCCGCGCCAGCGCGTACAGGGCGGGCGCGAACCCGTCCTCGGCACCCGGGTCGAGCAGCGCGGTCACGAACTGCTCGTAGGCCGCGGCGAGTCGGCCGCGCGCCCGGCCCCGGGGCGGTCGTCCCTCGGGCGGGGCGCCCCACATGGGGACGGACAGCACGCTCGAGACGTGCGCGGGCAGTTCCCACACGACCGGCTCACGTCCGGTGCCGGTGACGGCGATGACGTCGAAGTCGAGGTCGGGCATGCCCTGGACGAGCTGGTCGCACCAGACGCTGACACCGCCGTGGCTGTGCGGATAGGTGCCTTCGGTGAGCAGGGTGACGCGCGTCGCTCGGGTGGGTCGCGCGCCCTGGGGAAAGGGCATCGATGTGCTCCACGGCTGAGGTGTGGGGTGGTTCGGGCCGGACCCGGCCGCCGCCCAGGGGACGGCCGGGACCTTCGGTCGGTGTGGGGCGCGGCTGCGCCGCTCAGCCGTCTGCGGTGTGGCCGACCGGGCCGGAGATGCCCGGCGTGACCCGCGCCGGCGCCTCGGTCACGCCTGCCGGGACCCGGGTGCGGGGCGCGGGGCGGGTCACCCGGGCCGGTCCGGTGGTGTCGTCGACGGCCCGAGCGGCGGACGCCGGCAGGGTGAAGACGAGGGGCGTGCTCCCCGCGGGGGTCCAGCCGGACACGGCACCCGCGTACGCCTGGCCGAACGCCGTGCCGCGCAGGGTGCTGCCGGCCGGCAGCGTGGCGGTGACCGCCAGGCCGGCCGGGGCGTCGACGCTCACCGTGGCGCCGACGCGGTACGCCGTGACGTTCCCGGCGCGGAGCGCGGCCCGCCAGTCGGCGCGGCGCTTCAACTCGGCGCCGATGTCGCGCATCCGCGGGTTCAACAGGGGCGTGTTGTCGGCGAACAGGGCCTTGTAGCCGTCCAGTACGCCGTCGAGGACGGGGTAGGCGATGCGGTCCTCGGCGAGGTTGGACTGGTGGATGAAGTGCGGCTTGGGATCGTTGGACAGCACGTGGCCGAGGGCGATCCGGGTCTCCAGCGGCACGATGTGGCCGGCATAGCCGGTGGCCGTGTCCAGGGGGGCCGGCAGGCACGTGGTGGTGCCCGGGTTGTCCTCGCAGATGCCGCTGCCGCCCTGGGCGCGGCTGGTGTAGATCCAGTTGTACTCGTCGACCTGCTCGGCCGCGCGGCCGGCGTTGTAGAAGACGTTCATCGGGTAGCGCGGCACGGTCGTGGCCGGGCCGACCCGGCGCTGGTCGGGCTCGCGGGAGTTGTCCGAGCCGAGCCAGCCGATGCCGTTGTCGCCCAGGGCGAGGGCCAGGTTGGGATTGTCCTGCGGCTGCTGCGGGAGCACCTTCATACCCGAGTGCTCACCGGTGACCAACTCGTCGTTGGCCAGCGGCAGTCCGGCGAGCTGGCCCCAGACCCGGTTGACGGCGATCTCGTCCGAGATGTCGTAGCGGCTGGTCCAGCGCGTGCTGCCGTCGGGGTTGGTGGCGCACTTCCATGGCACCACCGAGGTGTCCTGCACGCAACCGAGGAAGGGGTGCGAGTAGGTGTGGTTGATCCAGCGGAACTCGCCCCGCCGCGCGAGGAGCCGGTCGGCGAGCGGATCCCGGCCGTTGTTGTCCTCGCGGTGGTCGACGCTCCCGGCGCCGTTGTAGGCGAAGTCGAGGGTGAAGCCCTTGCTGTCCTGCCACGTGACGGCGTGGTCCACGTCGGCGGCCGTCATCCGGATGGGGTCGGGCGTCGCGCTCGGGTCCGTGCAGTCGACGTCGCCCGGTGTGCAGTTGAGGGCGCTGTTCCACCGGTCGTCGGCGGCGAAGACGTCGTCCACGTGCACCGAGAAGTAGTTCCGTGCGGCGCCCAGGTGCACCCCGCCGGTCATCCACTCCACGATGCCACGCGCCAGGAGCCGGAACTGCTGCTGGTACCGGTTGTAGACGAAGGTGACGACCAGTTCCCGTCTCCCGTCGTGCCGGTACTCGCCGACCAGCGTGCCCTTGGCCGTCTGTCCCGGGATCGCGGCCTCCACGTACGGCGTGAAGTCGGCCCCCGCCACGGGCTTCGACAGGTAGGCGTAACTCTCGCCCACGGAGGGGTCGTTGTCCTCGAAGGGCACCGCACCGTCGAGGTAGCCGAAGGGGCCCGACCGGCCCGCGGCGGTCACCTGGGCCTGCTCGCCGTCGAGACTGCCGGCGTACCCGCCGTGCACCGGGTACTGCAGACCGGCCTCGGGGCGCGCGTAGGTGTAGGCGTCCACCTGCGGGATGTCGTACGTCTGCTCGTAGGCCGCGAGTGCGGCCATCTCGGCGGAACCGGCCGGGAACGGATTGTCGTTGGGGAGCACCACCGCCTGGAACCTGGCGCGTGGCCGGCCGTCGACGGTGTCCGCGAGGAAACCCGCGTCGATCACGGTCCGGCCGGACTGCGTCAGGTCGATCGTGGTGTACGGCGTGCCCGCCGCGGCCAGCTCCGCGGCGATGGCGTCGGTGGACGGGCCGCCGTCGCTCACCACCAGCACCCGCAGATCGATGCGGGGCGTGGGATCGGCGTGCGCCGCGCCGGCCGGCAGGCCCAGTGCAGCGATGAGCGCGCCCACCGTGACCGCGGTGGTGCGTATGGTCCGCTTCATGCGGTGATGTCCCCTCCCGGGCAGGGATGAGCACGGCTCCCGTGGAGCGGACGCACCCCCTTGCGTGCCGCCGGCGTCCCCCTCAGAAGCCGGTTCGTCACGCATCCGTCGCGTCACATAGTGAGGTCTGTGTGGAGATTTCGCGGTCCTGTTGCGCAACATGACGAAAAAGCGCAGGTGTCGAACTGGGGCGTTCCGGAAGTGAGGGGGAGCGCCTCCGGTCGCCGGGGGAGCTCGGGCCGGGCGGTGGTGAGGGCTTCGCCGCTGGTCCGGGCCGTGTGCGGCGCACCGGCGGGCCGTGGGGGCCCGCCGGTCGTCGTGCCAGTGGTCCAGGCCGGTGCCAGGGGCCGGGCAGGGCGACTTTCAGGTCACGCGCGCCGGGCTCCCGGAGGGTGCGTCAGGCGCAGAGGACGCGGGTCACGGGGCTGTACACCGGGCCGCCGCTGACGTTCGTGGAGTCGCTGAACTCGGCGTAGAAGTAGGAGTAGAAGCCGATGTTGCCGTTGCAGCCGGAGTCGGCGGCGATGTCCAGCTTCAGGGTGACCGTGCGGCTCTGGCCGGGCGGGATGGTGGTGCCGTAGTTGCCGCCGAGGTTGGCCGGGCCGGTCCCGGCGCAGGGCACGGCGCCGTTCGCGGTGGCCAGGGTGCAGCCGGAGAAGCTGAACTTCAGGTCGGGCCGCTGCGTGGTCAGCCATGTCGGCTCGATCGTCTGGTACACGAACCACACGTCGTAGGTGTGGTGGTTGGTGAGGGTCATCGACAGGTTGACCGTGCCGCCGGGGGTGGCGGTGGCGCTGTCGGTGGCGAAGGTCAGCTCGGCCGCGGCCGGGTCGACCGCGGTCGCGGAGGGGGCCAGACCGAACACGGCCAGCACGGCGGCGAGGACGGCGCCGAGCCCGAAACGTCTCATCAGGGGTGATCGCATGGCCAGGGAGGCTAGGCAGGGCCCGGCCGCACCGTCTGCCCCACGCGGCGGGCCCCGTGGAACGCCCGGCCGGAAGTGTTCGAAGTGTGCGTGAAGTGTGACGCACATATGGAGCCACGGAGACGGGGGCGATCGCCCAGGTGATCGGCGCCGAGGCGGACCCCGCGGAGCCCCGCACGGAACCGGCCGTTGCCGGGGCGCCGGACGATGACATTGGCGCGTATGAGCCGCGACCGGCCCACCCGCCATCCGCACGGCTCGTGGACATCTCGGCCATGTGTCGGTTTCCGGCCGGTGGCGCGCCGTGCGTGCTGATCGGTGGCGCGGACGAGGAGAAGCCGTGACGCGGCGGCACCCCCGCCACCTCCGTGATCCACCGGGCACCCCCTTCTGACATGCGGTGATGTGACGTGGTGCACCGGAGCTGCGAGGCATGAGCCGGGCGTGCATCGCTCGGTTCGGGGGACACGAGGCGGTATGGCGAGAAATGGCGGGAACAGATTGCTGGCGGAATCGGCGGGCCAGGGGGCGGCCCCGGAGGGCACGGCACTCAAGCGGGCGCTGACGACCCCGCTGCTGTACTTCTTCATCCTGGGCGACGTACTCGGTGCGGGCGTCTACGTGCTGGTCGGGCAGGTGGCGGCCGACGCCGGGGGAGCGGTGTGGGTGCCGCTCGTCGTCGCCCTGCTGCTGGCACTGCTGACCGCCGCCTCCTACGCCGAGCTGGCCACGAAGTACCCCCGGGCCGGTGGAGCCTCCCACTACGCCACGCGCGCGTTCGGACCGTTCGCCGGCTTCGTCGCGGGCTTCTGCATGCTGGCCGCGGGCATCGTCTCCGTGGCCGCGCTCGCCCGCGGCTTCGGCGGCGACTACCTCTCGGCCTTCGTGACCCTGCCCGTCGGCCTCGTCGCCGTCCTGTTCCTGGCCCTCCTCGCCCTGGTCAACGCCCGGGGCATCAAGGAGTCGACCCGGGCCAACGTCGTCGCCACCGTCATCGAGGTGGGCGGGCTCATCGTCATCGTCGTCCTCGGCGCGTGGCTGCTGCTCCGCGGCGACGGCGACGCCGGACGGCTGACGCAGCTGGGCACGCCCGAGAAGGGCGCGGCCGCCGCCGTCCTGAGCGGCTCGGTCCTGGCCTACTACTCCTTCGTCGGCTTCGAGACCTCCGTCAACGTCGCGGAGGAGACCCGCAACCCTAGGCGCTCCTACCCCCGTGCCCTCTTCGGCGCCCTCGCCACCGCCGGAGCCGTGTACGTCCTGGTGGGCATCGCCGCGTCCGCCGCGGTACCGACCGCCCGGCTGGCCGAGTCCAGCGGCCCGCTGCTGGAGGTCGTGCAGGAGGCGGGGGGCGTACCGACCCGCCTGTTCAGCGCCATCGCGCTCGTGGCCGTCGCCAACGGCGCGCTGCTCACCGGCATCATGTCCTCCCGCCTCGCCTACGGCATGGCGAGGGACGGGCTGCTGCCGGCCGCGCTGACCAAGGTCCTGCCCGGTCGCCGCACGCCGTGGGCCGCGATCGCCGTCACCTCCCTGCTCGCGATGCTCCTCGCCCTGACCGGCAGCGTCGCCACCCTCGCGTCGACCCTGGTCCTGCTGCTGCTGATCGTCTTCCTCATGGTCAACACGGCCGTGCTGGTACTGCGGCGTGACACCGGTGAGACCGACCACTTCCGGGCCCCGACCGTCCTGCCGGTCCTGGGCATCGCCTCCTGCGTCCTGCTGGCCACGCAGATCGAGGCGGCGGTGTGGCTGAGGGGCCTCGTGATCGTGGCCGCCGGCATGGTCCTCGGCGCGGTGAGCGCGGTGCGGCGCGGCAAGCGGGCCGAGAGCGCGCGCGACCTCGGCTGAGCGCGGCAGGGGGAGCGGGTGCCCCGGCCGGAGAGGGCCGGGAGTGAGCGGCGGGAGCCGGGGAAGACGTGGTCGAGCGCGGAGTGCTCGACGCGGGCTGTGCCCGCCTGAAGGAAGGACGTGGGTGTGCCCGGGGTGCCTGGCCTCCTGCTCAGGAGAATGACCGTGGTGTCGTGCCGGACGAGACGGACGGTGCGCACGACCGTGCACCACGCCCTGTCCACTCTCAGCCAGGTTCGCCCCTGCCCCTACTGCCGGGCCTGGATCGCGCCCCGGAGCGTCGTCTGCCCCGGCGGCCACCGACCGAGCTGATCCCCCGGCGACGCCGACCTCGTACCCGCGCACCGCGGCCCCGCCGGATCGCCGCTTCGCGGACGGCGGTCGCCGAGTGGCCGCGCCGGGCGGTTCGGGGGGACGCTTGAGAAGGGCTGCGACCGGCATGCCCCGGGAAGCGGTCCCGGGCCACCGGGAGGGCGGCGGCCGCCCCGGCGGCGGATGGGAGAAGGCCATGAGGGTCGGAGTGCTGACCGGCGGCGGCGACTGCCCCGGCCTCAACGCCGTGATCCGCAGCGTCGTGCGCAAGGGCGTACAGGAGTACGGGTTCGATTTCCTCGGCGTCCGGGACGGCTGGCTCGGCCTGCTCAAGAACGACGTCGTCCCCCTCGGCATCGGCAGCGTGCGGGGCATCCTGCCCCGGGGCGGAACGATCCTCGGCTCCTCGCGCACCAACCCGCTCAAGCACGACAACGGGCTGCAGCGGGTGCGGGAGACACTCGCCGCGCACGAGATGGACGCGCTCGTCGTGATCGGCGGGGAGGACACGCTGGGCACCGCCACGGAACTGAGCCGGCAGGGCATCGATGTGGTCGGCGTGCCGAAGACCATCGACAACGACGTCTCGTGCACCGACTTCACCTTCGGCTTCGACACGGCCGTCGGGATCGCGACGGAGGCGATCGACCGTCTCCACACCACCGCCGAGTCCCACATGCGCGCCCTGGTGGTGGAGGTGATGGGGCGGCACTCCGGCTGGATCGCCCTGCACGCCGGGATCGCCGGCGGCGCCAACGTCATCCTCATCCCCGAGCGGCCCTTCGACCTGGACCAGGTGTGCGAGCAGGTGATGCGCCGCTTCGAGATCAACTACGCGCCGATCGTCGTGGTGGCCGAGGGGGCGGTCCCCAAGGAGGGGCAACTGATCGTCAAGGACCAGTCGCTGGACGAGTTCGGTCACGTGCGCCTGTCCGGCATCGGCGAATGGCTGGCGCAGGAGATCACGGCACGCACCGACAAGGACGCCCGTACCACGGTCCTGGGCCACATCCAGCGCGGCGGCACGCCCAGCGCCTTCGACCGGTGGCTCGCCACACGGTTCGGCCTGCACGCCGTCCAGGCGGTCGCCGACGGCGACTTCGGCCGCATGGTCGCCCTCGAGGGCACGCGGATCGTCCGGGTGCCGCTCGCCGACGCCACGGCGCAGAACAAGGTGGTGGACCCGTCCCTGTACGACGAGTTCGAGGTGTTCTACGGCTGAACCGTCACGCTCCGGGCGGCACGACCGCGACGGGACGGCGCACATGGTGCAGTACCGCATGCGCCACCGGCCCCAGTCGCCCCGCCGGCCGCGCCTCGGTGCACCGTCCCACGACCAGGAGTTCCGCGTCCCGGGAGGCGTTGAGCAGTGCTTCCGCGGGGTGGAGCAGGCGCAGGTCGACAGTGGCATTCACCTGCGGGTACTTCTCCTGCCAGGGGCGCAGGGCGTCGGACAGGTCCAGGACCTCCCGGTCCTCCCAGGTGGCGCGGTCCTCCTCCGTCACCACGAAGGAGCGGGGGGAGACGGACTCGGCGGGCAGGGCCCACGCCTGCACCACGCGCAGGCCGGACGCGCGCAGTTCGGCGGCGGAGAAGGCGAAGTCCGCGGCCTCGCCGACCGGACGGTGCGCGTCGAAGCCGAGGACGACCGGAGGGGCGCCCCGGCCCGCGAGGAGGTCGCCGGGAAACGCGCCCGAGCGAGGAGGCACGAGGACGACGGGGCAGGGAGCCGCCGCCGCGAGGCGCAGTGCCGTCGAGCCGACCACCAGGTCCGGGAAGCCGCCCGTGCCGCGGGTGCCCGCCACGAGGAGCCCGGCATCTCGCGCGGCGTCGAGGACAGCCTCCGCAGGGTCCCCCTCGGCCTGCACGCCGTCCACGTCGAGCTCCGGGCAGCGGGCGCTGAGGTCCTCCACGGTCCGGCGCACCAGCCGGGTGCCGATCTCGCGCAAGCGGTCCGACGCCGGGACGGCGGCTCCGGGAAGGCGCGGCGAGACGTGCAGCAGCCGCAGCGCGACGCCCCGCAGCCTCGCTTCATCCGCGGCCCACGCGGCCGCGGCGGCGGCGCACTCGGAACCGTCGACACATGCCAGTACGGGGGAACGCATCCGGCCTCCTCGCCCGGCTCGTGCCGTCGCAGGTGGCTTCTCCTGTTCTCCACTGTTCCACGACAGGCCGGTTCCGGCTTGACGAGGGGGCTACCGCCGCACGCGATACCGCAGGTGGACGACGTTCGAGTCGAAGGTCCGGGTCTCGGCCAGTTCGAGATCCACCCGGCGCTCATGCCGGGGGAAGAAGGAGATGCCGCCGCCGAGGAGTACGGGGTGAACCATGACCCGGTACTCGTCGATCAGACCCGATTCGGCAGCCTCGGCGGCGAGGTGCGCGCCCCCGATCGCGATGTCACCGTCCCCGGGCTCGGCCCGCAACCGCTCGATCTCCCGCGCCACCGTGCCGGAGGCCAGGCGGGCGTTGCCCTGCACCGTCGTCAGCGTCCTCGAGAACACGACCTTCGGAAGCGGATTCCACAGCGCGGCCCACTCCCGCTCCGCCTCGTCCAGCGAGGGATTCTCGTCGGCGGTCTCCCAGAAGAGCATCGTCTCGTACAGCCGCCGTCCCATCAGGTGGACGCCGATCTGCCGGGTGTCCTCGATCCAGAAGCGGAAGACCTCCGGGTCGGGCGTCGACCAGTCGATACCGCCGTCGGGCGCGACGATGTAACCGTCGAGTGAGACGCTCATCGAGTATGTGACGCTGCGCATGAGTACTCCTCCTCCGGGCCGGGTTCGACAGTACGACCGCGGGACGCCGGGAAACTCATCGATCACGGGATCCTCGTCCACACGGCTCAGCGGCATCCGTCACCGGGCGTCGCGCAGCCGGAGGAGATACGTGGCGGTCAGGGCGACCGCCCGGTCGTCGTCATGGGACAGCCGTGTCAGGGCCTGCTCGGCGGTCGCGCCCGGGATGTCCGCCAGCGCCTGGGTCAGCCGGCCGCGGGCCGGCGCCGCCGTGCTGTCGCGGGCGAGGCGGTCGACGAGTTCGGTCGCGATCCGCTCGGCCGTCGCCGTGTCGCTCGACAGGGCGCCCAGCGCGTCGGCCGCATCCGTGTCGTTCCTGCCGGCCACGATCATGTCGACGAGTGCCGGGATCGCGTCCTGCACGCCCCGCGTCCCGAGTGCCAGCGCCGCGTACGCCCGCACCCCGGGGTCGGTGTCCGCCAGGGCGAGCCGCAGAGGTGCGGCCACCTCCTCGCCGGGCAGCTCGGCGAGCGACTGCACGGCACGGGTGCGTACCGCGGCCACCGGCGAGCCGAGCCCTTCGGCGAGCAGTGCGGGTGCGCCGTCGGCCGACTGCGCCAGCGCCCAGCGAAGGGCGCCGGCCACGTTCGGCTCCGTCTCGTTCAGCGCCGCCTCGACCAGGGCCTCGACCGGGACCGTGCCGCCGCCGGCGGACGACAGGGCCGCACGCTGACGGACGTCCGCGCTGTGCGAGCCCAGCGCCTGGAGCAGCGAGACGACCCGGAGGACCTCCTCCCAGTCGGTGGGGTCCGCGGAGTCGATGCTGCTCAACCGGGTGAGCAGCTCGGTCTCGGCGGCGATGCGCTCGCGGGTCCGCCGGATGAGGTCGCCCACGAGCGCCGAGGGCGTGAAGTGCGGATCGTCCAGGGCACGCCCGATGTCCCGCAGGGACAGACCCAGCGACCGCAGACTCTCGACGTGGAAGATCCGGCGGATGTCCTGCGCGGAGTACTCCCGGTAGCCGGAGCCCGTACGGCCCGAGGGCCGCACCAGCCCGAGCGCCTCGTAGTGCCGGAGCATGCGGGCGCTGACCCCCGACCGTCTCGCCACCTCACCGATCAGCACGGTCCTATCCTCCTCCGTTCGGCGCCCCGGCGAGGGCCACGATGCGCTTGGCCTCCTCGAGCGCCGACTCGAACCCCGCCTCCGGGTCGTCCAGCAGCCTTCGTGTGGCCAGTGCGTGCGCCCGCACGTCCGGCTCCCCGGCCGCCGCCGCTGCCTCCAGCACCGGCACGATCCTTTCACCGAGCCCGGCCAGCGCCTGGCTGAGACTCAGCTGGACCGTGCGGTCGCCGCGCCCGAGCTGCGTCGCCAGGGCCCCGGCCAAGCCGGTCTCCTCGCCCTCCGGCACCAGCACGACCGCCGTCCGCCAGGCACTCCGCGCCACCTCGTCGTCGGCGTCGGAGAGCAGGGCGCGGGTGATCGCCGGCCATGCCCGCCGGTCCCCGATCTTGGACAGGGTGTGCAGCGCCTGGCTGCGGGCGTGCGGACGTCCGGAGTGCAGCTCCCGCAGCAGCCGCGGAAGCGTCAGCGGCACCGGGTGGCGGGTGAGCGCCCAGGTGAGCATGTCCCGCACGAAGAACTCGGGCTCGACGGCGCACCGCTCGACGAGCCTGTCGACGAAGGCGGGGTCGGGCGTCGAGCCGACCGCCATGGCCGCCCGCAGCCGCACGGACGAACGGCCGTCCTCCAGCGCCTGCAGGGCTCGCTGCACGCCTGCGTCCCGTGGTGTCGTGGTCATCGGACCACCTCCTCGGGCAGCAGTGAAGACCTTGTCACCGTGTCAGGGTCAAGCGGCGCCGACCGCCCGGCCCCGGGACGCGCACGAGCCCGCCGCCGTCGTGCTCGGGACGGTGGCGGGCTCGCTCGGTCGTGTCGCGTCGGGTGATCAGGCGGTGTGCAGCCTGAGCCCGTAGCGGTTGAGGATCTCGTTGACCGGCTGGTGCCAGGTCTCGCCGCCGCTGCTGCAGTTGCCCCAGCCGCCGGAGGTGACGCCCTGGGCCTGGTCACCGCTGATGAAGGAGCCGCCGGAGTCACCGGGTTCGGCGCAGACGCTCGTCTTCGTCATCTGGTGGACGGCGCCCTGGCTGTAGTTCACCGTCTCGTTCTTCGCCAGCACCCTGCCGCAGTGCCAGTGGGTGGTGGAGCCGGAACGGCAGATGGAGGCGCCCACCGGAGCCTCGGCGGAGCCGCGGACGAGCTGGTCGGGGACCGTGCCCCAGCCGAGCACGACCGGCACGGTCCACCAGCCGCTGCCGACGTTCACCCAGGCGTAGTCGTTGTCCGGGAACGACGACCCCTGGAAGTTGCCGACATACGAACGGTCCCAGCCGTACACGGCCGAGCCGGGCGAGCCACAGTGCCCGGCGGTGACGAAGCCGCCCTGCACGGAGAAGCCGATGGAACAGCGGACGTTGCCGGTGTAGTACGGGTCGCCGCCGACGGTTCCGGCGGCGAACGTACGCGGCGCGGCGGCGGTCTGACGTACGGTCACCGGACCGGCCTCGCGGGCGCGGGCGAGGAACGCCCGGACATCGTTGTCGTCCCGATGCTCGGCGACGACGTTCACGACGACCTTGTTGGCCTTCGGGTCCACATGCCAACTGCCCACCCCGGCGGGCGCGGACAGGGCGTCGATGCGCGTCTTCGCCGCGTCGAGCTGCCGCGCGGTGTGCCGTACGAGGCGTACGGCCGCTCCCGTCCCGCGAACGGCGTCGGCGGTCTTGTCGTCGGTGACGGCCACGGTGAGCCGGCCGCGCTCGGCGTCGAACCAGGAGCCGCCGTAGGCGGAGCCCGCGACGTCGCGGGCCCTGCGTTCGGTGGTCGTGGCCCTCTTCTCGGCGGCGAGACGTGCCTCTGCCGCGTCGCGGGTCAGTCCCAAGTCCCGCTGCATGGCGGCGAGAAGACCCGGGGAGGCGGAAGCCCGAGGGGAGCGCGCGGGATCTTCGGCGGCGGATGCGGGCAGGGCACTGGCGGTGGCCCAGGTGCCGAGCAGGAGGAGCGCGGACAGCGCGGTGCGCAGGGTGGTGGTGCGTCTCAAGGGATGCCCCTTCGTTGTTCCAGCAGGGTGGGGGTGGAACAGCAGAGCTTGAGAGCGCTCTCTGGCGTGCGCGGCAGAGCCTAGTCCGTGATCAAGGAAAGGTCTATGCCACGGGCGCGGTCGTCTGGGGTGGGGTGCGGATCGCTCAAGTGGGCTCGCGTGTGCGCTTGTTGCGCCCGAAGTCGCGTCGCAGGGTGGAGCCCCGCACAACGGGTGCGGCCGTCGCGTGGTCGTCTGTCAGGATTGCGCCATGGGTTCCGATGTCCTGCGTCTTCCCGAGCCTCCGGCGCGCGAGGCCGACTTCCACGACGACTTCGCCGCTGCGGACCTCAGCCGGGATCGGTGGGTCGATCACTACCTGCCGCACTGGACGACCCCCGAGCGGTCGCGGGCCCGGTACGACATCGACTCCGCCGGACTGCGGCTGCGGATCGACGCCGATCAGCCGGACTGGCGCGAGGAGGACGCCCCGCTGCGGGTGTCCAACGTGCAGACCGGCGCCTTCTCCGGCCCCCTCGGTTCGCGCCGGGGGACGCACCGGCATCGGCCGGACGGACTGGCCGTGCGCACGGAGACCCCCGAGCGGCTGCTGTGGGCACCCGCTGCCGGACGCGTGGACGTGACGGTCAGCGCGAGTCGGGACGAGGGGTGCATGCTCGCGGCCTGGCTCGTCGGGACGGAGCACCTGTCGGACGGGGACACCGGTGAGATCTGCCTCTTCGAGATCGACGCCGAAGCCGTCGGTGAGCGGGAGAGCCGCGCGCGCTGCGGGGTGAAGGCGCACTCGGACGGGCGGTTGACGACCGACATGACGGAGGTCGTCCTGCCCCTGGACGCGTCGAAGCCGCACACCTGGACGGTGGTCTGGGACGCGTCGGGGACGGTCGTCGGCTGTGAGGGCGTCGTCGTGAAACGGTCGCCCCAAGCGCCCGCATACCCCCTGTTCCTCCTGATCGACCTGTTCGAGCTCGGTCCCCGGTCGGAGTCCGGCACGGCCTACCCGAAGACGGCCCGCGTCCACCGCGTCCGCGGGTGGAACGCGGACCCGGGGGGTCACGCGTCGTAGGAGTCGGCTCGCCCGGAACCGCACCCGCTCTTCGGGGAGCCGGAAGCGACGCTCCTGCCGGTGTGCCGGTGTGCCGGTGTACCGGTGTACCGACTTGGCGACGTGTCGATGTGTCGACGCACCGAGTGGATGCCGACGACTGCCGCCCGGAGGGTTGTCAGGGGCATGCAGTGCTCCTACAGTCCGAATCGTGGCTGCGCATGGGAGCGCTCCCATGCCTGGCTCGTCCCCTCTACTCAGACGGAGAGGCCCCCACATGCGACCGTCCCCACATCGCCCCCGCACCGCGCGTGCCCTGCTGGGCGCGCTGCTCGCCGCCTTCGCCACCACGGCCGCCCTGCTGGTCGCCACCCCGCAGGCGCAGGCCGACACCACTATCTGTCAGCAGTACGGCTCGGCCGTGATCCAGGGACGCTACGTCGTCCAGAACAACCGCTGGGGCACCAGCGCCCAGCAGTGCGTCACGACCACGGACTCGGGTTTCCGGATCACCCAGGCCGACGGCTCCGTGCCCACCAACGGCGCCCCGAAGTCGTATCCCTCCGTCTTCAACGGCTGCCACTACACCAACTGCTCGCCGGGCACCAGGCTCCCCGCCCGGGTCGACACCATCACCAGCGCGCCCAGCAGCATCTCCTACGGCTTCGTCGGCAACGCCGTCTACAACGCCTCGTACGACATCTGGCTGGACCCGACGCCGCGCACCGACGGGGTGAACCGTACGGAGATCATGATCTGGTTCAACAGGGTCGGCCCGGTCCAGCCGATCGGCTCCCCGCGCGGCACGGCTTCCGTCGGCGGACGCGACTGGGAGGTGTGGACCGGCAGCAACGGCTCCAACGACGTGATCTCCTTCGTGGCACCCTCGGCGATCAGCGCCTGGAGTTTCGACGTCATGGACTTCGTCCGGCACACCGTCTCCCGCGGCATGGCGCAGAACGACTGGTATCTGACCAGCGTGCAGGCCGGGTTCGAGCCCTGGCAGAACGGTGCCGGGCTCTCGGTGAACTCCTTCTCGTCGACCGTCGACACCGGTGGCTCCGGCAGCCCGGGTGATCCGGGGACCCCGGCGGCGAGCTGCACGGTGACCTACGCGCCGAACGTCTGGGACGGCGGCTTCACCGCCGACGTCACGGTCACCAACACCGGCTCCACCACCCTGGACGCGTGGAACCTGGCCTTCACCCTGCCCTCCGGGCAGCGGGTCGGCACCGCCTGGAACGCCACCGTCGCTCCCTCGTCCGGAACCGTGACCGCGAGCGGCCTGGCACACAACGCACAGCTCGCGCCCGGCGGCAGCCGGACGTTCGGTTTCCAGGGCACCTACACCGGCTCGTTCGCCAGGCCGGCCGGGTTCCGTCTGAACGGCACGGCCTGTGCGTAGCCCGGGTCCTCAGAACGCGTAGCGCACACGCAGCCAGGGGGCGTGGCGGTCGATCAGGGTGCGCAGGGTCCGCACCGCGTCGCCCTTGATCCCGTTGCGGTAACGGACGTTCAGCGCGCCGTTCTCGGAGCGCTTGGCCTGCTGGATGTCCGGCCGCCACAGGGCCTCCTCCGCCCGGGGGTGCCAGCCGAGGTTGACCTCGTGCAGCTCCTGGTTGTGGGTGAGCATGATCACCTCGGCGGCGGCCTGCCGCCTCACGCGCGGGGGCAGCACGTCGTCGAGGTGGATCAGCAGCTCGGACCAGGCGTCTTCCCAGCCGGGCCGGACGACCACGGGGGAGAGGTTGAAATGCACCTCGTACCCCGCGTCGAGGAAATCCGCCGCGGCGGCGATCCGCTCCGGGACGGGTGAGGTGCGCACGTCGAGCAGCCGGGCGTCCTCCGGCGGCATCAGCGAGAAGCGGATACGGGTCCGGCCGCGCGGGTCCAGGGCCAGCAGGTCGGGATTGACGAACTTGGTGGCGAAGGAGGCCTTCGCGGTCGGCCACTGCCGGAAGGCGTGCACCACGTCCGCGGTGTTGTCGCAGATCAGCGCGTCCACCGAGCAGTCGCCGTTCTCCCCGATGTCGTACACCCACGCCTCGGGGTCGCACTGGTTCGGCTCGGGTTTGGGCCCCTGCCGCGCGATGTGCCGGCCGAGGTGGGCGATGATCCGGTCGATGTTGGTGAAGACGGTGATCGGATTGGCGTAGCCCTTGCGGCGGGGCACGTAGCAGTAGGCGCAGGCCATGGCGCAGCCGTTGGAGGGGCCGGGAGCGATCCAGTCCGCCGAGCGGCCGTTGGGCCGGGTGGTGAGGGTCTTCTTCTCGCCCAGGACCAGCGTCTCGCCCTTGACGCGCACCCAGCGGTCGACGTTGCCCTCGTTGCCGTGCAGGCCGGGGATGCGCCAGTGGGAGTCCACCATGGTCAGCCGCGCCTCGGGGAACCGGGCCCGGATCTGCCTCCCGCGCGGGGACGCGGCAGCCGCCGGCTCCGCGTAGATCTCCCGCACGGGCAGCAGGCGGCGGGCGGTGGCCGAGGTGCGGAACGAGGGGTCCTGCCGGTCGGTCGTCGTGACGGACCCGGAAGAGAGTGCGTCGAGACCGAACAGGGCCCCGGAGTCGTCGTCCGGGACGCCGGACGGGTGGTGCATGGCTGCTCCTGTACGGATGGGTGCCAGGAGGAGAAATGTCCCCTGCCTGCAACTGTACGGGGCGCCCGGTTGCTCGGGTCAGGCGTTGAGCTGCCAGATGGCGAGGTTGAGCGCGGCCGCGTACAGCGTCCACAGCGCGTACGGCACCAGAAGGAAGAACGCGGCCCGGCTGCGGCGCCGGAAGAGCAGCATCGTGACGCCCAGCGCGCCGAGCAGCAGGCAGATGTCGACGAACGCGAGACCGTACCGATCGGCCCCGAAGAACAGCGGGGTCCAGGCGAGGTTGAGGAGGAGCTGCGTGCCCCAGGCGGCGGCGTCGGCGCGGACGTTCGCCGGTGTGCGCCCGCGCAGCACGAGCCAGGCGGAGACGGCGATGGTGCCGTAGAGCACCGTCCACACCGGCCCGAACAGCCAGGACGGCGGAGCCCACGCGGGCCGGTCCAGCGAGGCGTAGGTGCTGCCGGCGTCCGCGGCGGCCGCGCCGCCGACGGCGGCCACGCCGTAGCACAGCCCGAGCAGCAGCAGGAGCAGCAGCCATGGCGCGAGGCCGTGCGGCCGGTGGCTGCGATGGTGTGCGGCGTCCGTCACCGGGCGTCTCCCTTCCGAGGGTGCGGCCGCGCGGGCACGGCGCACCGCCCGGGTGCCCGGTGGCCGCACGCCCATGCCGTACCCGCAGCCCGGACACCGGCGGGGCACCCGAGGGGCGTGCGTCCGCGTGCGGGGCCGCCGGGAACGGGTCATGGCCATCCGTGCGCCGTACACCTAGCATGGGAAGCGCGACCCCTGCCGGGCCTGCGGTGCCGTCGTGCCGCAGCCCACCCACCGGCCCAGCCGGTGCCACGCGGAGGTGCGCCGTGCCCGAGAACCGCTGGTTGCTGTACCGCGACGCCGTGGCGGAGGTCCTCAGCGGCGGTGGTCGCGCCTGGCTCCGGGACGCCGCCTGCATCGGCGAGGACCCCGAGCTGTTCTTCCCGCTGGTGGAGCGGGAGACCGACGCCCGGGTCGCCGAGGCCCGCGCGGTGTGCCGCCGCTGCCGCGTCCTGCTGGCCTGCCGCTCCTGGGCCATCGAGCACGGGGAGGACGCCGGCATCTGGGGCGGTACCACCGCCCGGCAGCGCCGCGCCATCAGCCGGGAGATGCGCATCGGCGGCGGCGGTGAACGGCGGACGCCGTGACGGCGGAGCGGGCCGGGCCCCCGAGCGCGGGGTATCCGTACGGCCGTCTCGGACGGGCAGGCCGGTACGGGCGGTGGTTGCCTGGCCGGGAGACGTCTTCCCCACCGGCAGGAGAAAGGTACGGCCGTGGCCCCTGAGCCCTCCCTCCAGTACACCGTCCCGGGCATGACCCCCGAGGACAGTGCCGAGATCATCACGCTGCTCCAGCGGCGGCTGCACTCGCTGAACGACCTGCACCTGACCCTCA
Source organism: Streptomyces sp. NPDC026246 (assembly GCF_055567995.1). Classification (NCBI taxonomy): domain Bacteria; kingdom Bacillati; phylum Actinomycetota; class Actinomycetes; order Kitasatosporales; family Streptomycetaceae; genus Streptomyces; species Streptomyces sp. NPDC026246. The sequence continues at coordinate 315,099 of NZ_JBVHPJ010000005.1, read as the reverse complement.
AGCACATCCACTGGAACGTCGTCGGCCCGCACTTCATCGCGGTGCACGAGATGCTCGACCCGCAGGTCGAGCAGGTACGGTCCATGACCGACGACCTGGCCGAGCGGATCTCCACCCTGGGCGGAGTGCCGCAGGGAACGCCGGGCGCGCTGGTCGCCGACCGGTCCTGGGACGACTACTCCATCGGCAGGGCCGAGGCCATCGAGCACCTGGGCGCGCTCGACGTGGTCTACACCCGGCTCATCGAGGACCACCGCGAGGCCATGGCGGCCACCGAGTCCTCCGACCCCGTCACGCAGGACATCCTGATCGAGCAGCTGCGCGGGCTGGAGCTGTTCCAGTGGTTCGTCCGCGCCCACCTGGAGAGCAGCGGCGGCCGTCTGAGCACCGCGGACGCCAGGACGGAACAGGCCGCGGCGGACCGGGCAGCCGAGCAGGCCCGTCAACAGCCCTGACGCGGAGTGGTGTTGAGCCCCCGCTCGGGTGCGGTGGGGGCCGTCCGCTTGACGCGTTGCGTGCGAGAATGCGGCCCGTGACCGGATCGTCCTCCTCGCCCGTCGCCGAGAGCACGCCCGGCCGTGCCGGCCTGGGCCCGCGCGCCGCAGCGGTGCTGGTGTTCGGCTCCTCGGCGGCCGTCCTCGTCATCGAGATCGTCGCGCTGCGGCTGCTCGCGCCGTATCTGGGGCTGACGCTCGAGACCAGCACCATGGTGATCGGCATCGCGCTCAGCGCGATCGCCTTCGGCTCCTGGCTGGGCGGACTCGTCGCGGACCAGGTCGATCCACGCCGGCTCATCGGCCCCGCGCTGGGTGTGTCCGGCGCGGTGGTGGCGCTCACCCCGGCCGTGCTGCGGAGCACGGCCGAGTGGGCGCCCGTGGTGCTCCTGCTCATCGCGGGGCTGACCATCCTGGTGCCGGGCGCCCTGCTCTCCGCGGTGACGCCGTGCGTCACGAAACTGCGTCTGACCAGCCTGGCGGAGACGGGCACGGTCGTCGGCCGGCTGTCGGGGGTCGGTACCGTCGGGGCCATCGTCGGCACGGTGCTGACGGGCTTCGTCCTCGTGTCGCGGCTGCCGGTCAGCGGCATACTGCTCGGCCTCGGCGCACTGCTGGTGGCGGGTTCGGCCTGGTTCGAGTGGCGTACCCGCGGCTGGAGCGGCGTCCCCGCCCTGACCCTGGTGGTCGTCGCGGGCGGTCTCGCGACCACGGTCGCCCCCGGGGGCTGCGACGTGGAGACCAAGTACCACTGTGCGCGGGTCGTCGCGGACCCCGGCGGGGGTGACGGCCGCACCCTCGTCCTGGACGGCCTGCGCCACTCGCACGTCGACCTCGCCGACCCCACCCGTCTGAAGTTCGCCTACGTGCGAGCCGTCGCGTCGGTGGTCGACGCCGCCTTCCCGGAGGGACGACCGCTCGTCGCCCACCACGTGGGGGGCGGTGGGCTCACCCTGCCCCGGTACCTCGCGGCCACGCGGCCCGGGACGCGCAGCGTCGTCTCCGAGATCGACGGCGGGGTGGTGCGCCTGGCTCACGACCGGCTGGGGCTGCGCCCGCGAGCCGGTGTCGAGGTGCGGGTCGAGGACGGCCGACTGGGTGTGCGGCGGCTGGACACCGGCAGCCGTGACCTCGTCGTGGGTGACGCCTTCGGGGGCGTCAGCGTGCCGTGGCACCTCACCACCGAGGAGGCGATGTCCGACGTGCGGCGCGTGCTCGGCGCGCAGGGGGTGTACGTCGCCAATCTCATCGACCACGGGGAGATGGCCTTCGCCCGCGCCGAAGTGGCCACCCTCTCCGCGACGTTCGGGCATGTCGCCGTGCTGGGCGAGCCCGCCGGCACCGGACCGGGCCCGGCCGGCGAGGGCGGCAACCTCGTGGTGCTCGCCTCCGACCGGCCGGTCGACCTCCGGGCGGTCCAGCGGGAACTGGACGCCCGGAGCACCGGCTGGCGCGTCACCTCCGGTGAGCGGCTGGACGCCTGGACGGGTGCCGCCGAGCCGCTCACCGACGACCACGCCCCGGTGGACCAGCTCCTCCAGCCCCACGGTCCCTGACGCGGCTGGCGGCCGGTCGGGGCCGGCCGTCACGCGGTCAGCCGCCCGCGCCGAGAGCTTCGCCCACCAGCTCGCGCACGGTCCCCAGAGCCTCGGCCCGGTCCTCCGGGACCAGACCGATGCGGGTACGCCGGTCGAGCAGGTCGGCTTCGTCCAGGGCGCCCTCGTGCCGCAGCGCCCACAGCAGTTCCGCGCCGGTGACGGGGTGACCGGGCACGACGGGCTCACCCAGGCGCGGGTCCTGCGCGGCCAGGGCGTGGACCGCCGGCGCCTCGGTGCCGTAGCGCTGGACGAGGCGTCGGGGGGCGCGCAGCGCGGCCAGTGCCGTGGGGGCCGCGGCACCGACCAGGGGGAGTGCGGCGGTGGGGGAGGGGCCGGCGGCGAGGCCGCGTGCGGCGACCGCCGTGTCCACGGCGTCCTCGGCCATCCGGCGGTACGTGGTGAGCTTGCCGCCGACGACGCTGACCACGCCGTCCGGTGACGTCAGCACGGCGTGCCTGCGGGAGACGTCGGCCGTGCGCGCGACGGCGCCCGGCTGTGCGGTGGGTGTGGTGTCCAGCAGGGGGCGCAGTCCCGCGAAGGCGCCGACGACGTCGCTGCGCCGGACCGGGACGTCGAGGACCGAGCCGAGGACGTCCAGCAGGAAGCCGATGTCCGTCTCCGGGACGTCGGGGACGTCCTGGACGGGCCCGTCCAGGGGTTCGTCGGTGAGTCCGACGTAGATGCGGCCGTCGTCCTGGGGCAGGACCAGGACGAAGCGGTTGGTCTCGCCGGGGATGGGGATGTGCAGGCCGGCGGGGAGGGGGCCGATGTGTTCCGCGCGCAGGACGAGGTGGGTGCCGCGGGAGGGCCGGATGCGGAGGCCCTCGACGAGGTCGCCGGCCCACACCCCGGAGGCGTTGATCACCGCTCGGGCCCTGATCTCCCCTTCCCGGCCGGTGAGTTCGTCGCGGACGCGGGCGCCGGATCCGGTGAGTTCCAGGGCCCGCACCCGGGTGAGGACGCGGGCACCGCGTGCGGCGGCGGTGCGGGCTAGGGCGGTGACCAGGCGGGCGTCGTCGGTGAGCCGTCCGTCCCAGGAGAGCAGTCCGCCGCGCAGTCCGCCGGAGCGCAGCGCCGGGGCCAGGTGGCGAGTCTCGACCGCGGAGAGCCGGCGGGGCGCGGGCAGGGTGGCGCGGGCCGTGCGGGCCGACAGCCGCAGGGCGTCACCGGCCCGGAATCCGGCCCACGCCAGTGCGGCCTGGCCGCGTGGGACGAGTCCGGTCAGGGGCAGCACGAAGGGCTGGGCGCGCACCAGGTGGGGTGCCGTCCGCTCCATCAGCACGCCGCGTTCGACAGCGCTCTCGTGAGCGACGTCGAACTGGGCCGAGGCCAGGTAGCGCAGCCCGCCGTGGATGAGCTTGGAGCTCCAGCGCGAGGTGCCGAAGGCGAGGTCGTGGGCGTCGACGGCGACGACGTGGAGGCCACGGGCGGCGGCGTCGAGGGCGGCTCCCGCACCGGTGGCGCCGAGGCCGACGACCAGCACGTCCACCACGCGGCCGTCGGTCGCCTCGGTCAGCTCACGGGTGCGCCGGGCCGCGGACAGGGAGGCCCCGCCGGCCGGGACGGTGGTCTGGCTCATGGGGTGAGGGTCCTCTCCAGGACGGTGTGCAGTTCGGCGAGGAACGCCTCGGACGTGAGGTCGTCGTCGTCCTCGTCGGTCATGGTGCGCAGGGACAGGGCGAAGGACTGCAGGATCAACAGCACCGTCCGCGCCTGCAGCGGGGCGGGGGCCTCGCGCACCGAACCGTCCGCGTGCCCCTCCCGCAGGGCCCCGGCGAGCAGCTCCAGCAGGGCCTCCTGGCTCGCTCCCCGCCGGTCCAGCACATAGGGCAGGAGGAGTTCGGGGTCCACGTCGACGATCTTCTGGAACAGCGGGTGGGCGCGGAAGGCCTTCACGCCCGCCACCAGACCGTCGACCAGCGGTGGGCGCGTGCCCCGTTCCGGCCGGCGTTCGGGCATGGCGCCGGTGGCGACCGCGATCCACTCACGCGTCATCAGGTCGCCGACGAGGGAGCGGACGTCGGGCCAGCGGCGATAGAGCGTCATGCGCGAGACGCCCGCGCGGCGGGCGACGTCGGTCATGGTCGTCCGGCGGACACCGACGGCCAGGACGCAGTCGCGGACGGCGTCGAGCACCACGTCGTTGTCCGAGGACTTCTGCTGAGCCGAGCTGTTGTGACGATTAGGCGTCATGTGTAACAGTGTAACGCGCAGGGCCGCTCCAGCGGCAACCCCGACGACCGGTGAGGACGACACGCATGGACATGCTGTGGAACGGCTGGGGCGACCCCGCCAGGGCGACGCCGCTGCCCGACACCGTCACCGGGCTGCTGCGTGACTGGCTCGGTGTCAAGCCACAGCCCACGGCGTCGGCCCGGCTGGAGGAGATCGAGGTCTCCACCCCCGCGGTGGAGGGCGCCGCCCTGCACGCCCTGCACGCCGCCCTGGGCGGACGGGCGGACAGCGTCCGCACGAACGCCGAGAGCCGGGTCCGGCACACCCGGGGCAAGTCCACCCCGGACCTGCTGCGCATCCGCGCCGCCGACACCTCCGACGCCCCCGCGGCCGTCGCGCTCCCGGAGAGCCACGACGAAGTGCTCGCCGTGCTCCGCGTCTGCGCCGAACACGGCCTCGCCCTGGTGCCGTTCGGCGGCGGCACCTCCGTCGTCGGCGGACTGGCCCCCGCCGGCGCGGCGCCCTTCGTCGCCCTGGACCTGCGGCACATGAACCGCCTGCTCGACCTCGACCCGGTGTCCCGGACCGCCACCCTGCAGCCCGGCCTGCGCGCACCCGAGGCCGAGGCGCTGCTGGCCGAACACGGCTTCACCCTCGGCCACTTCCCGCAGTCCTACGAGTGGGCCACCATCGGCGGCTTCGCCGCGACCCGCTCCAGTGGACAGGCCTCCGCAGGCTACGGCCGCTTCGACGAGATGGTCCTCGGCCTCACCCTCGCCACGCCGGAGGGCACCCTGGACACCGGCCGGGCACCCCGCTCGGCCGCCGGACCCGACCTGCGGCACCTGGTGCTCGGCTCGGAGGGGGCCTTCGGCGTCATCACCTCCGTCACCGTCCGCGTCAGGCCCGTTCCGTCGACGCGCCGCTACGAGGGCTGGCGCTTCGCCTCCTTCGAGCAGGGCACCGCCGCGCTGCGCCGCCTCGCCCAGGACGGGCCGCGCCCCACCGTCCTGCGGCTCTCCGACGAGACCGAGACCCTGATCGGCCTGGCCCAGCCCGAGGCCATCGGTGCCGGCGTCGAGCAGCAGAACGCCGGCTGCCTCGCCGTGGTCGGCTTCGAGGGCACCGAGGAGGACACCGCGCAGCGCCGGGCGGCGGCAGCGGCCGTACTGGCCGACTGCGGCGGCGAGTTCGCCGGCGGCGAGCCGGGGGAGCGCTGGGCCCACGGCCGCTACTCGGCGCCGTACCTGCGCGACTCGCTCCTCGAAGCGGGCGCGTTCGCCGAGACCCTGGAGACCGCCGCCTACTGGTCGAGGCTGCCGGGCCTGTACGCGGCCGTCCGCGACGCGCTGACCACCACGCTCACCGAGAACGGCACGCCGCCCCTGGTCATGTGCCACATCTCGCACGTCTACGAGAACGGCGCCTCGCTGTACTTCACCGTCGTATCGGCCCAGGGCGACGACCCGGTGGCGCACTGGACGCGCGCCAAGCACGCCGCGAACGACGCGATCCTCACGGCCGGCGGCACGATCACCCACCACCACGCCGTCGGCACCGACCACCGCGACTGGTACGTGCGCGAGGCCACCGACCTCGGGGTCGCGGCCCTGCGAGCCGTCAAGCAGCGGCTGGACCCGGACGGCCTGCTGAACCCCGGCGTGCTGCTGCCGGCCGACTGAACCGGCCCCGGGCCGGCGGACTGAACCGGTCCCCGGCCCGCCCGACCGCGCACCATCCCACCCTCACGACAGCCCGGCACCACCCGTCAGCCCGGAGGCACATCGATGCGCCAGTTCACCGCCGTCGTCAACCCCACCGCGGGCGGAGCCACCAGCGCGGCGGCGCTGCTGCAGGTGGCCCGTCTCCTGCGGGAGGCGGGCGCCGAGCTGGAGACCGAGTACAGCCGCAGCCTCGCCCACGCCCGTGAGCTCGCCCGGAGCGCCGGGGAACGCGGCCGGGTGGTCCTCGCCGTCGGCGGCGACGGCATCACCGGAAGCATCGGCGGAGCCCTCAGCGGCACCGGCGCCCTGTTCGGCATGGTCCCGGCCGGGCGTGGCAACGACTTCGCCCGGGCCCTCGGCCTGCCGAGCGACCCGGACGGCGTGGCCCGGGTCCTGCTCCACGGCACACCGCGCGCCGTGGACACCATCGAGGTCACCTCGTCGGTCCACGCCGCCACCGTCGTCCTCGGCAGCGTGTACGCGGGGGTGGACGCCCTGGCCAACCAGCACGCCAACCAGTCCCGGATGCTGCGCGGCCCGGCCTCGTACTACGCCGGGGCCCTGCGCGCGATCAGCAGCTGGCGCCCCGTGCGCTACCGGGTCACCGTCGACGGCCGGGACCACGCCTACAGCGGCTACACCGTGGTGGCCGCGAACTCCAGCTACTACGGCTCGGCACGCCGCATCGCCCCCGACGCCCGCCTCGACGACGGACTCCTCGACGTCGTGATGATCCGGGACGCCCCGCGCCGCCTGTTCTTCGCCCTGATGAAGGAGCTGGACACCGGAGCCCACGTCCACCGCCCCCAGGTGCAGGTGGTCCGCGGCCGCGAGATACGTATCGAGGCCGACCGGGACCTGCCCTACGGCGCGGACGGTGAGATCGAGGCCGTCCTGCCCGTCACGGCCCGGGTGCTGCCGGGCGCACTGCGGGTGCTGTGCTGAGGCGGACCGTCACCGGGTGAGTGCCGTGGAGCTCACCCCCGCGGTGTGGTGCCGGGCCGTGCCGAGTGGTCCGGGTGGCCACCGGTGCGCCGCTCCTCCTTGAGCTCCGCCTCGAACAGGTGGTCCTTCCCCTCGGCCAGCTCCTGCCGTGCTTCCTTCTCCGTGGCCTTGAACGGGTCGTAGTAGGTGTCGTTGTACGCCTCGACGATCTGGAACGTCCAGTGCCCCGGGATGACGTTGCGGCCCAGGATCTCGCGCCGGACGCGGTCCGCCCAGGCGTGGTGGCCCGCCTCGCGCAGCAGCCCGACCGCACGGTCCAGCTCGAAGTCGGCACCCCCGGTCAGCTGATGGAAGGCGTACAGGTGTCCGCGGGCGCGCTCGGTCGTCTCCAGTGCCTTGGACAGGGCGCCGAGGGCTTGGACGGTGGTGTCCGACACGCCCTGCGGTCGGCGGTGGGCGGCGTCGGGACCGTCGTGGTGCTCGTTCATGCGGGAGCGAGTGCCCAGTCCCGTGCGGCTCACCTCACCTGTCCGGGGGACGCGTCCGGCCGGGCCGGACGGCGGGACGCCCCGCGGCTGCATCCGTCGCAGCCGCCGGCCCGGAAGGATCGGCAAGGGCGCGGGACACCGTCCCGCGCGAGCGCCCGCCGGCACGAGGGATACGGACGGCGGCGCGCTCCCCGGGCCCCTGGCGCGGCGGCGCGGGGGCCCGGGTCCGCACACCGCGGTGGGGCCGGAACGGAGTCCGTCCGAGCCCATGGCGTCAAGCGGCGCTGTCGTGCCCTGCCTCCCCCGGGGGTCCCGGGGGCCGGGTCGCCCCTTCGTCGTCTGCTGCCCTGCGCCCCGGCTCCGTCCAGTCCAGCTCCCAGTGGTGCCGGCACTCCTCACAGCGGGGGCCCTGCGCCCTCACGTCGAGCACCTCGCCGTTCGGGCAGTCCGTACCGTCCCCCCGCCCGGCGCACGGTTCTTCGCCGACCTCCATGGTTCCGACCGTGCGCCGGGCGGGACACGCATGGGAGGGCGCCGGTGGGGGCGCACGGGTGCTCGGATCCGGAACGGCGCCTCAGGAGCGGTCAGCAGTACCGGGGAGGCCCGTCCGCAGCAGGCCCTCGACGCCGTTCAGCAGCGTCTCGGAGATCAGCGCCGGGTCGAAGAGGCAGCCCGCCGCCATGGCGCCGTCGCGGAGCATGACGAAGTGACGCCCCGCCGTCTCGGCGGGAACGCAGCCGGCCTCGGCCAGCAGTCGGGTGGCGGTGTCCAGGAACCACTGGCGATGCGCCAGCACGGCTTGATGGACGGGGTGTGCCGGGTCGGGGTACTCGGCAGCAGCGTTCAGGAAGGCGCACCCGCGGAAGCCCGGCGTCCGGATGCTCTCGGCGATCGACCGTCCGACGGCGCGGACCGCGTCGGGTGCCGTGAGGTCCTGCTCCAGGACGGCCGCGATCTGGCCCCGGATGCCCTGATCGGCCTGCTGGAGATAGGCGAGGATCAGGTCCTCCTTGCCCTTGAAGTGCCGGTACAGGGTGGCCCGCGTGACCTGCGCCTCGGCGATGATCCGGTCCACCCCGACCGAGTGGATGCCCTCGGCGTAGAAGATCCGGGTGGCCGTGCCGAGCAGTCGCGACCGTGCTTCCGACGTACTCCCGCTCCCTGTGCTCGCGCTCATGACGCCACGGTAGCAGCCGACTGAGGGAGAACGTTCGGTCTTGACAGGGGAGTGCGAGTGGCCTTGGATGAGCCGTGTCACCAAGTAGACCGAACGTTCTCCCTCATTGGGATTCCCGTCGAGCAGGAAGAAGCCGCCATGGCCAGCTCCGTCGCCCCGCCCGCCCCCACCTCCACCCCGGACACGGCCGCCTCCGGGGCGCTGCGCCGGCTGTACTTCGTACGCTTCGCGTTCGCCGTCGTCTGGGCCGCGCTGCTGTTCACCACCGCGCGCACCCTCGGCCCCCTCGGCGCGACCCTGCTGGTGGTCTATCCGTTGTTCGACGTCGCCTGTGCCGTCGTCGACATCAGGTCCGCGAGGGCCGGCCGCGGACCCGTGCGCGGCCTGTACGCCAACGTCGCCCTGAGCACCCTGACCGCCGCGGCGCTGGCCGCAGCGGTCGCCTCCGGCATCCCGGCGGTCCTGCGCGTCTGGGGTGTCTGGGCGATCACCGCCGGCCTCGTCCAACTGCTCGTCGGCGCCCTGCGGCGCGGCATGGGAGGGCAGTGGCCGATGATCGCCAGCGGTGCCCTCTCCACCCTGGCCGGAGCCTCCTTCGTCGCCCAGGCGAGCAAGGACGGTGCCTCGCTGGCATCCCTGGCGGGCTACGCCCTGCTCGGCGGTGTCTTCTTCCTCGTCTCCGCACTCCGGCTGGGGCGCACCGGCCCTGCCGCGCGCCCCTGAGGCGGCTGCCGTCGAGGAGCGGCCGGGAGAAGAGGAGCGGCCGGGAGAAGAGGAGCGGCCGGGAGAAGACCCCCTCGCGTCAGCTCTCCAGGTGCGTGATCACCGAGCGCATCGCACGGAGCAGGGCCGGGCGGGTCTCCTCGGGCGGGTCGAGCGTCTCGAAGCCGTGATGGCCGCCTGGCACGTCGACCAGTTCCAACGCCGCGCCGCCCTCCTCGGCCGCGGTCACGAACGCCTCGACGGTGGCGGCGATCCCGGGGGTCTCCAGCCCGGCGCGCAGCAGGACGAGGGGCAGACCGCCCGTGTGGGCGACGGCCCGTACCGGATGGAACCGGCTGTCCGTGAGCCCCCAGTTGGGCAGGGGCGCGAGCACCGGGTAGGAGGCGGCCAGGCAGCGCAGCCAGACCGGCGGGCCGGCCAGCCAGTCGGCGGTGAGCAGGCCCCCGCCGGAGAAGAACCACAGCGCGATCCGCTCGGGGTCCACCCGGGGGTCGGCCCGGACCAGTTCGACCGCGGCCGCGACGTCCCCGGCGGCGCGCTCGTAGTCGGCGATGTCGTGCAGGCGGTGGTCCAGGGTCACCCCCACGACCCCCTCGGCGGCCGCCAGCCGGGCGTGACCCACCAGGGTGGGCCAGTCCCGGGGAGTGGGCCGGGCCCCGGCGGGGACCGGGCCGCCGTGCACGAAGACCACCGCCGGACGCGGCTCCCCACCTGCGGGGACGTACAGATCGACCTGACCCTGGCGGTCCCGCACCACCTCGGGAACGTCGACCGGGAACGGACGCAGATGGGCGGGTGGCGAGTCGGCTCCGGGCCGGAGCAGGCGGCGTCCTTCGCCGGCCGCCGCCCGCCGCAGGACGTCCGCCAGATCGGCGGGGCATGACAGCATCGGCCAGTGCCCGGTGTGCATCTCGAAGAAGCCGATGCGGGGCCCGGCCAGCGCCACCAGCGCGGGGTCGCCGAGATCGACGAGCTGTTGCACCAGGTCGACGCTGACGCCGTTCTGGGTGCACAGCACCCCGGTGACCGGCACCGCGGCCGACGCCCCGCTCAGCCGCAGCGGCTGCAGCAGAGTGCCCAGGGGCTGCGGTGCCGCGAGGGCGGACAGCCGGTCCAGCGCCGTGTCGGGAACTCCCGCGGTGCTGCCCCAGCGCTGCCACTCCTCATCGGTCGGCGGCGCCAGCACCTCGTCCGCCGCGGCGTGGCGGTCGCGCTCGGCGAGCTGCGCGCGCAGTGTCCGGTCGGGTACCGCGGCCAGCGCCGGAACACCGTTCTGCGGCATTCCGCAGTCCAGGTACACGAGCCGCGCGATGCGCCCGGCCCGCCGGTCGGCGGCCCCGAGGGCGGGGTGGATCCCGTAGTCGTGACCGACGAGCACGATCTCCTCGCCGGCGTCCACCGAGTCGACCACCGCGAGCACATCCGCGATGTGTGTCTCCAGGTCCGTCCGGACCGACGGGTCCGCGGGCCTGGCCGCGTCGAGCCCCGTCAGGGCCACCGGGCGTGCCTCACTGCCGGCCGCGGCCAACCGGGCCGCCGTCTCCTGCCACACATGTGTGCCCGTGAACACACCCGCCACCATGATGAACACCGTCATGGGTCTCTCCTCCCGGTTCGCTGCGTGCCGCGCCTCGCGCAAACCCTGGCCACGAGGCCGGGGCGTAGGTCCGCTCCGTGCGCCGGTACCGTAGGAACTCCCCCTGAGGGAGGTTCAACCGGCCATGTCCGACGAGCAGTTCTGGAGCATCGGCGAGCTCGCGGAGCGCGCGGGTGTCACCGTGAAGACCGTCCGCTTCTACTCCGACCGGGGCCTGCTCCCCGAGTCCGCCCGCAGCGGCGGCGGACACCGGCGCTACGGTTCCCACGCGCTGGAGCGGCTGAGGCTGATCCGTTCCCTGCGCGCGCTGGACCTGTCGGTGCCGCAGGTGCGGCGGATCGTCGAGGACGCGGGCGGGGCGGGCCGCGTCCTGGAGGAGGCGGTCGCGGGCCGACTGCGGGAGCTGGGCAGTGAGTTGACGGCGATGCGCTGGCGTGAGACGGCCCTGCGGCTGGTGGCGGAGTGCCCGGCCGCGGAACGGGCCGAACGGCTGCGGATCCTGGGCGCGGTGAGCACCCCGCCGAGCACGGCACCGCTGGTCCGCTTCTGGCGCGGCTGGCTGCCGCCGCGCATGCCGGCCCGCGTGACGGCGGCGTTCCTGGAGGCGGCCGTCCCCCAGCCACCGGACGACCCCACCCCCGCCCACGTGCTCGCCTTCGCCCAGCTGCACGCGATGACGACCGCTCCCTGCCCGTCCGGCCGGAGGCCCCAGCCGGACGTGCACCGGGTGGCCGGAGCCGGTGGCGCCTCCCTCCTCTACGCCGGACTCGTCGAGGCGTTCGACCTCGCGGGCCCGCAGGTGCGGCACGACCGGGCCCCGCACCCCGGCGAGGCACTCGACGCGTATGTCGCGGCGTACGCGAGTGCGTACGGCACCCGGGACACGCGGGAGTTCCGGCGGCTGCTGGCGGCGCGGCTCGCCACCGAGCCGCGCCTGGACCGGTACTGGGAGCTGACGGCAGTACTGCGCACACCGCCGTCCGGGCTGCCCGAGCCGACCCCGGGCGCCGCGGACGGCTGGCTGCGCGGGGCGCTGGAGCAGGACAACGCCGCGGCGGCGTGAACAGCCGCTCCGCCGGAACAACTTCTCCGGGCCGGGTATGTCACTACCTGCTCGACCGCCGCCCGCGTGCCGCACTTTTCCCGTGCTCTGCACTTCACGCCGGCCGGGCAAACAGGCTGTATGGTCCAGACAACCGGGACGGATCATGCGCCGAGCAGCGAAGACATTACCTGTCCCGTCTCGGGGAGCGGATCATTCCGGGGGGAGGGCCTTCTTCACACGGCCGGAGCGACCCGATCGGCGATCACGGAGTACGTGGCATTCCCAACTGACGTGTGCGAACGGACTCTTGCGTGGCATCGATCCTGCTGGCAGGGTTCGAGGTCGGTTCGGCATTGCGTCGCGGGGGAGACTCGATGTTGCTCACCTTTCCGATGGCTCCTGACAGCCCTTCCTCTCCTCGGTTCCTGATTCGCCGCGCCGCCTGACGTCATCCGCAACCGGATGGTCGTGCGACGGCCCGCGGGTCCGCTGGTGTTCGCTGGGGAGGAAGAGTGAGGGACCACGTCTCGGCAGCCACACAGCAGCCGATGCAGCAGAATTCAAGTCGTTCAGAATTGTACTTCAGTGGTCTCTTATCGGAGATCACGCGCGTACCGATAAGCAGCATCGGGGTCGTGGGTTCACTTCGCGCGGCGGGCGAGGACCCACGGCACATCAGCACGCTCGCCGAGGTGTGTTCCGAACTGCCGCCGATTGTGATCCACCGAAAGACCATGACGGTCATCGACGGTGTGCACCGGCTGCGGGCGGCGGAGAGGAGCGGCGCCTCGCACATCAGCGCCGTGCTCTTCAACGGTGACGAGCGGCAGGCGTTCGTCCTCGCGGTCAAGCTGAACAGCAATCACGGACTGCCTCTGTCGCTGGCCGACCGCAAGGCCGCGGCCCTCCACATGCTCGCCGACTTCCCCGAGTGGTCCAACCGACGGCTGGCGAGCGTCGCCGGCCTGTCGGACAAGACCGTCGCAGCGCTGAGGCGGGGGTCGGGTGCGGAAAATCCGCACCCGACCCCCGTACGGCTGGGCCGGGACGGGGTGGCCTACCCGCTGGCTGCGGGCGAGGGCCGAAGCCGCGCCCTGGGCTATCTCGCCGAGAACCCCGACGCGACCGCGCGGGAGGTGGCGCGCGCCGCGGGCATCTCGCTCACCACGGCCAAGGACGCCCGCCGGCGCGCACGCGAAGCCCAGGGGGAAGGGCGACCGCAGGTCGAGGCGCGGGCCGGGGAGGCGCAAGCCAGGGGCGGAGGACGACCGCAGGTCGAGGTGCAGGCCGGCGAAGCGCCGGCCCGGGGGAACGGGACGGGCCACGGCCCCGCGCTCGCGGAACGCCCCCGGGCGCACCCGTCGTGCGGGGACGTGTCGTCGGCGGTCAGGCGCCTGCGGGCCGATCCCTCGCTCCGGTTCACCGAGGTGGGCCGCAAGTTGCTGCGGACCCTGGACCCTTCGGCCACCCAGCCGCACGACTTCGCAGCGATGGCGAGCAGTCTGCCGATCCACTGCGCGCCGCTGATCGCGGAACTGGCGCGACACCACGCCGAGAGCTGGCAGCTCCTGGCCGATTCATTGACGGAACGGATCAATTCCCGGGACACTGGCGCATAAGCGCCGGCGGATTCACTGTCTTCTCGGTGATCGCTTGCTGCTTTTCGTCAGGCCCCTGCCTTTTTTCGGGAAGTGGGCCAATGATCGCGGTCGGGATGATTCCGGAAGCTGCTGTACCGCGCTGTGAATGCCGCCTCGGCGAGGGGCAATTCCAGGTGCGCGATGGTTGAATTGCCATCTGACGTTCAAGTGGTTGCGCGGTCCGAGGCCGCTACGTACGCTGACTTTCACAAAATTCCGGAGCGGGGGAGCGGGGGGAATGTGACTTCGTACAGCCCAGGTCGGTCGGGGTATGCGCAAACGCCTGATGATCGACCCGCAGTTCCCGGCGACCGTTCCTTACCGGGAATGCCCACCCATTGGTACAACTTCCTGCCGGACCTGCCCGGCCCGATGCCCGAGGTCAGGGACTCCGGAAGTCCCACCGCCGCGGAGATATCCGCGAAGATCCGCCCCCGGGCGCTCATCGAACAGAATGCCCCCGATGAGCAGTGGGTCGCGATTCCCGAACCGGTCGCGGAATGGCTCGGGCACTGCGGCCGGCCCACACCGCTGCACCGCGCGCACCGTCTCGAGAAGCATCTCGGTACGGGCGCCAGGATCTATCTCAAGCGTGAAGACGTCCTCCCCAGCGGCAGTTTCAAACTGAACACCGCGATAGCGCAGGCCTACTACGCGGCCCAGGAGGGGCGGACCACCCTCGTCACCGAGACGGGGGCGGGTCAGTGGGGGATGAGTGTCGCCCTCGCGGCGCAGATGTTCGGTCTGCGGGCCGAGATCTACATGGTGAAGTGCTCGCTGGAGCAGAAGCCCTACCGGCGTCACTACATGGAACTGCTCGGAGCCGAGGTGCGGCCGTCGCCGTCGCCCCGCACGGCGATCGGGCGGAAGATCCTCTCGGACAACCCCGGCCACCCGGGCAGCCTCGGCACCGCCATCAGTGACGCCATCGAGCACGCTCTGGACACCCCCTCCGCCGCGTATCTCGCGGGCAGCGGGATGCCGCACGTGTACCTGCACCAGACCCTGCTCGGACTCGAAGTCGCCCGGCAGCTCAAGGACGTCCACGGCGAGGACCTGGGCGTCGACGGGCGCGGCGACCACCTCATCGCGTGCTCGGGCGGCGGCAGCAACCTGTGCGGCCTCATCGGTCCCCATCTGCGGGCCCGGGCCGAGGGAGCGGACCTCCGCTTCCTCGCCGCCGAATCCACGGCGGCGCCCCGGCTCACCCAGGGGGTCTACGCGTACGCCCGCACCGACCTCGGCGGCTTCACACCCGAGGTGCTCGGCTACACCATGGGAGAAAGCTTCATCCCACCGCCCACGCACGTCGGCGGCCTGCGCAACCACCACAGCTCCGCCTTGGTCAGCCTGCTGCGGCACAAGGGCGTTCTGGACGCCGTCGCCTTCGACCAGCGGACCGCGCTGGAGGCCGGACGGCTCCTGCTGAGGACCGAGGGCCTGCTCCTCGCCCCCGAAGCCGGACACGCGGTCGCCGCGGCCCTGGAGGTCGTGGCCAAGGCCGACGCGGAGCACCTCCGACCGGTCATCGTGATCCTGGCCAGCGGCAACGGCTTCCTGGATCTCCGGGGATACGACGACGTCCTGCTCGACGCATAGCCGGCCCCTCCTCCTTCACGGCGTTCTTCGCACCCTGCGATTGGGAAGCCACATGCGCTTGGCGACATTTCAGCCCCAGCACGGCGTTCACTGCGAGACGACCACCCTGCGCAACATGCTCCACCACGCCGGCGTCGGTGTGTCCGAGGCCATGCTGTTCGGGCTCGGCCAGGGGATCGACTTCCAGTACTGGGACGCCCCCGCGCCCGGACGCGTCCCGCCGATGCTGACCGGCCGGATCGAGCCCGCCCGGCTGTCCCGCAACGCCTGCTCGGCCCTGGGCGTGGAACTGCGCGCGGCACAGGCGCCCGACGCGGACACGGCGGACGCCGTCGCCAGACAACTGCTGGAGTCCGGACATGTCGTGGGGGTGTCCGTCGACATCTTCCACCTCGACTACTTCACCTCCGCGAGCCACTTCGCCGCGCACCACATCGCGCTGTACGGACTCGACGACACCCACGCGCACGTCGTCGACACCGAACAGCAGGGCGGCGCCAGGTCACTTCCGGCCCGATCACTGCGCCGGGCCCGCGCCTCCGACGAGGGATTCATGCCCTCGCCCCACCTGTACCTGTACGTCGAACAGATTCCGGAGCGGCTGACCACCGACCCCGACGCGGTGCTGCGCGAGCAGATCTGGGACGCCGTCCGGCTGACCGCGGAGCGGATGACCGAGGACCGCGGACCGCGCTACGGCGTTCCCGCGCTGCGTCGCGCCGCCGCGGAGGTCGCCGGATGGCACGACGCCCTCACCTCCCCCGAGGAGACGGTGCCGGGTGTCGGACGCTTCTGGCGCTACGCCGGGACCGGAGGAGCCAACTTCCGCACGCTCTACCGCGCGTTCCTCCAGGAGGCCCGGCAGGTGTGCGACGACGACGAACTCGCCCCGTTCGCCGAGGGGTTCGGTGACGTCGAGCGGCAGTGGGACCGCGCGATCGAGATGCTGATGGCCTACCCCGGTGCGCACGGGCCGAGGCGGCTGCACGAGGCCGCGGCGCTGCTGGAGGCCATCGCCGACGCCGAGCAGGCCCTCTTCGAGGGGCTCGTGGTGTCGGCGGCGAAGCGGGCAGGTGAGCCGGTGTGACGGTCACCCATGTGAAATCCGTCTGCCGCATGTGCCACGGCGGATGCGGCGCCGTCGTGGAACTCGTGGACGGTGTGCCCACCGACATCCACGGCGACCCGGACAACCCCACCAGCGAGGGCTACTTCTGCATCAAGGGCAAGGCGTCACTGGACCTGCTGAGGAGCCCGGACCGGCTGACCACACCACTGGTACGGACCGGGCCCCGCGGCTCGGGCACGTTCGAGCCGGTCGGCTGGGACACCGCCCTCGACCGCATCGCCGCCGAACTCACCGCGACCATCGACCGGCACGGGCCGGAATCCGTCGTCCTCGGCCAGGGGACCGACCGCAACTACCAGGAGTGGGTGTTCCGGCTCGCCAACGCGATCGGCACACCCAACGTCGTCGGCCCGGCACACGTGTGCTTCTACCCGCGCGTCATGGCCTCGATCATGACCTACGGCGCCTTCACCTTCTGCGACTACGACGGCGACCCCGAAGTCATCCTGCTGTGGGGCAGCAACAAGCCGAACACCCACTCCGACGGTGTGATCGGCATCAAGTTCCTGCGCGCGGTGGAACGCGGCAGCCGCGTCATCGCCGTCGATCCCCGGCGGACGCCGACCGCCGCCCGGTCCGCCCTCCACCTGGCCGTCCGGCCGGGCACCGACTGCGCCCTCGCCCTCGGCATGATCAAGATCATCATCGACGAGGGCTGGTACGACCACGACTTCGTCGCCGCGCACACCTCCGGCTTCGACGAACTCGCCGCGCACGTCCAGACGTACGACGTCGACCGGGTCGCAAGCATCACCGGGCTGACACCCGGGCTCATCCGCGAGGCGACCCGCTCCTACGCCCTCGCCTCGCGAGCCTGCATCGAGGCCGGCACCGGGCTGTCGCAGAACGAGAACTCCTTCGACACCCACCGTGCCATCGCGCTGCTCGCCGCGATCTGCGGCAACATCGACGCCCCCGGCGGCGACGTGATCTGGGAGCCCATGCCCATCGAGGGCCGGCGGGCCTTCCCCCGCTCCGACCTGCTCCCCGAGGAACAGGCCAGGAAGCGGATAGGCGGCGACACGCACAAGATCCTGTCGATGTCCGGCTGGGTCGCGCCGGGAGACCTGCACGAGGCCGTCCTCACCGGATCGCCCTATCCGGTCACCTCCCTGGTGATCTTCGGCAGCAACATCCTGGCCTCGCACGAGAACACCGAACGGGTCCGCGCCGCGCTCGGCAAGCTGGACCTGGTCGTCGTGTGCGACCTGTTCATGACTCCGACCGCCCGGTACGCGGACGTCGTCCTGCCGGCCTCCAGCTGGCTGGAACGGGACCAGGTCGTCGAGTTCAACTCCTACATCGCCGCCCGGCGCAAGATCGCCACGGTCGACGGATGCCGCTCGGACGAGGAGATCATCCTCGCGCTCGCCGAACGACTGGGCCTGAGCGAACACTTCTACCCCTCCCTCGAAGCCGCGCTCGACGCCAAACTCGCCGGACTCGACCTCACCTGGGAGCAGTTCACGAAGATCGGATACCTCCGCAACGAGAAGCGGTACCGCAAGTACCGCGACGGCGGCTTCCGTACGCGGACCGGGCGCGTGAACCTGATGCACCCCGGGCTGCGGGCCATGGGCTACGAGCCGTTCCCCGTCCACCGGCACGCCCCTCGGGCGGACCCGGCCCTGCCGTACGTGATGACCAGCGCACATCCGCGCCAGTTCTACAACACCGAGTTCCACCAGCTGCCGACCACCTCACGCGGCCAGACCTCGGCGCGGGTGACCGTCCACCCGGACACCGCCCGCCGGGAAGGGCTGGCGGACGGCGACGAAGTGGAACTCTTCAGCCGGGCCGGTGCGCCCGGGGTGCGCATGACGGTCAGGATCTCCGACTCCGTCGCACCCGACGTCGTGGTGGCGGACGCCGGCTGGTGGTATCCGGACGAGCCCTCGATCGACGAGTCACTCAGATCCTCGGTCAATCTCCTGACGACCAACGACCGTTCCGACGTGCACATGGGGAGCGCCACGATGAGAGGTGTAGCAGTGGGCATACGGCGGCCGGAGCAGGACCGTGGCTAGCGCCCGGGGCACCGTCGCCGCCCGGGTGCCGGAGACCGACGAGGGCCTCCAGGGCGACGAACTGGCCCTCAAGTACGACGAGATGCAGCGCCACATCCGGGACAACGGTTGGCTCCAGGAAAAGATCGACGACATCCTGGCGGCGGAGATCGACTCCGGTGAGGTACTGGAACTGGGTTGCGGTCCCGGTTACCTGGGTCTGGAGTGGCTCACCCGGGCGGACGACTCCGCCCGCCTCGTCGGCCTCGACATCTCACCGGCGATGCTGCGCCGGGCGAGCACCAACGCCGACGGGTACGGCGTCGCCGGACGCTGCGCCTACGAGTGCGGCACGGTCCTGGCCCTGCCGTTCGAGGACGACCGCTTCGACCACGTCATCAGCGCCTCCTCGCTGCACGAATGGGCGGATCCGGTGACCGCCCTGACGGAGCTGCACCGGGTGCTCAAGCCGGGTGGCCGCTACTGCGTCTCCGACCTGCGCCGGGACGTCGACCGGACGACGTTCCAGTTCATGAAGGCGAACATCGCGGCCGACATGCGCCCGGGCTTTCGCACCTCCATCCGGTCCTCGTACGTCAAGAGCGAGATCGAGGAACTGCTGGCGGGCACCGCGCTCGGCACGGCCGTCGTGACGGAAGTGCAGATGGGGATCGTCATCACGGGCAGGAAGGAAGCGCCATGAACGCACTCGCGGGAAGTTCGCCGGCCATCACCGCCACACGCGACGGCCGCTTTCCCGACCGCGCCGGCTTCGACCGGTCCTGGGAGGAACTCCTCCGGACGTCGAGCATGTGGCGGGACCTCGACTGCGGCCAGTACCTGTCGGCCTGGTGCGGGTACGCGCCGGACCACGTCGTCGAGAAGCTCGCCGGGGTCAACCACGTCGGCGTCTACATGGGCGACTACGACAACGACGAGCAGGTGTTCGGCTGGAACGCCTACCTGAACGACCACCGGGCCTCCGGCCTCGTCACCACCGTCGAGATGGGCCCGTCGTACATCTCGCCCCGCCAGTACGGCACGCCGGGATGGTGGAACTCGATCGTGCTCGCCGACGGACGCGTCATCGAGATGTTCGCCTGCCGCCGGTTCGGCCCCTGGGCGGAGCGCCCCGCCGGTGAACGCGGGCGGCTCATGTCGCACGTCGCCATCGACGTGCACACCGACGACGACGTGCGCTACCTCCTGGACGTCCTCGACCGGGACGTCGACCACCTGGAGAACATCGCGTTCACCGAGGCCGACGAACTGGGCCACACCTACGGGCACCTGCGCAACAACGACAGCGGTTCCGTGCTCGAGATCGTCTTCGAGGCGCCGCGCGACGGAACGGGGCACGGCGATGGCGGTCATTGAGATCTCCCCCTACTCCGGCGAGCACTGCGAGTCCACCGCGCTGCTCAACATGCTGCGCAACCACGACATCGAGCTGAGCGAGCCGCTGATCTTCGGCCTCGGACAGGGTCTGTCGTTCCTGTACTGGCACTCCAAGCAGATGCCCAGCCCGTTCCTCGCCGGCCGGGTCAAGCCCGACCACCTCATGCGCAACGTGGCCGACGCGCTCTGCCTCGACCTGCGCACACAGGAGACGGCCTCCCCGGCGAAGGCCGAGGCCACGCTGATCCAGGCCCTCGACGAGGGCGACGTGGTGGGACTCAAACTCGACCGCTACCACCTCGACTACGCGCGGGAGAACCACCACTTCGCCGCGCACTACCTCGCCTGCATCGGCTACGAGGACGACCGGTTCGTCGTCGTCGAGACCCGGTCGCTCGGCGTCCGGTCGACCTCCCGGGACAGCCTCGCCCGGGCCAGGGCCGCCAAGGGACCGATGTCCTCGCGCAACCTGTCGGTGCGCGTGGACCCGCGCGGCTACGACGCGTCCGTCCTCGCCAAGGCCTGCCAGGCCTCGATCCTGGCCACCGCACGGGAGTTCCTGGCCCCGCCCATCACCAACATGGGTTTCAAGGGCATCGCGAAGGCCGGCTCGCTGATGCGGGGGTGGCACGACCGGCTCGACCGTCCCGTCGAGGCGATGGCCGCCGTCGGCACCAGCATGGAGGAAGGCGGAACCGGGGGCGGACTCTTCCGCACCCTGTGGGCGCAGTTCCTCGAGGAGGCGCACGAGCTGACCGGCGTCGCGGCCTACGACGACCTCGCCGTCGAGTACCGCCGCATCGCCCGGCGCTGGACGGAGGTCGCGAACCTGCTCCGCGACACCGACGACGCCGGCGCCCGGCAGGCCCTCGACGAGGCGGCGTCCATCGTGGCCGGCCTGGCGGCCGAGGAGCGGACGGCCATGGCGCGGCTGGAGGAGGCCTCCCGATGACCACGCTCACCCGGCCGGCCGGCCACGACCCGCGCACCAGGCTGCGCGACACCCTCGCCTCCCGCGTCGACATCGCCCGGAAGGTCGCCGCGGTCACCGCACTGGACCGTGCGGCACTCGACGCCTGGGCGGCTCAGGCACTCGCGGCGACCGTGGAACACGCCTGCCGCAACTCACCGTTCTACGCGGCCTTCGTCCCCGCCGGCACCGCCCGGGCGGCGGCGCAGGGCCGCCCGCACGCCTTCGAAGCCATCCCCTTCACCCGGCGTGAGCACCTCTCCGCGGCCTACCCGCTGGGCATGCTGGCGGTACCGCGGCGCGAGGTGATCCGCTTCGACGAGAGCTCCGGCACCGGCGACGGGCGCCCGATCGCGGCGTTCTTCACGATGGCGGACTGGCTGGAGAACAACCTCACCGTCGCCGGGCTGCTGTCCGCCGTGCTCGACGAGCGGGACGTCGCGGCCATCGCCGTCCCGTACGAACTGGCCGGAGTGGGCCAGGACCTCGACCGGGCGATCGAGATCCTCGGCTGCACGATCGTGCCCCTCGGCGCGGCCTCACCGTCCTGCACGCCCGACCGGATGGTCGACGCCCTGCAGCGCTCGGGTGCCACGACCCTGGTGTGCTCCGGCACGCGGGCCCTGTTCCTCGGCGAGACCGCCCGCCGCCGCGGCATCGACCCACGGGTCGACCTGGGGGTCTCGAAGATCCTCATGGCGGGCGAGGGCGCGTCGCCCGCCAAGAAGCGGCGCCTCGCCGACCAGTGGGGCGCCGTCGCGTACTCCATGTTCGGCATGACCGAGACCAACACGCTCGCCATGTTCTGCCGCGAACGGGAACTGCACCTGGTCGAGACCCGGACGTACTTCGAGGTCGTCGACCCGGACTCCGGCCGACGGCTGCCGGACGGCTCCGTCGGGGAGCTGGCCGTGACGACCCTGGCGAGCCGGGCCATGCCGCTGCTGCGCTACCGCACCGGCGACGTGTGCCGGATCGAGGCGGCGCCCTGCGCGTGCGGCTCCCCGCTGCGCCGGCTGCAGCACCGCGGGCGGCTGGGCGACCGGATCCCCGTCGGTGATCGCTGGACGTCCCAGCTGGAGATCGAGGACATCGTCCTGGGCGCCATGACCACCGGCCCTTACTACTTCGCGTTCGACGTCGACGGCGACGTGCTGCGGATCGCCCTGCCGCCGTCCAGCGCCGACGACGCGACCCGGGCAGCCGTGGCGGCCGGGGTCCGTGCCCGTCTCGGCGCGTCCACCCGCTTCGGCCCGCTGGACACCGAGCGGTTCGAGACGGCGCTGCGGACCTCGGCCAAACCGACGATGCGCAACTTCAGTGCCTACGGGGGAGGAGGAGCCGCCGGTGCGAGTTGACCTGCCGCTTCCCACGCGCGTCCCGATCGACGGGCGTTTCGAGATCGACGACACCTGCATCGACTGCAAGCTCTGCAACGACCTGGCGCCCGACAACTTCGACGCGGACCTCGACAACGACGTCCACTACGTGTGCAAACAGCCCGACACACCCGACGAACTCGAACGGGTCCTCGACGCCTTCGACTCATGTCCCACCGAATCGATCCGGTACTCAGCGGCACCCAGCGAGGAGTGATGGCGCAATGGCAAGCCTGGACGATCCGGTGACCGCCGACATGTGCCCCGCCGGACGGAGGACGACCGAACTGGGCCCGGTGGCCGAGAGCTACGACCAGCTGCACCGCATCGACCTGCTGGGTGAGGCACGGGCCGCACGGGGGGTGCCGGAGGGAACCTACGACTCGACCGTCTGCGCCGTCCTGCAGGCCTCGGAGGTGTGTCTGCTCAACCTCGCCCGGCTGGCGGGCCGGACACAGCAGTGTCTGCTGGCCGACGACATCCCGGCCGCCTCCCGGTACGTGCAGTGGGCCGTCGGCTTCCACCGGCTGCTGCGCCGGCTCGGCACCGTGGTGTTCGACGTCCGCAGCGTCTTCGGCGCCGGCGCGGCGGCGGGGCCCGCGGCCGTGAGCATCTCCGGGTCCGCCGGCTACGCGGCCTACGTGGAGTCCCTGCGCGGACTTGAGGACGTCGCCAAGGGCACACTGCTGGCCGGTGCGCCCGAGCTGACCCGCACCACCATCGCCACCCGGAGCATCGACGACTCGCTGTACCGCGTGCTGCACGGCATCCGCACCGCGTGCCACGACGCGACAAAGTGGGAGAGCGACCTCACCGCGGTCCCCGTCGGGGTGAGCCGGAGCACCGACGAGCTGATCTCCGCCGAGACCCTGGCCCGCGCCGTCGCCGCGACGGAGCTGGACCCGGGCACCCTGCACGGCGAGTTCGTCGCCCTGCACCAGGTGCCGGAGATCCTCTGCGCCGAGGCGAACGACCACCTGGAGGTCGCGATCAGGGCGATCCGCGCCAAGACCCTGAGCCGGGCGGCGCAGCACCTGACGGCCTGCCGGGAACTGCTCGACCCGGTGGTCGAGGCGCAACGGGTGATGGCCGAACACCTGGCGACGGGGGAGTACCACGGCTTCCGCACCAACCTGGGCCCCGCCAGCGGCACCCACTCGCTGTCGATCAAGCAGCACATGTTCCGGGACCTGTTCAAACACCTGTGGAACGACCTGGGGGCATGGCTGGACTCGCTCGGCGGGTCCTCGCTCGAGGAGACCCTCCGGGACATCGACGCACAGCGCCACGACGACCCGGAGGCATGGCTGCGGCACACCGTGGTCGACCAGGCGTTCAAACTGCACACCGCCCACCAGCAGTGGCGGCACGAGCACCTGCACATGCCCCGCAACTGCCTGGGCAGCGGCGGCACCAAGTCCATGATCGGCATCCCGGACGGCCCCCAGGCCGTCTACAAGATGCGGGACGCGGCCAACGCCCAGCACGCGCTGGCCACCATCCACCGGGCACGCCGCACGCCCCTGACCAACTCCGTGCCCGACTCGCCCCTGGCGAAGCTGATCACCGACCCCAGCTCCCTCGACTCCGAGCTGATGCGGGTCGTGGGCGAGGCGACACGCGAGTACTTCCCGCAGGTGCAAGAGCAGAGCTACCAGCCCTTCCGGTCGGGTGCGGCCGAGCGGAACCCGTAGGAGCGCGGACGGTGACCACCACACGACCCACGGCCTCTGACAGCGTCATGCCCACCGACGAGACGACCTCCGCGCCGGGTTCCCGCACCGGGGCCTGGCGGGGAGCCGAGTACATCGCCAGCCTCAAGGACGAGCGGGAGGTCTGGAGCGACGGACGCCGGGTCGACGTGACCGGCGACCCGGGCTTCACGCCCATGCTCTCCACCCTGGCCGGCCTGTACGACGCCCAGCACCTGCCCGACCGGGCGGACGAGATGCTGTACCGGTCGGAGACGTCCGGGAACCCCGTCAGCCTGTCGTACCTGGCGCCGGCCGACCGGGAGGGCCTCGGCCGCAAGTGGGCCAACTCCCACCGGTGGGCCGAGGCCTCCCACGGCCAGCTGTCGCGGATCCCCGACTTCATGTCGAACGTCGTGGTCGGCCTGTACGACTTCCGGTTCGAACTGGCCAAGGTGAACGCCGAGTTCGGACGCAACGCCGAGAACTACTACCACCGCTGCCGCGAGAACGACCTCACCCTCACACACGGCCTGGGCGACCCGCAGATCGACCGCTCCTCCACCCCTGCCGACCGGCCCGAGCTGGGACTGCGAGTGGTACGGCGCGGCGCCGACGGCATCGTCGTGCGGGGCGCCAAACAGATCGCCACGCTGGCGCCGTACGCCCACGAGGTGCTCATCTACCTCTCACCCGCCAACTACCTGCGTGAAGACCCCAGTTACGTCTGCTGGTTCGCCGCCCCCCTGGCCAGTCCCGGCCTGCGCGTCCTGTGCCGCCCGTCCTACGCCGACGGTTCCGGCGGCCTCTCGGCGCGCTACGACGAGCAGGACGCCATGCTCGTGTTCGACGACGTGTTCGTCCCGATGGACCGGGTGTTCCTGCTCGACGACTCCCGGACGGCCGTCCGGGGCTTCGGCGAGCTGAACAAGTGGTCTCTCTACACCGGCCAGGTGCGCTACTACCACCGGCTGCGCACCATGCTCGGGGTCGCGTCGCTCCTGGCACAGGCGATCGGCGTCGACACGTTCCGCCAGGTCACCGACCTGCTCGGCGAACTCACCTCGTACGTGGAGATCGTCCGGCTCGGCCTGGCCGCCGTCGACGCCGAGAGCCGGCCCACCGCCTCGGGGCTGCTCGCCCCGGGTTCCACGGCCGCGCTGGACGCCGTCGCCGGCCGCTTCTCCACCCGCGCCTCGGAGATCATCCGGCAGATCGGGGCCTCGGGCCTGATCATGCAGCCGTCTCAGGCCGATCTGGGGACGTCCGAGCTGCGCGCGGTGCTGGACACCTACATGTGCGGACGCGAGATGGGCGTGGACGAGAAGTCGCGGATCTTCCGGCTCGCCGCCGATCTCGCCGTCGACCGGTTCGGCATGCGCCAGGAGCTGTACGAGACCTGGAACCGCGGTGACCCCGCCCGGGTCCGCTCGATGCTCTACACCCGCTACCCCGACCTGCGGCGCTGCGAGGACCGGGCCCGCACCCTGGCCGAAGGGCGGAACGACATCACATGAGTCTCGACAGCATCCGGCTCGAGGGAGTCACCACCCACAACCTCAAGTCGGTCGACGTCTCCTTCCCCAAGGGACAACTGGTCGTCGCCGCGGGCGTGTCCGGATCGGGCAAGTCGTCCCTGGTCATCGACACCCTCTTCGAGCACTCCAAGACGCTCTACCTGGGGGCCCTGTCCAGCAAGTCCCTCGACATGGGCGACGGCGACTACCACTTCGACCGGATCGCGGGCACGCAGCCGCCGGTGGCCCTGCGCCAGCGCGACGGCGGCTCCTCCAACCCCCGTTCGACCGTGGGCACGCTCACCGGACTCGACGGCCTGTACCGGCTGCTGTTCGGCGCCGGCTCGCGCCCGGTCTGCCCGGCCTGCCTCGGCCCGACCGGCGCGGACCTGTTCTGCGACGACTGCGGCTGCTTCGCCGAACCGCACTCCGCCAAGCACTTCAGCCCCAACCGCAAGGAGGGCAAGTGCCTCCAGTGCGACGGCATCGGCGAACTCGTCGGCTTCTCCCTGGACCGGATCATCCCGGACCGGTCGAAGACCCTCACCGAGATCTGGGACGGGGCCGACCCCGGCACCTTCGCCGTCCCCAACGTGCGCAAGGCCTTCGAGGCGATGGCCGCGGACATCGGCCTGGACCTCGACGTGCCGTTCGAGAAGCTGACCGCGGAGCAGACCGAGCGGGTGCTGCACGGCTCGGACACCGTCTACACCCTGAAGATCCGCAAGGTCACCAACGACTTCCGCTTCGAGGGCATCCTGGGCTTCCTGGAGCGGGCGTACCGCAACGCGTCGTCCGCCGCCCGCAAGAACGCCTTCACCAACTACCTCGGGCGGGAGGTGTGCCCGGCCTGCCACGGCGGCAGGCTGCGCCCCGAATCGCTCAGGGCGACCGTGGCCGGGCACACCTTCCCCGACTTCCAGAGCGACGAACTGTCCCGCTCGATCGCCCGGCTGCGGGATGGACTCGCCTCCGGGGACGTACCGGCTCAGGTCCGCGAACTGGCCGCCGCGATCGTCGAGCAGAGCACCGACATCGAGGACGTCGGCCTGGGGCACCTGCAACTGCGGCGGCCGGTGACCACCCTCTCCGGCGGCGAGCTGCAACGGCTGCTGCTCGCCCAGCACCTGGCCAGCGACCTGACCGGCGTCATGTACGTCCTGGACGAGCCCACCGCCGGTCTGCACGAGGCCGACACCGGCAGGATCCTCGACTCGCTGCGGCGGCTGCGCGACCTCGGCAACACCGTCATCGTCATCGAGCACGACGAGTCGGTCATCCGCGCCGCCGACTGGATCGTCGAACTCGGACCCGGCGCCGGATCCCGCGGCGGTGAGATCGTCTTCGAGGGCCGCTACGCCGACCTGCTGAAGTGCGCCCACTCCCCGACGGCGACCGCCCTGGCCTCGGACGGGCCGGCTCGCACCGCGACGGACCTGTCCGGGGCGCCGTGGCTCGAGGTGCGGGGCATCACCCGCAACAACGTGCTCGACCAGACGGCCAGGTTCCCGCTCGGCGCACTCACGTGCGTCTCCGGGGTGTCCGGCGCGGGCAAGAGCTCATTGGTGGCCGGTATCCACGCCGCCGTCTCCCGGGCCGTCGCCCACCGGTCGGCCGGCGTGGTGGACGGGGACGCGGTCGTCGAGGGCGCCGAGGCCCTGGACGACGTCATCCACGTCGAGCAGCGGCCGATCGGCCGCTCCAGCCGGAGCACCCTCGTCACCTACATCGGCATCAGCGACCACATCCGCGACGCGTTCGCCGCCAGCGCCGAGGCAGTGGAACGCGGGCTCGGGCGCGGTGAGTTCAGCCCGAACGTGGCCGGCGGCCGGTGCGAGTCGTGCAAGGGACTCGGGCTGGCCGAGATCGAGATGACCCTGTTCAAGAGCGAGTTCATCGTCTGCCCCGAGTGCGAGGGCCGCCGCTTCCAGGAACACGTCCTCGACGTGCGGCTGGACGGCAAGAACATCCACGACGTGCTGTCGATGACCGTCGAGGACGCCCTCGCCTGGTTCGACCCCGAGCGCAGTCCCAAGGTCGTCCAGGCGCTCGGCGTCCTCAGCGAGTTCGGCCTGGGCTACCTGCAACTCGGCTGCTCGACCACCACCCTCTCCGGAGGCGAGGCGCAGCGGCTCAACCTGGCGGGCGAACTGCTCAAGCAGCGCCGCAGCCGCACCCTGTTCATCTTCGACGAGCCGACCCGCGGTCTGCACACCGCGGACATCCGCCACCTGCTGGCGCTCTTCGAGCGGCTGATCTCCAGCGGCAACACGATCGTCGTCATCGAGCACAACGTGAAGGTGATCGCCCTGGCCGACTGGGTCATCGACCTCGGGCCCGGCGCGGGCCGCGAGGGCGGCCGTGTGGTGCACAGCGGGACGCCCGGCGAACTCGCCGCCGACCCGGACAGTGTGACCGGCCGGTTCGTGCGCCGGCTGCGCGGCGAGGACGCCGCGGCGCCGCCGGGGCCCGCACCCGGGCAGGAGCCGCTGGTCGGCGCGCCACCGGACCTCGGGGTGCTCGGCGAACTCCTGCCCCGGGCCGTCACGGTGGTCGCCGGCACGACCCGGCAGTCCGAAGGGCAGGGGCCGACACCGTACGGCCTGGTCATCGGTTCGCTCACCGTCGTCTCGGACGAGCTCGCCCTGATCGGCTTCCTGGTGCGCTCGGGCAGCACCAGCTGGAACGCCATCGCGGACACCGGCCGCTTCTGCGTCAACATCCTCGGCGAGGACCAGCGCGCCGTCTCCGAGGCCTTCTCGCAGGGCAGGCCGGACAGCCGCTTCGACGCCCTGGCCTGGACGCCCTCGGCCAACGGCTGCCCGCGGCTGTCCGACGCCCTCGGCACCATCGACTGCAGCCTGAAGTCGTCCTACCGGATCGGCGACCACGAGTTCGTGCTGGCGACGGTCGTCAGCGTCGACATGGAGACCGGCACCGGACGCCGGCCCCTGCTGCGGCCCGCACAGGGCGACAGCGCTCTCGACGACTACGGGTGGCGCCGGTTCGCCCGGGAAGCGGAGGCCCGGTGACGACGGCCGCGTCCATCACCACGCACTACGAGCAGTTCCTGGCACTCCTCGACCGCGACGCCGGCGACCCGCTGCCTCCCCCCGCCGCGGCGGACGGCCGGGCCGCCGTCCGCGCCCGCTACGGCGAACACGTCGACGCCTCCGGCGGATCGCAGCCGATCGTGCTGACCCGCGACGAGTGGATCCACAACCAGATCGACCTCACGCTGGCACTGGGCACGCTGCTCACCGAGGACGACGTCGTGGTCTCGGCGGTGCCGTACGAACTGTCGTTCATCGGTGCCGAGGTGGACCGCGTGATCGAGATGGTCGGCGCCTCGGTGATCAGCGTGGGGACCAGCGGCACCATCTGCCCGATGGCCCGCCTGCTCGGGTTGATCGAGCAGTACGAGGTG
Source organism: Streptomyces sp. NPDC026246 (assembly GCF_055567995.1). Classification (NCBI taxonomy): domain Bacteria; kingdom Bacillati; phylum Actinomycetota; class Actinomycetes; order Kitasatosporales; family Streptomycetaceae; genus Streptomyces; species Streptomyces sp. NPDC026246. Next base: position 286,377 of record NZ_JBVHPJ010000005.1, on the reverse strand, counting down.
ACGGCCCTGGTGTGCTCCCCGGGTTTCGCCGCGGAGCTGGCGGGCCTCGCGGCGTCCCTCGGGAAGCGGCCGCAGGACTCGACGGTCCGGACGATCGTCTGTGTGGGCGAGGCCTGCTCCACCGAGCGCCTCGACCGCATCGGCGCCACCTGGGCGGCGCGGACCTCCGCCCTCTACGGAACACCGTCGGCACCGACCGTCGCCGTGGCCTGCACGGAGGGCGCCCTGCACCTGTGCGACCACCGGTTGCGGGCACGGGTGCGCGGCGGACGGCGCGGTGAACTGCTCCTGGACGGCGCCCCGACGGGCGAGGCCGTCGAGCTGTGGCCGGCGGACCACCGCTGCGCCTGCGGCTCGGCCAGCCCCGTCCTGGTGCCGCTCGGCAGCGTGTCCGCGGCGGTCCGCGGACCGGACGGACTGGTCACGGCGCTCGACGTGGAGCGGATCGTGTTCGGGCACCGGCGCCTCGCGCCGCACTTCGCCTGTGTCCTGCGGGACGGCACCTTCCACGTGACCTGCGCCGTGACCGACCCCCGCGCCGTCGACCTGGACGCGATGCGACGGGCCGTGCGCGGCGGCATCGGCGAGGCGCTCGGAGTCGAGGCCGAGGTCACCGTCGTCGGCGCGCAGGACTGGAGTACCGCCACGTCATGACCCGCACCCGGCCGCGGCAGGCAGCCGCCGCGGCCGATCCACCGGTGGCATCCCGAGGAGACAAGACGCATGAGGGTAGCGGTAGTACAGACCCAGTGGGTCGACGATCACGAGGACGGCCTGCGCAACGCCTACCAGGCGATCGAGGACGTCTGCGGTGCCGGCGGCATCGACCTGGTGTGCTTTCCCGAGTTCCTGCTCGGCCCGCCGTGGTACATGCCGGGGCAGGACGGGCGCAGGGGGCTGACCGACACCCCCATCCCGGGGCCGGTCGTCGACGGGTTCCAGTCCCTGGCCCGCAAGCTCGACACCCACATCCTGCTCGGTTCGCTCGTCGAGGACATGCAGGACGGCATGTACCGCAACACGTCCCTGCTGATCGGCCGGCAGGGCGTGATCACCGGGCGCGCGGTCAAGGCACACGCCTTCGGCAACGAGATGGTGGTGTGCCGCCAGACCGACTCCCTCGGAGTCCTGTCGACCGAGTTCGGGCAGATCGGCATCGCCGTGTGCTCGGACTTCTGGATCCCCGAGGTCGTCCGGATGCTGGCGCTCGCCGGGGCGCGGACGGTCTTCGTACCCGGCGGCACGCTCGGGCAGAACCAGCCGCTCATGGTGAACGCCCTGCGCACGGCGGCCTACCTGAACGACGTCACCATCGTCTACGCCAGTTCCGTCGGCGTCGTGCGCGGCAGGCGCGGGGACCGGCTCGTGGAGATCCACTTCGCCGGCACCAGTCTGGTGGCCGGTCCCCAGGGCGTGATCGCGCAGGCCGGCAGTGACGAGCCGGAGACCCTCGTCGTCGACATCGAGGAGCCCGCGGCCGGCGACGGCCGCCGCTGGCAGCACCTGCGCAGGCCCGAGGCGTACGGGGCGCTGCTGACCCCGTACGTCGGAGCGGACCGGGACCTGGCGGCCGAACTGCGGGCGAGCCTGACCGGGGGCGGCGGCCCGCAGCGGGGCGGGCCCGCCACCGCGACCAGCACACAGGAGGGGACTCGTTCGTGACCATCTTCGTAGCGCAGCACGCCCGCCGGGCCACACCGGAGGCGACGGCCTCCGCCGTACTCGACGATCTGGACGGCCGGGTGACCGACCAGGCGACGTTCGTCGTCCTGCCCGAGAACGTCTTCACCACCGGCGACGACGTCCGGGCGCTGCCCCTGCCGCTGCGCGAGCGGTGCCTGGACCGGCTGTCGGCCCTGGCACGCACCCGCGGCACCTATGTGCTCACCGGCTCCTGGGCGGAGGAGGGGCCCGGCGGCACCCTGGTGCAGGTGTCCAGGCTGCTGGATCCGGACGGAGCGGAGTGCGTCCGTCTGGAGCGACCCGTCCTCGCCGACGGGACGACCGGCACCGGCGACGACTTCCCGGTCGTCGAGACGCCCTTCGGCAGGGTCGGCGTGCTCCTGGGCCCGGACTTCTGGCTCATCGAACCGCCCCGCATCGCCTGCCTGACCGGCGCCGAACTGCTGCTGGTCGCCGGCTCGCTCGACGGCACGCAACAGGAGTCTCAGCGGGCCGCGGTGTGGGGCATCGCGACCCTCAACACCGTCGCCGTCGCCTTCGCCGGGTCGCTGAGCGGGCGGTGCGGCGGGGGCAGTGCCGTGGCGGTGCCCGAGGGGTTCCTCGCCGAGGCGGGAACGACTGAGGAGGTCGTGGAGGCGCCCTGGGACGTGGCGAGGATCCGGACGTTGCGCGAGCCCGACCTGCGGTTCCAGCAGACCCTCTGGTTCGGGCTGTGGGCGCGGCGCACCGAGCTGTACACGGACCTGACGGCGCAGGTGAGCTGAGATGCGCACAGCCGGTTCCCCCGCCGACGACGTCCGCCGGCGCATCGCCGCCGAGATGGCGGACGACGTGCCGTGGGAGAGGGTGCTCAACTCCATCTGCACCGAACCCCATCCGCTGGGTGTGGAGATGGCCTCCGCCGCCGCGCACACCAACCTGGGCGACGTGCGCATCTTCCGCGGCACCAAGCGCATCGAGCGCAAGGTCGTCGGGCTGCTGCTCGACCTGCTCGGCAACCCGGGCGGATCCGGCAGCCTGGTGTCCGGAGGGACCGAGGCGAACCTGATCGCCATGCTGGTGGCCCGTGAGTCGGCCCGCGCCCGGGGGCGGCTGACCGACCGGCCCGAGGTCGTCGTCAGCAGCACCGTGCACTTCTCCTTCACCAAGGTCTTCTCCCTCCTGGGGCTCACACCGGTCGTCGTGCCGGTCGACGAGTCGCTGCGGTTGCCGGCCGCCGAGGTGGCCCGCAGCATCGGCGAGCACACGGTCGCGGTCGTCGCGACCGCGGGCAGCAGCGAGTTCGGTGTGGTGGACGCGGTCGACGAGATCGGGCCGGTCGTGGCCGGGCGTGGCGTCCACCTGCACGTCGACGCGGCCACCGGCGGCTTCATCATCCCCTTCGCGCGTGAACTCGGGCACGACCTGCCGCAGTTCGACTTCACCGTCGAGGGCGTCGACTCGATCACCATCGATCCGCACAAGTACGGACTGGCCAACGTCCCGGCGGGGGCGATCCTGTTCCGCGGCGCACAGGACGCCGGCCGTTTCGCCGTCGACTCCTTCTTCATCGACACACCGGTCCACCACACCCTGCTGGGCACCCGCCCCGGCTCGGCGGCCGTCTCGACCTACGCCGTGCTGGAACACCTCGGGCGCGACGGCTTCCGCGACCTCACCCGCACCAACTACGAGGTGACGCGCTACCTGGTGGACGGACTGCGGACGGCGGGACACGAGCTGTTCGCCGAACCGCAGCTGAACATCGTCGTGGTCACCATGCCGCACGCCGTGCGGATCTCGCAGCTGCTGGAGGCCCGGGGCTGGATCGTCTCCACGTCGAAGCGGTTCGGCGAGACGCTGCGGCTGGTCGTCACCCGCCACGTGACACCGAAGACGGTGGACGAGTTCCTCCCCGAGCTGGAACGGGCCTGCCGGGACGCCGCTGCCGAGGTGGCGCCGCGATGAGCCTCTTCCGTGGCGCCCGCACCCGGCTCGCCGCCCTGCAGATGCGGATCGAGCCCGGGCAACGGGACGACAACCTGGCGCGGGCCGCGAAGCTGCTGTCCACCGCCCGCGAGCGCGAGGCCGACCTGGCGTGCCTGCCGGCCACCTTCGCCACCGGCCTGAACTTCCCGACGCTGCGCACCGACGCGACCGGCGAGGACGGCCCGGTCGTCGAGTTCCTCGCCGAGCAGGCCCGCACCCTCGGCATCCACATCGCCGCGGGCGTCCTGCTCGGCGCGGGGCGGGACGTCTACGACGCCGCCGTCCTGGTCGGCCCCGGCGGGAACCCGCTCGGCTGGTACCACCGCGCCTGCGTGTGGGCGGGTGAGTCCGCGTACATCTCCACCGGCTCACCCGGCGAGGTGATCGACACCCCCGTCGGGCGGATCGGCCTCCAGGTCAGCTACGACCTGCGCTTCCCCGAGGCGAGCCGGCAGTACCTCGCCCAGGACGCGGACCTCGTCGTCTGTGTGGCGAACCTCTTCGGGCCGTTCTCCCACCCGCTGCGCTCCCTGTGCCGGGCCCGGGCCGCGGACAACGAGTGCGCACTGGTGTTCGCCAGCGGGGTGGGGGAGAACCGCTTCGCGAACATGACCTACGTCGGCCGCAGCATGATCGTCGACGGTCTGGTGCAGGACGCGCGCGAGGACCGGGACGCGGACATCCTCGCCGAGGCCCCACCGGGCAGCGGGGAAGCCGTGATCCACGCGGACGTGCACTGGCGGCAGCGGCGCAAGGTCCGCGCCGGGCTGCCCTTCCACGACGACCTGCGCGCGACCTGGACCACGATCCACGGGGGGCGCGCCGGATGAGGGCCACGCGTATGCAGCCGGAGTCCGGCTGGCTCGGCGACGTGCTCGGCCTCGTCGCCATGGACATGCGGCAGTTCTTCGACAACCGCCTGTTCGCGGTGTCCACGCTGCTGACGTCGGTGTCGATGGTGCTGGCCTTCGGGGCGGCGACCGACCAGATGGTGAGCCCGGCCCCGACGGCCGCCAACTACTTCGGATTCGTCTTCCCCGGCATCATCGGCGCCGGTATCATGTTCAGCTGCACCTACACCGTCGGCTACACGGTCATCATCGACCGCAACCGCCGCACCATCGAGGACCTCATCCTCTCCCCGCTGTCGTACTCGGGGTTCCTGCTCGCCCGGATCATCGGCGTCGTCCTCAAGTGCCTGTTCCAGTTCGTGCTGGTGCTCCTGCTCGGCGTCGGCGTCTTCGACGCCCGCATCGAGTCGGTGCCGATGTTCACCCTGGGCTTCTTCACCGCCTGCACGGCCTTCGCCGGGCTGGGCATCCTCATCGCCACCTACACCAACGAGATCTCCTTCCCGGCGGTGGTCAACATCATCGTGATCCCGCTCATGTACTTCGCCGGGATCTTCTTCCCCCTCGACAACCTCGGCACCCTGGGCGAGGTCTTCGACAAGCTGCCCCTCGCGGTACACGTCGACATGTTCCGCGCCGCCACCTCGCCGGACGTCTCGGCCACCGGGGCGTCGGTGCTGGCGGTGGCCTACTCGGTCCTGGCCCTGTCCGTCGCCGCATGGGCCTTCCGCAGGAGGATCGGCCATGGCTGACTTAACGAACGCCGCAGCACCGGTCCTGTCGGTCACCCGCCTCGACCACCGGGTGAGTCCCGACTTCGCCCTGCGCTCCCTCACCTTCTCCGTGCACGCGGGTGAAGGCGTGGCCATCATCGGCACCAACGGCGCCGGCAAGACCACGCTGATCCGGCTCGTCGCCGGCCTGCTGCGCCCCTCCGGCGGTGAGGTGCGCGTCTGCGGCACCCCGCCCCGCCGCTGGGGCCAGGTCGGCCGTCACATCGGCTACGTCCAGCAGGCCAAGGACCTCCCGGACGGCGTCAGCGTGGAGACCTACGTCAAGCACCAGCTCAAGCTCCGGCGGGCGGACCCCGGCCGCTACGAGGAGCTGATCGCCCTGGCCGGCCTGGAGCAGTACCGGCACCAGTACGTGCGCAGTCTGTCCGGCGGCAGCCAGCGCAAGCTGCACGTCATCTGCGCCGTGGCGCACCGGCCCGACCTGCTCATCCTCGACGAGCCGACCACGGGCCTGGACCCCGCGGCGCGCGAGACGCTGCTGGAGCTGCTGGGAAGTCTCAAGAAGGACGGCGTCGGCGTGCTCTTCGCCAGCCACCACCGCGACGAACTGGTCGCGCTGGCCGACTCCGTCGTCGTGCTCCACCAGGGACGGCAGGTCCAGGACGCCTCGCTCGACGCCGTGACCCGGTGGGGTGAGCGCTCCAGCCTGATCCTGGAGGCCTTCACCGACACGGATCTCGCCCGGCTGCGCGACTGGGCCGGGCAGCAGGCGCAGGCCGGCGGCCTGATCCGCAGCGCCGGCACCGCGGACCAGGGCGTGCGGCTCGACCTGGCCGACGGCGACCACCAGGGCACCCTGGCCGAGGTGGTCGCCCGGGCCCACACAGCCGGCCTCGCACTGCGCTCCGCGTCCTATTTCCAGCCCACTCTGGCGGACGTCGTCCGTTCCATCGTCGACCGAGTCGAACCGGAGGACATCGCATGAGCATCACCACCACGACCACGAGCATGCCGTTCTGGAAGGAGTACCCGGAGCGCGACAGCGAGTGGGTGCGGCAGTACCCGACCAAGCACGTGCCGGTGAACGAGGACGAGGTGTTCACCCGCAAGCCCATGGGCGTCTACGTCCACATCCCGTTCTGCAACCGCCTGTGCTTCAGCTGCCCCTACATCAAGCACCAGACGGACCGGGACCTGACCCGCACGTATCTCGACGCGCTGAAGGCGGAGATCACCAACTACGCCGAGCGGCCCTACATCCAGGACCACGTCATCACCCTCGGCTACATCGGCGGCGGCACCCCGACCGCACTGACCGCACCCCAGCTCGACGACCTGCTGGGCCACATGTACAGCAGCTTCGACGTCGAGGAGGGCGCGGACTTCTCCATCGAGACCACCCCGGTCGACATCACCGAGCGCAAGGCCACCGTCCTGCTGGAGCGCGGGATCCGGCGCATCAGTCTCGGTGTGCAGACGTTCGTGCCGGAGGAACTGAAGAACATCGGCCGGCCCAACGATCCCGAGATGCTCAAGGAGAGCATCAGGCTGCTGCGCCGGTGCGGCTTCGAGAACATCAACATCGACCTGATGCACGGCATCAACGGGCAGACGATGGAGAGCTGGGAGCACAGCCTCGACGTCGCCATCGACCTCGGGGTCACCTGCATCTCGTTCTACACGTACATGGAGTTCGCCCAGGTCTCCACCAAGCGCAGGAAACTGCCGCCGGTGCCGGAGAAGGCCGTGGTCGACGACATGTTCCTGTTCGCCGCGGAGAAGCTGTCCAAGAACGGGTTCCTGGGCTACTACGGCGACTGCTTCGCCAAGCCCGGCTACCAGCCCAAGTACGGCGAGACGTCCTGGAGCGAGGACATCCCCATCATCCCGCTCGGCCCGACCGCCACCGGGCACCTGCGCGACCACTGGTACTTCAACGAGCCCGACATCGGCCGCTACATCCAGACCGTGAGGGAGGGCCGGCTGCCCATCTCCATGGGCAAGCACATCACCAAGTCGGAGTCGATCCGGCGCTCGATGGTCCTCGGGGTGAAGGCCGGACGGGTCAACCGCGAGCGCTTCCGGCGCATCCACGGCGTGGACTTCATGGAGATGTTCCGCGCCGAGATCGACGACCTCATCGAGAAGGAACTGATCACCGCCGACGAGAACGGCATCGAGGTGACCGGCCCCAAGGGCTGGTACTACCTGGACAACATCTCCAAGGCGTTCTACTCGCCGGAGTACCGGCGCTACCCGCAGCACCTGGGAGCGGACATCTCCAACTTCATCTCGCGCCAGCCGATCCCCTTGCAGCTCACCACGCGCCCGAAGGACGAGGAGGCCGGCTGTGACCACTGCTGAGACCCGACTGCTGAACCTCAGCGAACGCGTACCGCAGGCCTCGCCGCACGACGACATCGACCAGGTGCGCTTCTACGACCTGGGCATGCGCCGCTCCGCGCTGATGGCCTACAAGCGGCCGAGCGACCGCATCCTGGCGCACGTCCGCGAGGGCATGACCGACCTGGTCGAGGTCGGCTTCAACACGGGCCTGCTGTCGCTGCACGTCGCCGGGAAGCTGCCCGATCTGGCCGTGTCGGGGGTGGAGGAGAACCAGAACCTCGTCGACGTCGCCGAGGACAACCTGACGCTGGCCGTGTGGGCCAACAGCGCCGGCGACGTGGAGTTCGAGATGGCCAAGCTGAACCGGCTGCCCTTCCCGGACGACTCCGCCGACATCGTCTTCTCGTTCTCCTCGCTGCACCGCTGGCGCCGGCCCGTGGAGACGCTGAAGGAGTGCGCCCGCATCTGCAAGCCCGACGGTGTCGTGATCATCGAGGACATGAACCGGCACGCCGAGGAGGGACACATCACCTTCATCCTGCAGTTCGTGAAGGAGGGCGGCGACGAGTTCATGCGCTCGTTGCAGGCCGCCTACACCCGGGACGAGGCGGCCGAGCTGCTGCGCGAGGCGGGCCTGGCGGACTGGCAGGTGGTCGAGGAAGACCTCGGCCTGGTGATCTCCTCGCGCCCCCTCGAACCGGTGAGCATGTGATGCCGGGGACGAAGATCGCCGTGGTCCAGATGGAGTCCAAGCTCGGCAAACCGGCCCAGAACCTGCGGCGCGCCGAGCACTACATCGGTGAGGCCGCCGCGCAGGGCGCGGACCTGATCTGTCTGCCCGAGGCGTTCTCCACCTCCGGAAACATCCTGGAGGTCGCCGACGTGTCGGTGCCCGTCCCGGGCCCGGAGACCGCGTTCCTGTGCGAGCAGGCGCAGCGGGCCGGTGTGCACCTCGTGGCCGGCCTGCTGGAGCGCGGCGACGACGGCAGGTACTACAGCACCTCGGTCCTGTGCGGCCCCGAGGGAACCGTGCTCGGCCGCTACCGGCGCGTGCACTGCCACGAACTGGAGGCCCGCTACCTCAGCGGCGGGTCCGAATACCCGGTCTTCGACGTCGAGTTCGGGCGCATCGGCCTGATGCAGGGCTACGACATCAACTTCCCGGAGGTCGCGCGGGAGTACTGCCGTCGCGGGGTCGACGTCATCGTGTGCTCCGCGCTCGTGCCGGAGATGTTCGCCTACGTGGCGAACATGCGCCTGCCGGTCCGGGCCGTGGACGCCGAGTGCGTCGTCGCGTTCGCGTCCGGGATCGGCAACAACCTGTACGCCGGATTCGGCTACATGGGGCGCAGCCAGGTCCTGGCGGACCCGCTGTTCCTGGAGGCCGAGCGGTTCGACTTCGTCGACGGCGACGAACGGATGGTGGACCTCGGAAAGGAGCCCGGAGTCGGCGTCGTCGAGGTCGACCTGGACCGCATGCGGCGCTACCGCACCAAGGCCACCCTGAGCGGCGATCTGCAGCCGGCGACGTACTGGCAGTCCTGACGAGAGTGAAGGCCCATGCGCGTACTGCTCATCTCCACCAACAAGATCCGGGTACCGCGGCCGGCGCTGCCCATCGGCATGGCCTACATCAGCGCCGCGCTCAAGCACGCCGGGCACCACGTCGACGTCCTCGACCTGCTCTGGGAGTCGCGCGAGCTGAAGGCGGTCCGCGAGAAGCTGACCACCGGGACGTACGACGTGGTCGGCATCGCCGTCCGCAATCTGGACAACCTGACGTTCATCGACCCGGTCTTCTTCGGCCCGATGACCGAGAAGATCGTCCAGTGCGTCCGCAAGTACACCAGCGCCACGGTGGTCCTCGGCGGATCGGGCTTCTCGGTCGAGCCGTTGTCGTTCTTCGAGTACGCCCAGCCCGACTACGGCATCGCCGGTGAGGGCGAGGCCGGCATCGTCCAGCTGCTGGACCACCTGGAGAACGGCGGGCCGCTGGAGTCGATCTCCGGGCTCTGCTACCTCGACGACGACGGGAAGTTCTGCCAGAACCAGTCGAGTCAGGCGTTCGACCTCGGAGCGCTGGAGCCCGACCGGTCCGTGTACGACCCGCGGTACTTCGAGGAGGGCGTCTCGGCGGCCTCCGATCTCACCCGCGACCACCAGCCGGCCATCGAGACGCTGCAGACCAAGCGGGGCTGCAAGCTGTTCTGCTCGTACTGCATCATCCGCAAGACCGAGGGCAAGGGCGACCGGTTCAAGGAACCCGCCGAGGTCGTCGGCGAGATCCAGCGGGCCATGGCGCAGAACCCGGCCGTGCGGGAGTTCGAGATCGTCGACGCGACCTTCAACTACCCGATGGAGTACGCCGCCGAGGTGTGCGAGGAGATGATCCGCGCCAAGCTCGACGTGCCCTGGTACTGCCAGCTGACGCCGAACGCGGTCACACCGGAGTTCGTGAAGCTCCTGCACGCGGCGGGCTGCATCCGGGTGGACCTCGGCACCGACGCGCTCACCGACGAAGCCCTGTCGGACCTGATGAAGGGCTTCGACATGGCCCGGGTCCTGGAGATCGACCGCCTGTTCACGGCCAGCCCCATCGAGCACACCCACTGCATCTTCCTCGGCGGGCCGGGGGAGACGCCTCAGGCGCTCAGGGAGTCCATCCGGTTCACCGAGCGCTACCTCAACCCGGCCCAGATCTACGCCAACCTCGGCATCCGCATCCTCAGCGGCACCAAACTCCAGCGGCAGGCCGTCAAGGCGGGCATCCTGCGCGAAGGCCAGGGCACGTTCGTCCCGGCCTTCTACGTGGAGCCGGCGATCCTCGCCGACCGGGACACGCTGGACTACGTCCGCAACGCCTACCTGAGCCACAAGAACTGGTACCTGTGGTGGGGCCTGGGCGGGCAGAACCTGACGGACCGTTCGAGGGAGACCGTCCAGGCCGTGGCCGACATGCAACAGGAGTACGAGTACGTCATGCAAGGCAAACCCCGGCTGGAACGCGCACCGAAGCCGCTCCCGGCCGCCCAGCCCCTGAAACTCACGATCGGCACCCCGTGACCCATGTTCCAGCCGCCGCGGACGACCTCGCCAAGGCCCTCGCGGCCCGCGCGGACCCGGACTTCGCGGTGCGCATGCAGCGCTACTTCCCGCACGAGATCCGGGCCCTCGGGGTCGGCAACGCGACCGTGGCCGAGATCGCCGGCCACTACTTCCGGGAACGGCCCGCCGTCCCGGCCGCGACCCGGCTGCAGCTGGCCGAGGAGGTGCTGGCGCGCGCCGAGTACCACGAGGAGGTGCTGCTGGGCTTCGCCGTCCTGCACAAGGTCGCCAGGACCGGCCTCGGCGCCGAACTGCTCGACCGCTGCGAGCACTGGCTGCGGACGTACGTGTCCAACTGGGCGCAGTGCGACGACCTGTGCCTGAAGCTGCTGTACCCGTTCTTCCTCGGGCACCTGGAGCTGATCCCGCGCACCCGGGACTGGGTGGACTCGGCCTCCCCGTGGGCCCGGCGCGCCGCGAACGTGGCCGTCGTGAAGTTCGTGCGGCGCAAGGTGGGCCGCACGGTCTTCGAACTGCCGACGTCGCACGTCTTCGACAACTGCGCGCGGCTCATGCACGACGGCGACGTGTACGTGCAGAAGGGCTCGGGCTGGCTGCTCAAGGTGACCGCCGAGGCCCACCCCGACGAGGTGGCCGCGTTCCTGCGCACCTGGCACGAGGAGATGCCCCGCGACACGTTCCGGTACGCGGTGGAGAAGATGGACCCGCGGCTGCGCCGGTCCTTGATGGAACTGGGACAGGGGTGACGTCATGAACGCGACCGGCCGCTACGTCCACCGGCGCGGCATCCACTGCGAGTCCGCCTGCCAGTGCGCCGTCCTCGCGGCCGCCGGGTACGAGGCGGACGAGGAGACCGTGTTCGGGCTGGACGGGGGCTTCGGGTTCTCGTTCTTCCCGACGGGCGGTGACGCTCCGGACATCGTCGTCGGCAAGCAGGCGGTCATGCCGCTCAGGGCCTGCCGGCTGATGGGGGTCGAGGTCGTCAAGCACACCCCCACGTCCGGGGCGGGCCTGGCCAAGCTGCTTCAGTCGGCGCCGGCCGTGATGACCCGGGTCGACCTCGGGCTGCTGCCGCACTGGGGACTGGAGGGGCGCTCCTCCTTCGGCGGGTACTTCGTCAACGTCGTCCGCCCTCTCGGGGCCGACGCGTTCGAGGTGTCGGACCCGGCGTTCGACGAGCCCGTCACCGTGGGCACCGCCGATCTGCAGGCCGCCCGCTCCAGCCGCAACTCCCCGCCCCTCAACCCGGACTGGAGGGTCTACGTCTTCGGCGCGCCCCGGCGCACCCCGCAACTCGACCGCGTCGGCCCGGTGGCCGTACGCACCCTGTGCCGTGAGGTCCTCAAGCCGGGCAGCCGGAACCTCGGCCTGCCCGGAATGAGGCAACTGGCCACGACCGCGCCGTCCTGGCCGGAGTCCAAACGCGGCGAGGTCGAGGACGTGGACCTGACCGGCCGGGTGATCCGCACCGACGCCCTGGCGCGCCAACTGCTGCACCTGGGACGCCAGATCGAGTCCTTCGGCACCGGGGGAGGTCTGTTCCGCCCGATGATCGGCCGCTACCTGAACAGGGTCGCCGACAGCACCGGTGAGGCGCGCTACGCCGAGGCGGCCGAGCGGTTCCTCGACAGCGGCCGGCTGTGGTCGACCCTCGGATCCGCGCTGCTGACGGCAGGGGCCGTCACGGCCCGTGGCGATCTCAAGGCACTCGTGGACGCCGTGTCGGACACGGCGCGGTCCACGATGGACGTCGAGAAGCGGGCGTTGACCGCCCTCACCCCTCTGTAGACGCGAGGTCGAGACATGCCCACCGAGGACGAGACCATACTGCTCCAGGGGCCAAGGCGCTGGAACGAGCACGCGCGCCGGCGCCGGGCGCAGGGCGCCTTCCGGCCCGACCTGCGCAAGGCGGTGCTGCACGGCGCCGATCTGCAGGGTGCCGAACTCGCCGACGCGGACCTCACCGACGCGGTGCTGACCGAGTCGTACCTCATCTCCGCGGATCTGAGGGGCGCCAACCTGGAGGGCGCCGATCTGTGCGAGGCGTACCTCATCCTGGCCGAGCTGAACGGCTGCCGCCTGGTGGGCGCCAACCTCGACGGCGCCGACCTCAGCGGTGCCGATCTGAGCGGCGCGGTCCTCGACCCGGACTTCCGGCGGTCCGCCGTGATCTCGGACTACCTCACGATCTGGCCATAGCGAAAGGAGCTCCTCGTGATCGTTCTGGGCTACAACGGGTTCGGCAGGTCTGCGGAAATCTTCGGACGCCTCTTTCGCGCCACCGGCATCGACCGCCATCTGCTGTACGGGCACGACTCCGCCGCCGCCCTGCTCGTCGACGGCGAGCTGGTCGCCGCCGTGGAGGAGGAGCGGCTCAACCGGGAGAAGAAGACGTCGAGCTTCCCGGTCAACGCGATGCGCTGGTGCCTGGATTCGGCCGGGATATCGTTCGACGACGTCGACGTGTTCGCGTTCTCCTGGCAGTTCTCCGAGGACGTGCTGAACAAGATGATCGCCGAGATCACCGAGGACCCGGCGGCGTCCGTCGAGCAGAAGTTCGCGCGGCTGCAACGCCTGGCCGAGACGCACGCGGCCCTGTTCAGCCAGGCGGCGACCGAGGCGGACTTCCTCCGGCACACGGGACACCGGCTGGACCCGGACAAGCTCGTCCGCGTGCCGCACCACCTCGCACACCTGATGACGGGACACCACCTGGCGGGCGGCCGGGACGCGGCCTTCCTGGTCAGCGACGGCCGTGCCGAATGGCTGTCCGCGATCATGGGGGAGGTGCGGGACGGAGAGGTGAAGGTCTTCGACGACATGACCATCGACTCCCGGCACTCGCTGGCGATGCTCTTCTCCGTGGTGACGCGCTACCTCGGGTTCGTCCCGAACAACGACGAGTACAAGGTGATGGGCCTGGCCGGCTACGGCGCGCCGCCCGAGCCCAACCCCTTCCTCGAGCACGTGGTCGAGACGTGTCCCGACGGCACCTACCGGATCCCCTATCCGGCCAACGCCGTGCCCGCCTACTACGCACTCTTCGACCGCATCTTCGGGGGTGACGAGAACAGCCGGGAGCAGTTCGACTACCGGGTCCGGGTGGCCGGCGCCGCGCAGCACATGCTCGAGACGGTGACCGCCGGGCAGGTGCGCACACTCGAGGCCCGCAGCGACCTGCCCCGCATGGTCTTCGAGGGCGGGCTGGCCCTGAACTGCGTCAACAACAGCAAACTGCTGGAGCGTTCACGCTTCACCGAGATGGATGTGAGCTTCGGCGCGAGCGACGTCGGCGTGGCCATCGGGGCGGCCCTGTTCGCCTCCGGGCAGGCGGGCACACCCCCCAGGATCAGCACCTCGCCCTACCTGGGCCCCGCTTACGGCGACGAGGAGATCCGGGCGGCGCTGCGGCAGTTCGCCGACCGGGTCGTCTGGCGGGAGCTGGACCCCGCCGAGCTGCCGCGAGAGGCGGCGACCCTGATGCAGGACCGGTGCGTGATCGGATGGTGCCAGGGGCGTATGGAGTACGGACCGCGGGCCCTGGGCAACCGCAGCATCCTGGCCAATCCGAAGTTCCCCGACATCAAGGACATCATCAACGAACGCATCAAGCACCGCGAGCAGTTCCGGCCCTTCGCCCCCGTCGTGCTGGAGCACCTGGCACCGGAGGTCTTCGAACTCGGCAAGAAGACGTCGTCGCCCTACATGACGTTCGTGGTTCCGGTGCGGCCCGAGTACCAGGAGAGGATCCAGGGCGCCTGCCACGTCGACGGCACCTCACGGATCCAGACGGTCACCGAGGAGAGCAACCCCCTGCTCGCCCGGCTCCTGCACGAGTTCAACGAACTGACGGGCATTCCCTGCCTGATCAACACCTCGTTCAACGTCGCCGGCGAACCCATCGTCTGCTCGCCCGCGGACGCCCTGTCCTGCTTCCTCAAAACAGAAATGGATCATTTGTTCCTCGGCACCTACCTGGTGTCCCGTATCTGACGTGGCGCACACCTTCCTGATCCCGGCGTCCGCAATCGTGCTTTCGCGGGTTGCGCTACGCTCTACGCGACGGAAGGGAGACGTGACCAGGTGGCGCTCTTAGAAGCAGAACCGTACGTCGGTCAACATTGCGAGTCGACCACACTCGTGAATTTGCTGCGGCAGCGAGAAGTGGATGTGTCGGAGCCGTTCGTCTTCGGAGTCGCAGGCGGCCTGTCGTTCATCTACTGGCGGACGAAGCAGATGCCGACTCCGTTCGTCGGTGGCCGCATCAAACCCGACACCCTGACGGACAACCTCGCGCAGGCGCTGAAACTACGGCTGTCCGTGCACGAGACGTCCTCGGCGAAGCGGGCGAGGGACCATCTGCTGGCCGAGCTCGAGTCCGGTTCCCTGGTGGGACTCAAGCTCGACCGCTACTGCCTCGACTACTCCACCGACGACTTCCGCTTCGCGGCCCACTACGTGGCCTGTGTCGGGCATGACGACGACGACCGGTTCGCCCTGGTCGAGACCCGGCCGCTCGGTCTGCAGTGGGCGTCGGGTGAATCCCTCGCGACGGCGCGCAACCCGCGCGGCCCGATGAGTTCCCGTAATCGCGCCTTCACCCTCGACCTCCCGAAGGGCGGCCTCCCCGATCTCGGGAAAGCGGCGCGAAAAGGCATCAGAACGGCGGCGGAGACCTTCCTCGATCCACCGATCTCCAATTTCGGATACAAGGGCATGCACAAAGTCGCCGACCTGATGCCGCAGTGGCTCGACGACCTCGAATCGCCCGCCGAAGGTCTCGCGGAAATCGCCACGATCATGGAGGACGCCGGAACCGGCGGTGGCCTGTTCCGCAAGATGTGGGCGGAATTCCTCGCGGAAACCGCCGAGATCACCGGGGTCGACGAATACCAGGAGACCGCGGACGCCTACCGCGACGTGGCGAAGAAATGGACCGAGGTGGCCGCACTCGTGAACGAAGCGGGAGCCTCGTCGTCCCGGGAATCCCTCCACAGCGCCTCGAAGATCGTCCACGAGGCGGCCGACAAGGAGCAGCAGCTGATGCAGCGCCTGCTGGAGCTCTCCGCCTGAGCGAGATCCGGCGAGGTCCGGTGCAGCGGCCCCCCGGCCGCACCGCCCCGGCCCGGCCGCACCGCCCCGGCGGCCGGACCGTGCCGGCCGCCGGCGACGGTGCCGGTGTCGGGCTGCGCGGCGAGCAGGCTCAGCAGCCGCCGCAGTTGTAGTAGAGGACGTCCCAGTGGTTGCCCTCGTCGGCGTAGATGTTGCCGGAGCCGGAGCGCCACTGCGGCGCACCGTCACCGCGCACACCGATGTAGGTGAACGTGTTCTTGATGTAGTTGCCGACGCAGGTGTACTTGCTGAAGTCGAGCTTGTAGCCGTTCCAGTGCGAGTAGGTGCCCGAGGCGTGCCCGGTCTCGGTGCCGCCCGTGATGTTCAGGGCGCAGCCGCTGGCCCGCTTGAGGGTCTGCGCGCCCTGGGCCGTGGCGAGGTTGAGCTGCTCGAAGGACGTACAGGTGGCGTTGTTGCGGTTGGAGCAGTTGCCGGACGAGGACCAGGTGATGCCGACCTCACGGAACATGGAGGTCGCGGTGGCATGACTGATCTTGGTGACGGCGAACGCCTCGCCGGCGGTGCCGACGACGGCCGCGCCGGGTGCGACGACGAGCGCCAGAGCGGTCAGCAGGGAACGGAGCTTCGGGGCGTGGAATGCCTTCATGGGGAGACCTTCCTGCGGTGGGCCATGCTTCCTGTGGGGCGCTGTGCAGGCGGTGCAGACCGATGATGCCCGTGGTCTACGCGCGTCCGCCAGAGGACAAAACGGAACGCCGTGTTCACTGCTCCGAGGCCGACGCGTCCGGACCCGCGCACATGTCCCTGCCGCCGGCCGCACATCGTCGTTCATGACCTGCGTGACGCGGGGTACCGGTGGGTGACCACCGCGCCGGGTGGCATGTGACGAGAGGGCGGTTCGACAGGTGACAAATCCCGACGCGGTCTTCGCTTCGCTGGGAGTGGGCGCGCTGCTCGCGTCGGTACTGCCGCGGGTCCTGGCCGGGCGGCCGCTGTCACTGCCGTTGATCTTCCTGTTGTGCGGCGTCGGCGTCTATCTGCTGCCCCTGCCGCTCCCCGCGGTCGATCCGGTGGCGGACCGGATGGTGACCGAGCACATCACCGAGGTCGTCGTCATCATCTCGCTGATGGGCGCGGGGCTGGCGCTCAACCGGCCGGTGGGATGGCGTCGGTGGCTGGTGACCTGGCGTCTGCTGGGCATCACCATGCCGTTGACCTTCCTGGCCACCGCGGGCCTGGCGTGGTGGTTGCTGGACTGGCCGCCGGCCGCGGCCCTCCTGCTCGGCGCAGTGCTCTCCCCGACGGATCCGGTGCTCGCCTCGGAGGTGCGGGTGGGGGAGCCCACGGACGACGAACACGACGAGGACGAGGCCCGGTTCGCCCTGACCAGCGAGGCGGGCCTGAACGACGGGCTCGCCTTCCCGCTGACGTACGCCGCCGTGGGGCTGGCCGCCGTCGCGGGCACCGGCTGGTCGACCGGCTGGATCGGTTCGTGGGCGGCGCAGGACGTGGCCTACAAGTGCGCCGTCGGTGTGCTGGGGGGACTCCTGGTGGGCCGGCTGCTCGGCTGGCAGTTCTTCCGGGCCCGGTCCGACTCGCTGCGGTTGTCCCAGCACCGGGAGGGGTTCGTCGCCCTCGGCGCCACCTTCCTGTCCTTCGGGCTGACCGAACTCGCCGGGGGCTACGGCTTCCTGGCGGTGTTCGTCACCGCGTGCGCCATCCGCGCCGCCGAGCGGGCCCACGGCTACCACAACGTCCTGCACGACTTCATCGAGCAGGTGGAGCGACTGCTCACCGCCGCCGTGCTGTTCCTGCTGGGCGCCTTCATCGCCTCGGGCGGGCTGTCCGCCCTGACCTGGCAGGGCGCGCTCGCCGCGATCGCGGTGCTGCTGGTCGTCCGGCCGTTGTCCGGGTGGCTGGGACTGCTGCGGGCACCGCTGGGGAAGCGGGAGCGCTGGGTCGTCGCGGCGTACGGGGTGCGGGGGATCGGCTCGCTCTACTACCTCGCCTATGGCCTGGGGCAGCACGGCTTCGGTGTCCCCGAGCGAGAGCTGTGGTCGGTGGTGGTGTTCACCGTGCTGGTCTCCGTGGTGCTGCACGGTGTCACGGCGGGCCCGGTCATCACCCGCCTCGACCGGCTGCGCGGCATCCGGTCCCCGTAGCGCCCGGATCGGCGACGCGCGACGACGGTGGCGCAGGGCGGGGTCCGCCGTGGACACCAACGACCGGAAAAGCCGTTGGCAGGCCGCGGCGGCCACTGCTACGTTTCCCGAGGCCGTGCGACAGACCGAGGAGGTGGTACCCGTGAACGTATCGACATGGGTGCTCTCCTGCGGGGTCACGGTCGGGCTGTAGGTCGCCCGGGAGCGCCGTTCAACAGCACTCCCGAAGGACACGACCATGCAGTTCACCTCGGAAACCCGTATCGACGACGGCGTCCTCACGCGCGAGTTCGTGCTGGGCGACATCCCCGGCACCCTGTGGACGCCGCCCGGGCCGGCGTCCGTGCCGCTGATCCTGATGGCCCACAACAACGGCCTGCCCAAGGCGGAGCCCCGGCTGGTCGCCCGAGCCCGCTACACCGCGGCGCGGGGCTACGCGGTGGCCTCCATCGACGCCGCCGGCTGCGGCGACCGCCCCCGCTCCGCCGCCGAGGAACAGGCCCGCGCCGAACTCCGCAGGGCGATGAGAGCCGGCGAGCCGGTCGACGAGATCTTCGAGTCGTTCATCGGCCCGCTGGTCGAGAAGGCCCCCCCCGGACTGGCGGACCACCCTGGACGCGCTTCTCGCGCTGCCCGGGATCGACGGCCCGGTCGGTTACTCGGGATGGACCGCCCTCGGCATCCGGCTCGTGGTGACGGAGCCGCGCATCGCCGCCGCCGGTCTCTTCGCGGGCGGGTTCGTGCCCCGAAGCCAGCGCGAGGAGGCCCGGCAGGTCACCGTTCCGCTGCTGTTGCTGCTGCAGTGGGACGACGAAGGCAATCCCCGGCAGCGGGCCCTGGACCTGTTCGACGCGTTCGGCACCAAGGAGAAGACGCTGCACGCCAACATGGGCGGAGACACCGGCACACCCTGGTTCGAGCTGGAGGACGGGACCCGGTTCTTCGACCGCCACCTCATGTAGGGCCGTACGGCGGTCGGGCGGCCGGACGGCGGCCCGACCCGCCCGGCCGGCGTCTCCCGCCCGCCTGCGCCTGCGCCTGTGCGAGCGGGCGGGACATCGCCTCGGCCGGGTCGGCACCCCCGGCCGCTGCGCCGTTCGCCCGCACACCCCGCGTAGCCTCGACCTGTGTCGTCTGCCTCCCGTCTGCATCGTGTCGCCGTTCTCGTGCTCGAAGGTGCGAAGCCGCTCGATGTCGGCATCCCCGCTCAGGTCTTCACGACCCGCGCGAGCATGCCGTACGAGGTGCGGGTGTGCGGGGCGACGCCCGGGCTCGTGACCGGCGGCGACGGTCTCGCGTACCACGTGGCCCACGGTGTGGACGCGCTGGAGTGGGCCGACATCGTCTTCGTCCCCGGATACCGCCACCCGGACCGTGACGACCCGCCGCAGGCCGTCGTCGACGCGCTGGTGGCCGCCCACGAGCGCGGTGCGCGGCTCGCGGCGATCTCCACCGGTGCCTTCGCCCTCGCCGCCACGGGACTGCTCGACGGCAGGCGCGCCACGACGCACTGGCACTACACCCGCGCCCTCATGGCCAAGCATCCCGACGTCCGTGTGGACGAGAACGTGCTCTTCGTCGACGAGGGCCGCGTGCTCACCTCGGCCGGCGCCGCCTCCGGCATCGACCTCTGTCTGCACATCCTGCGCGGTGACCTGGGAGTGGCCGCCTCCAACCACGCCGCACGGCGACTGGTCGCCGCGCCCTACCGCAGCGGCGGCCAGGCCCAGTACGTGCCCCGCAGCGTGCCCGAGCCGCTCGGCGAGCGGTTCGCCGACACCCGCGAGTGGGCGCTGCACCGGCTGGGGGAGCCCCTCACCCTCGACATCCTGGCGCGCCAGGCGGGCGTGTCGGCGCGGACGTTCTCCCGGCGCTTCGTAGAGGAGACCGGCTACACGCCGATGCAGTGGGTGATGCGCGCCCGCATCGACCTGGCCCGCGAACTGCTGGAGCGATCGGAGCGCAGCGTGGAGCAGATCGCGGCCGACATCGGCCTGGGCACCGGTGCGAACCTGCGCCTGCACTTCCAGCGCATCCTCGGCACCACACCGAGCGAGTACCGGCGCACCTTCACCCGGGGCGAATAGCCCCGTCCCCACCCCGTCCGCACCCCGTCCGCACCCCGTCCAGCGCTCCGTCCCGCCCTGTCCAGCGCTCCGTCCCGCCCCGGCCGGGCACCCCCGTGGCGGGATCCTTTTGAACCATGGCGATACCGCCACTGTCCGCCGCGCCGCCGACGAGCGAGCCTGGTGGCGAAGGGAAGGGACACCACTCATGACTCGCATCGCCATCAACGGTTTCGGCCGCATCGGACGCAACGTGCTGCGCGCACTGCTGGAGCGCGACAGCGCCCTGGAGGTCGTCGCCGTCAACGACCTCACGGAGCCCGCCGCCCTCGCCCGGCTGCTCGCCTACGACAGCACGGCCGGCCGGCTCGGGCGGCCGGTGACCGCCGACGGGGACTTCCTCGTCGTCGACGGGCGCCGGATCAAGGTGCTGGCCGAGCGCGAGCCGGCGCAGCTGCCCTGGGCCGAGCTCGGCGTGGACATCGTCCTGGAAGCCACCGGACGCTTCACCGCGGCCAAGGCCGCCCGCGCGCACCTCGACGCGGGCGCGAAGAAGGTGCTGGTCAGTGCGCCCTCGGACGGCGCCGACGTCACCCTGGCGTACGGGGTCAACACCGACGCCTACGACCCCGACCTGCACACGGTGGTCTCGAACGCCTCCTGCACGACCAATGCGCTCGCGCCGCTGGCCCAGGTGCTCGACGAGCTCGCCGGCATCGAGCACGGATTCATGACGACGGTGCACGCCTATACGCAGGAGCAGAACCTGCAGGACGGCCCGCACCGCGACGCCCGTCGCGCCCGGGCCGCCGGCGTCAACATCGTGCCGACCACCACCGGTGCCGCCAAGGCGATCGGCCTGGTGCTGCCCGGCCTCGACGGCAAGCTGTCGGGTGACTCGATCCGCGTGCCGGTGCCGGTCGGCTCGATCGTCGAGCTCAACACCACCGTCGCCCGCGACGTGTCGCGCGAGGACGTGCTGGAGGCCTACCGCACGGCGGCGCAGGGGCCGCTCGCCGGCGTCCTCGAGTACTCGGAGGACCCGCTCGTGTCGACCGACATCGTGGGCAACCCGGCGTCCTCGATCTTCGACTCCGCCCTCACGCGCGTCGACGGCCGCCACGTCAAGGTCGTCGCCTGGTACGACAACGAGTGGGGCTTCTCGAACCGCGTGATCGACACGCTCGAACTGCTCGCCGGGCGCTGATCCGACGCCGGGGCGGCCGTCCACGGCGGCGACCGCCCACGGCGGCACTTCCCTCGGAGCGCTCCGGCCGACCACTCCGGTCGGCCGGAGCGCTCACGCGTGTCCCCACCGGCTAGGCGGTCTCCGCGTCGGCCGGAGCGGCGGCGACGGTGCCGGGCCGCCGTACGGTCAGCCGGCTCACCTCGTACGACATCTCGGTCGTCTCCGGCAGCGGGGGCGGGTGGTAACGGCCCGCGCACACCGACAGG
Organism: Streptomyces sp. NPDC026246; assembly: GCF_055567995.1. Taxonomy (NCBI): domain Bacteria; kingdom Bacillati; phylum Actinomycetota; class Actinomycetes; order Kitasatosporales; family Streptomycetaceae; genus Streptomyces; species Streptomyces sp. NPDC026246. The sequence continues at coordinate 264,973 of NZ_JBVHPJ010000005.1, read as the reverse complement.
TTGACGATGAGGTAGGCGTGCCAGCCGCGCCCCACCCCCCGGCCGTCGGCGAAGACCTGTCTGCCGTTGAGCCACCAACGCACGGAGCGGGCACCGAACTCGGTGCGCAGGTCCACCCACGCGCCCGGACGGACCGCCTCGTCGCGGTGGTAAAGGTTCGTGCCGCGCACGTGGTTGGTGAACTCGAGCAGATCCGGGTTGTCCGGGTGGTACTCGAAGACGTCGATCTCCTGATCGCCGTCGCGCCAGGTCCAGATGGCCGGCCAGGCGCCGATCTCCTCGGGCAGCCTGACCCGGGCTTCCAGTACGTCCCCGGCGCGGACGGTGAATTCCTCCTGGCTCCCCTCGGTGGTCAGCAGCCCGGTGTTCCACCGTCCGTCGCGCCGTCGCCGGGCCCGCAGAACCCCCGACCGGCTGTACGCGGCATCGGACACCAGGTGGTCCAGCTTGTCGTCGCGCGGATTGATCGGGCCCCCGTCCGGATACGCCCACGAACGCCCGGCGACCCATTGAGCGGTGGACGTGAAGTCGGCCGTGAAGACGACCGGTGCGGTGGCCGGGCGAGCCGGTAAGGGTTCGGTCATGCCGAATGTCTCACCCTGCCCTCGGCGTGTCATGCGCCGAACCCTCCCACCGCACCCTCTTTGACCCTTTCGGGTGACCGCTCCCGGAGCACGGCCGCCGCTCTCCGCCTCCCTCCACGTATCCGAACGCCCCTGTGAACGCGGGCCGTTGTGTGGACGCCCGCAGCCTCTTGATGGCTCGGAAGGCCTCTGCTTCTCTCTTGTTAGGAAAGTTTCCTACTAGTCATGCGTCTGAACGGAGTTCATATGAGGGCCCCACACCCGTCGCTCCGCCGAGAAGTCGCAGTCGCCGCACTCGGCAGTGTCCTGCTGCTCCTGCTCGCTCTCGTGCCGACCGGCTCCGCACGTGCGGCCGCCGCTCCCCGTACCGCGGCCGCCACCCCGGTCTCCGCCAACGGCCAGCTCAAGGTCTGCGGCACCAAGTTGTGCAACAGCCGCGGCAACCCCGTCCAGTTGCGGGGCATGAGCACCCACGGCACCCAGTGGTACCCGCACTGCCTGACCAGCGGCTCGCTCAACGCCCTGGCCGACGACTGGAGGGCCGACGTCCTGCGTGTCTCCACCTATGTGCAGGAGGACGGCTACGAGACCGATCCCCAGCACTTCACGGAGCTGGCGAACTCACTCATCCGGCAGGCGAGCGACCGCGGCCTGTACGTGATCGTCGACTGGCACATGCTCACCCCGGGCGACCCCCACGCCAACCTCAGCCGGGCGCGGCAGTTCTTCACCGACATCGCCCAGCGCAACAAGGACAGGAACAACGTCCTCTACGAGATCGCCAACGAGCCCAGCGGAGTGAGCTGGTCGCGGATCAAGAGCTACGCGGAGCAGATCATCCCGACGATCCGTGCCCTCGACCACGACGCCCCCGTCCTGGTCGGCACCCGCGCCTGGTCCTCGTTCGGCGTCTCCGAGGGCGGCAACGAGACGGAGGTCGTGAGCAACCCGGTCAAGGCGTCCAACATCATGTACACGTTCCACTTCTACGCCTCCTCGCACCGCGACGAGTATCTGGCGACGCTCTCCCGGGCCGCGGACAGACTGCCCGTCTTCGTCACCGAGTTCGGCACCCAGAACTACGCCGGCGAGGGCGCCGACGACTTCGCCATGTCGCAGCGCTACCTCGACCTCATGGCCGCCAAGAAGATCAGCTGGGTGAACTGGAACTTCTCCGACGACCACCGCTCGGGGGCCGTCTTCAAGACCGGCACGTGCGACCGGTCCGGGCCCTGGACGGGCACCGCGCCGCTGAAGCCGGCCGGGGTCTGGATCCGCGAACGCATCAGGACGCCGGATTCCTTCCCCGCTGCCTGACCATGCTCGGCCCCGGTCGCCGGGTTCCCGTCCACGGGGCTCGGCGGCCTGGGCCACCGCCCGCCGTCACGGTGCCGCGTCACCCCGGTCCGCCTCCTGGCGCAGCACCTCCTCCAGATCGCCGAGCCGGTCCAGCCCCTGCACCGCGCGCCGCATCCGTGCGTTCCCGGACAGCCGGTCACGGTGCCGGTGCAGGAAGGCCCAGTATCCGGCGGTGTACGGGCAGGCCCGCGGGCCGGTGCGGTCGGTGGGCCGGAAGGCGCAGCCGCCGCACAGGTCGCTCATGCGGTGGATGTAGGCGCCCCCGGAGGTGTACGGCTTGGTCGTCATCCGGCCGCCATCGGCGTACTGGGACATGCCGACGACGTTGGGCAGCATCACCCAGTCGTAGCCGTCGACGAAGCAGCGGTGGAACCAGTCGGTGACGGCCGCCGGGTCCCAGCCGCGCTGCAGGGCGTGGCTGCCCAGCACCATCAGACGGGGGATGTGGTGCGTCCAGCCCGTGTCGCGGACCTGCGCGAGCACCCCGGACAGGCAGCGGGCGGTGACCCCGTCGGCGTCGAGCTCGGCGAAGTAGGCCGGCAGCGGCCCGGTGTGCCCCAGGGCGTTCCCGTGCCGGTAGTCCTCCCCGAAATGCCAGTACAACTGCCAGACGTACTCCCGCCAGCCCGCGACCTGGCGGACGAACCCCTCGGCGCTGTTCACGGCGACGGTGCCCTCCCGCCAGGCGCGCTCGGCATTCTCGACGCACTCGGCCGGGTGCAGCAGCCCCAGGTTCATCGAGGACGACAGCAGACTGTGGGCCATCACCGGGTCGCCGGCCAGCATCGCGTCCTCGTACGGCCCGAAGGCGGCCAGCCGGTGCGTCACGAAGCGCCGCAGCGCCGACAGGGCCTCGCGCCGGGTGGCGGGGAAGAGACGGGGGCCGTCCCGGCCGACGAACCGCACACCCTCCTCGCGCTCCCACCGGTCGAGGTCCTCACGCACCTCGGCGTCGATGTCGTCCTCACGCGGCCGGTACGGCGCCGCCACCTCCAGCACGGTGGCGCCGCGGGGTGGGGGCTCGCGGTTGGCGTGGTCGTGGTTGAACCGGCCCCCCGCCGGGTGCCCGCCGTCCATCAGCAGGTCGTGCCGCTCACGCACCCAGCGGTAGAAGTTCTCCTGCAGCAGCCGCCGCCCGCCGAGCCCCTCGGCCCACCGCGCGAACTCCTCGTGCGCGACCAGGAATCCGCGGGCGGGCAGCACCCGCACCGCCGGCAGGGAGCGCACCAGCCGCAGTGCCGCGTAGGAGGTGGGATGGCACACGGTCACCGGCGCGTCCCCCACCGCGCGCCGCAGACCCTCGCGGTAGGTCTCCGCCCTCACGTACGTCACCCGCTCACCCAGCTCCGCCGCGCGGTGGCGCATCGCCGAGAGCACCAGGTGGGCCTTGGCGCGGTGGAAGCGCCGGCGCCGGAAGACGGACCGCGCCTCGATCATGACGACGGGTGCCCCGCGCCCGGGGCCCTGCGCACCGGCGGGGGACAGGAAGTGCGGGCCGAGCTGGTCGCCGAAGATCCAGTGCGAGGTGGGCATGGCGTGGCTTTCCGTGAGGGGCCGGGGCCGGCATGCGGGCGGTGAGGTCCGGCGCTCCGCCCGCCGCCACCGTCCCCGCCCGGTGGGGATCACCCACCCAGGTTTCGGCACCTCGAGCGGTACCGGATGCGACCGGCCGCCGGCGTCCCCCGTTCGGCCGCCGCCGGACCGGCCGTGCCACCCGCACGGCTCACGGCCGTGCGTGCCGCGCGGTGTCGGCGCCCGCCGGTGCCTTCGCCGCCCGAACTCGCGCCGTCGGTAGCGCTGCTTCGTACCGCCGGGAACCGCTCACCGTGTGGCGGGTGGGCGCACCGGGACGGGCTTGCGGAAGTCGCTGAGCGTGAGGGTCGCCTGGATGTCGGCCTCCGACTCGAAGTGGATGATCTGCCGCACGCGTACGACGCGCCCCCGCTCGTCGACCCAGGCGTCGGCGTCGATCGAACTGGCCGGGCTCAGATTGCGCCCGGCGACCGCGTCGACCGATCCGATGTCCTTCGGGGTGAGACGGGCGGACACCCGCACGGCCTCCTTCCCGCGCTGCACGGACGCGCTGCGGTCCAGCATGAGGCGCACGTACTGCGGAAGCCGGTCCGTGGGCAGGCCGCCCTTGGCGGTCGACGCGGGGAACTCCTGCCAGGCGCCGTGCGTGCCTCGCGCACGGCGGTACACCTTCCGCTCGGTCATCACGACGTCCTCGGTGTACTGCTCGGTCGTGTCCGTCGTGCGGCCCGTGAGGGCGGCGTTGAGATTGATCCGTCCCACCATGAGCTGCAGGCGCCTGGAGCCGGACCGGGTGACGGCTCTGAGCGCGGCCGAGCAAGGGGCGTCGTCGGCCGACGCCAGCCGGTCGCGGACCATCTGCCGGTCGGCCGCCGGCTGCTCGGCCGGGTCCGGGGCGCATGCCGTGAGCATCAGCCCGGCGAGAGCCAGGAGGGCGGTCGCCGTCCGGTGGTGCTGCAAAGGGTCCCCCGTGGTCGTAAGGTCCCGGGCGCTGTGGCGCCGGGGCAGGCGTGGTGCGGTGGGCTCATCCTGATCACCCCGGAGGGGCGGGCCGCGAGCGGGGCGGAAGGCGTGATCGACCGTGTGCCGAAGGGTTACGCAATCGATCTCCTCGGCCCCTTCCCGACCGCCCCGGCCGGCCTCGGCGTGATGTCGGCGCACCCACCCCGGTCGCCCCTCCCGGAGTCGTACGCGCGTTTGATGCGGCGAATAGGGGTCATTCGCATGCCATGCCCGCCTCCCAGCGGGGCGGCCCGGACAGCACCACGCCGCGAGACGACGCAGACGAGGGGTGAGAGGCGATGACCGTCGCGACACAACAGGGTGGCGGGGGCGGTTCCAGTGGCCTCTACGACGTTCTCGAGCTCATCCTCGACCGCGGCCTGGTGATCGACGCCTTCGTGCGCGTCTCCCTCGTCGGTATCGAGATCCTCAAGATCGACATACGGATCGTGGTGGCCAGCGTGGACACCTACCTGCGCTTCGCCGAGGCGTGCAACCGTCTCGACCTGGAAGCGGGGCCGCGCAAGTCGGCCGGCCTCACGGAGCTGGCGGGCAAGGTCACCGAGTCCGGCGCCCGCGGCAAGACCAAGGGGGCCCTGTCGGGCGCCGCGGAGACCATCGCCGACGCCTTCCAGCAGGCCCGGGACGAGGGCCGGGAACGCCAGGCGGGACGCCGCCGCTCCTAGGACGGCCCAAGGGACGGGGACGGCGGCCCGGCCGATCAGCCAGGGTCCTGGCCCGTCCGGCTTCCGGCCGGCCGGCTGCAAGTCGCTTCCCCGGGGGTGGAGTCGAGCGGTCCGCGACGACCTCGGTCGGGGTCTCGCCCGCACCGTGGCGGTACTCCGGGACGCAGGGCTCGCCGGTGCCCGACCGGACGGGCGGATCGGCACGCCGGGGCCGTGCGGGAGGGCAGGGAGACACCGGGAGCATGAAAGTGCCGACTTTTGTGTCGATGATCGAATAGTCGAGCCGACTTCGGGGTAGAACGGATCACGGGTCTGATCCCGGAGTGGAGAGACCCGCCACTCACCAGGCCGGTACTCCCGGCGAGATCGAAGGATTCTGTATGGCCAGCGGCACCGTTAAGTGGTTCAACTCCGAAAAGGGCTTCGGGTTCATCGCCCAGGACGGCGGCGGACCGGACGTCTTCGCTCACTACTCGAACATCGCCGGCAACGGGTACCGCGAGCTGGTCGAGGGCGAGCAGGTCACGTTCGATGTCACCCAGGGCCAGAAGGGCCCCCAGGCCGAGAACATCGTCCGCGGCTGACGCCCCCGTCGGCCCCTGGAGCCCCGTCGCGGAGTGACATCACCGACGCGCCGGGGAGCCACTCGGCAGCCATGAGGCTCACACCCCAGAGGCCGCAGGTCTGAATCCGCACCGTGCACACCAGGGGCCCGGCACCGGCCGGGCCCCTGACGCGTTCCTGCGGCCGGCTGGCGCCCCGCCTGTGCCGGAGGCCGAGAGACGGCTCGGGCGGCGCCCGCGCGAGAGGGCGCGGACACCGCCCGGAGCGACGTCGACGGCGAGGAGAGCGAAGGGACTTGGTGCAAAGGAATGTGAGAAGGAAGCCCCTTCATGGCCTCGCCGAAGGCAACGCTAGCACTCAGTCCGGGATCAGGTCCCGCAGGTTTTCGAGTGTGACCACGCGGGAGCCGACGGGCAGCCCTTCGGGGCGCTCGAGACCGATGTACGTCACGGGCTCGTCCGGGACCGCCGCGCCGTCCCACAGCTCCACGGCCGTGACGCCGTCGGCCATCAGACCGGTCAGATAGCGCACCGTCAGGTACTCGCGCTCCACCAGGGACCGCACCACCTTGGACACCGACACCTGGTTCTCCTCGACCCGGTTGGCGTCCGAGATGCCCTTCAGATACAGGTGCAGCCACTTCGCCGACCACCGGCCGTCGCCCCCGCGCCGGAACACCAGCGGCAACGCCACCCGTCCCACCCCGCGCAGCTCCGACTTCGCACGCACCGTGCGCGGCTCGAACGGCCGGCCCTTCTGCTCGCCGTCACGCACCATGAAGCCGAAGAACGACTCCTCGGTCTCCTCGAAGCCCTCTCCCGCATAGATGTTGACCTGCGGCACCACGAAGGCGCCGCGCACCCGGCCCAGAGACAGGTCGATGAACTCCGAGGCCCCCTCGGGCGCCTCGGTCACATCGCCCGAGTGCCTGCCCCCGACAGCCCGCAGGGACGTGTACGACAGCCAAGAAGCAGTGCTGTAGTCGCTGTTGAGCAGCAGGGCCGAGAGGTCGTAGTCGGTGCGCAGCCGGGTCTGCCGCCAGTACACGAAGAAGCGCAGACGCTCACCCTCGACCGTCGAGAGCGAACCGCGGGGCAGCATCCCGAGCCCGGCCGCGGACGCCTTGCCGCTGACCGGGAGGGCCACGTCGAGCACAAAGGGATCGAGCAGCAGCCGGCCGGTGGCGGGGAGCCTGCGGCGCATCTCGGTGTCGAGGGCGTCGATCAGGCGGGCGCGGTCGGCGGCCGGTACCGGGGGCCGCAGATCCGGAGCGACCCAGCCCCGGCCCCGGCTGTTGACGAAGAGCCGCAGCCGTCCGCTCTCCCGCTCCCGGTTCTGGAAGTGCTCGCGTACGGACAGTACGACCCGGCCGGAGACCCGGGGGGCGACCTCCACCGCGGCGGCGACCACCACGTCCCGCTCGTCCTGGCCTTCGGCGGCACGCAGCAGAAGGTCCAGGGCCCGGAAGAGCCTGCCGGGGGCGGACTTGAGCAGGTGCACGGCACCGACGACGTCCGACTCGCCGAGCAGCTGCTCGAAGCGGCTGTCGAACGACCGCGCCTCCTTCTCGCCCCGCGCCACGGCGAACACGTCGGCGGCGTACGGCCACCGCGGGTACTCGTGCGGATGCAGGCGCTCCCCGAGTCGCTTGAAGGGCTCCCGGTGGGCGTGCACGTCGGCCAGCTTGGCGGGGTTCGCCTCGACCAGGGCGTCCAGGGACGCGAGCAGCGTGCGGCGCACCGGCCGCGGGATCGCCCGGAACCGGGTCGGCTCGCGCAGTGTCACATCGCCGCCCGAGAGCGCGCACGCCAGTCGGAGCACGTCGACTACCGTGTCGAGCAGCGGATCGGCGCCGACGGTGAGGCGGGCCGCGTTGACCAGGGCGCGGTTCTCCCTGACCGGGATCGTCTCCGGCTGCGGCCCGGACGCGCACCGCTCGGCGAGGATCCCGAGGTCGCCCAGGTGCTCCTCGCTCAGCGGTGTCGCACTGCCGGCCAGGGCCAGGTACAGGTCGGTGACTTCGTCGTCCAGGTCCCGTCCGAGGTGCAGGACGGTCACGCGGTCGCCCGCCGAGGCGATCAACTCGTCCTGCGCCGCCAGCATCTCCTCGTAGGTGTGCTGGTAACGGCCGTAGACGGGCAGGCTGAGCAGGTCCAGCACACCGTGCGCGAGCTGGGTCAGGGTGTTCGTGCGGGATGTGCCGTCGCCGAGTGCCTGCGCCACGCACCGCATCCAGAACTCCTCGGTGCGGGGCACGTTGGCCGGGAAGTCGATGAAGTACGCGTTGTGCCGGACGTGGTCGCCCACCATCTCCCGCACGGTGCGCAGGGTCCGCCTGGCGGTGTGCACGACCGCGGCTTCGGACAGCCCGGACAGGTGGGCCAGGAGTTCCGCCGAGAGCTTGAAGCCCACGGACGCCAGCGCCGCGTCGAACTGCCGCGCGGCGGTGGCGCCTTCCCCGGCTGAGCCCGCGGGGGAGGGGATGCGGTGGGTGTGTCGGAGGACCAGTGCTTCCAGACCGTGCGCCATGCGGGGATGATCGCAGGTCTGTGCGAACGGACGCATCGCAGTTTCCCGGCCGCCCGGGGCCCGGCCCGCCCGAGGACCGCGGTCGAGAAGATCGCAGCGTTGCGTCCCTCGGCCGGCGTCAGACGAGAGGTTCGTAGCAGTCGTAGTTGCGCTGAGCGACGATCCTGCCGTCCCGGAATTCGAGGAAGGCCGCGATGTGCGCCCGCATGACGTGGCCCGTGGGCAGATCGCCGAAACCCGCGGCCAGGGTGCCGGACCATCTGATCTCCAGGGCGACCTGGTCGCCCGCGGCCACGGCGTTGACGACGTCGTAGCTCTGAGCGGCGAGCAGCGTACGTGCCCGTTCGGACGCGGTGAGTGTCTCCGCGAGGTCGCGGTCGGCGCCCGTGGGGAACAGGGCGTTGGGCACCTGGGAGTGGGTCATGTCCGGGTGCAGGAACTCTGCGAGCTCCTCCGGCGCGGCCAGTCTGGCCACCGCCTCGTGATAGCGGAGAGCCGTACGGACGTGGGGGTGCGGGTGCTGAGGCTGATCGGTCTGCGACATATCCACAACCATAGTTGCACAACCTAGGTTGTCAAAGAGATGCTGGGAACATGCGCGAACCAGTTGACCCCTCCGGCCTCGATCTGGGCACCATCGCCCTGTTCGTCGGCTTCGCGGCCGCAGGTGCGGTGCAGACCGACCTGGCGGCCCAGGGCTTCGGCGATCTGCGGATGTCGCACGGGTACGTCTTCCAGCACCTGATCGACGCGCAGCCCACCGTGAGCGACCTGTCGGAGAAGCTCGACATGACCCAGCAGGGCGCCTCCAAGGCCGTCGCCGAACTGGAGCGGCTCGGCTACGTCGAACGCCTGCCGAGTCCTCGCGACGCGCGCATCCGTCACGTCGCCCTGACCCGCAAGGGCAGGCAAGCCGTCACCGCCGCGCGGCACGCCAGGGAGCGACTCGAAGCGCGACTGCGGGAGCGGTCCGCGGGGACGGCCTCCGACGGGGCGCACGGCACGGCCTTCGACGTGACACGGGCGGTGCTCCTCGATCTCCTCGACGAACTCGGCGGCGCGGCGGCGGTCCATCGCCGGGACGTCAGGCCGCCGCGGTGAGACGGGGGGCGCCGGGCCTTCGGCTCAGGCGAGCCTGACCGTGATGCCGCTGTTCTCCAGCGCGGTGGTCTCGTCGGCAGGGGCGCCGGTGTCCGTGACGAGGACGTGCACGGAGGACGGTGGGCCGACGTGGGCCTGCGCGGTGCGGCCCAGCTTGCTGCCGTCGGCGGCGGCGATGACGCGGCGGGCGGAAGCGATCGCCGCCTTCTTGACCACCGCCTCGTCGAGGTCGTAGGCGGTCAGACCATCGCCCGCGGTCAGGCCGCAGCAACCCAGGACGGCGGTGTCGAAACGCAGCGCGGACAGGGAGGCGAGGGTCAGGGGCCCGATGAGGGCCCCCTCGGCGGCGCGCGGCCGGCCGCCGGGGACGAGGAGCGAGGTCGGTTCCGGCGCGTCGCCGAGCACGTGGATCGCCTGCAGCGAGAGCGGCATCACGGTGACCGGTCGCCCTCGCAGCAGCCGCGCGACCTCCAGGCACGTCGTGCCGCTGTCGAGCAGCACCGTCTCCCCGTCGGACACGAGGGAAGCCACCTCCGCCGCGATCCGGCGCTTGGCCTCCACGGCTTCGTGCGCGCGCAGGGAGAAGGGAGGTTCCTCGCCCCGCAGCAGAAGGGTGCGCGCGCCACCCCGGAAGCGTTCGAGGACGCCCTGTGCGGCCAGGTGGTCCAGGTCCCGGCGGACGGTCATCTCCGAGGCCGCCGTCAGCTCGGCCAGTTCGGAGACCGACGCCCGGCCAGCCTCCTGGACGGCCTGGGTGATCAGGCGATGACGTTCCACGGTGTTCATGGACTGATTCAACACCACGACCTACGAACATGTGAAGTGTGAGGAAGGCAGGGTTTCGCACAGGTCGTATGTTCGTTAGGGTGGGCGCATGGAAAGAGCGCTGCGCGTCGCCCGCGCTGTGACGGTTGTCTATTTCGTGCTCAACGGCACGCTGCTCGGCATGTGGGTGGTGCAGATCCCGGCAGTCGAGGAGCGCGTCGGCATCTCCCACGCCGCCCTGGGCGGCTTCCTCGTGCTGCTCGGCGCCGGAGCCTTCGTCGGCATGCAGATCGGAGGGCGGCTGTCCGACCGGCTCGGCACCCGCACCGTCGTCCCCCTGGCAGGAGTGCTGTGCAGCGCCACCCTGGTGCTGCCCGGCCTTGCGCGGGAGCCGTGGGCCCTCGGAGCGGCCCTCCTGCTCTTCGGCTTCGGCAACGGCACCCTCGACGTCAGCATGAACGCGCACGCCGTGCAGGTGGAGAAGGCCTACGAGCGGCCTGTCATGTCGGCCTTCCACGCCACGTTCTCCGTCGGCGGTGTCCTCGCCGCGCTCGCCGGTGCCGCGGCCGTCGACATCGGCTGGGGCCCGGCCACGACCCTGGGGGTCGCCGCGGCCGCCGGAGCCGTCGTCGCCCTGGGTGCGGCCCGCGGCCTGCTGCCCCCCGCGCCGACGGCCCCCGTGGCCGCCACCGAGGACCTGGCCCGGCCGCCCAGGCGGCCCGTCCCCGGGCGCATCCGGCTCCTGGCCGTGCTGGCGCTGCTGATCATGCTGTGCGAGGGAGCCGCCAACGACTGGAGCGTCCTGCATCTCAGGACCGTGCTCGACGCGCCCGAGAGCACCGCCGCCTTCGCCTACGGCACGTACGCGACGACCATGACCATCGGCAGGCTGCTGGCGGACCGGATCTCGGGGCGCTTCGGCCCTGTCGCGGTCCTGCGCCACGGCGCGGCTCTGGCCGCCGTCGGTATCACGGTCGCGGCCCTGTCCCCGTGGGTCTGGGCGGCGCTGACCGGCTGGGCGCTGTTCGGCCTCGGACTGTCGGGCTGTGTCCCGCAGTTGTTCAGTGCCGCCGGGCACGCGGACCCCGCAGCGGCGGGGGTCAACGTCTCCCGGGTGGCCGGGCTGGGGTACATCGGCATGCTGGCGGGCCCGGCCGTCATCGGCTGGATGACGCACCTCGTGGCGCTCAACCACACGTTCCTGCTGCTGTCCCTCTTCTGCGCGACCGCCGTCGCCGCGGCCGGCGTCCTGCGCCCGGTGCCGCAACGGCCGCGCACCGCCGAGCCGGTCTCCTGACCGCCTGCGCGGCGCGGCCTGACCACGCGCCGCGCAGGCTCTCACCCCGCGGAAGCCTGTCCGCCCTTCCACACCGGCCACGGACCGGGCAGCGAGTTCGGCGAGAACGTCTTCGTCAGCCAGGGGGTCGACTGTCCGTGAGCGACTCGACCGGGGACGGCAAGCGGTCCCTCACCTCGCCTCCCGCTTCAGCGTACAGCGCAGGGGGGATCTTGCCGCAAGGCCCCCATATCGGGCGAAGATGACCCCTCGCGTCACGAGGCGCGGCAGGTCCGAGGGAGGGCGTATGCGGGTGTTGTTGTCCACGATCGGGTCACGTGGAGAAGTCCAGCCGGTGATGGCTCTGGCCGTGCGGCTGAGGGAAGCGGGGCACGAGGCCGTGGTGTGCGCGCCCCCCGACTTCCGGGAATGGGCCGAGTCACTGGGGGTCACGTACGTCGCGGTCGGTCCGGAGCTGCGCGCCACGGCGAAGCAGCCCCAGGGCGTCGTGCCCACGCCGGAACAGCGGCGCACGATGATCGAGGGCACGGTCGCCGACCAGTTCGCAGCGGTGCGCGCGGCCGCCGAGGGGTGTGACGTGATCGTGGGAGGCGGTGCTCTGGCGATCGCCGCCGGCTCGGTCGCCGAGGAACGGGGCATCGGGTACGTGTACGCGGCGTTCGCTCCCCTCACGTTGCCGTCGACGCATCACGCCCCGCCCGTGTTCGGGTTGTCGGGGGAGGAGCCGACGGACAGTCCGCTGGACAACCGCGCCCTGTGGGCCCAGGACGCCCAGCGCTGGAACGCCCTGTGGGGCGCTGCCCTCGACGCACAGCGCAGGGCCGCCGGTCTGGCCCCGGTCGGCGATGTGAGCCGTCACCTCTTCACCCGCACGCCGTGGCTGGCCGCCGACCCCACTCTCGCCCCGTGGCCCGGGGCGTCGGAGCTGGAGGTGTGGCAGACCGGGGCGTGGATGCTGACGGATCACCGGCCGCTCCCCGCCGAGGTGCGGCAGTTCCTCGACGCCGGCGATCCGCCGGTCTGCTTCGGATTCGGCAGCATGCACGCCCCGGCCGGCATCGCCCGTACGGCGGTCGCCGCAGCCCGGGCCCTCGGCCGTCGCGCGATCATCGCCCGCGGCTGGGCGGAGCTGTCGCTCGACCAAGCCGCTCCCGACTGCCTGTTGATCGGCGAGGTGAACCAGCAGGCGCTGTTCCGCCGGGTCGCCGCGGTCGTGCATCACGGCGGGGCGGGCACCACCACCACGGCGGCCGCGGCCGGGGTGCCTCAAGTGATCGTCCCGCGCATGTTCGATCAGTTCTACTTCGCCCGTCGCGTCGATCGGCTCGGCAACGGTTGCGCCCATGGGGGCGGCGATCCCACGGTCGACTCCCTGACCGCGGCGCTGGTCCGTGCTCTCGCACCCGGAACGGCCGAGGCCGCGCGCGCTCTCGCGGGGCGGATCCGCACGGACGGTGCGTCCCGCGCGGCACGCCGGCTGGTCGCGGGGTGACGGGGCCCGCTCACCGCCTGGCCGCCCCCGGCTCCGCGACCGTTCGCCTCAGCGCCCGGAGCGTCTCACCTGCGCGGCACGCTGGGCCTCGTGGAGATTGGCCGGCCGGACCACGTCGGTGGTGCCGTACAGCTCCAGCCGGCTGTGCAGGTCGCCTTCGAAGTCCGGTACGTCGATCTGGTCGAACTCCCGGACCTCGTTGATGCCGACGGTCGCGGAGTACGGCGCCAGGGAGTCGATCTTCATGAGGCCCGCGCGTCCGTTGGTGACGCGGATGTTCCAGTGGGTGAAGCGGGCACCGAAGAGGGGGCCGGCGCTGGCGTCGCCGCCGTGGCGGCCGTTGTTGTGCACGGTGATGTCGGTGCGGACGTTGGCGAACGGCATGCCCCGGTGACTGTCGAAGGTGCCCATCCTCATGTCCCCGCGCGACCAGACGTTGTGGGAGGACAACCCCTCGACGTTGATGCCGTGCAGCTGGGTGCCGGCGGGAGCCGGGGTGGTGCGCTCCTCGATGGTGAAGTCCTCGACGAGGTTGTCGTGTGAGCCCTCACGGCAGAAGTACGGGTGGTGACTGCCTCGCCCCGAGACACGTGTGCGGCGCAGGGTGCAGGCGGAGGCAGCGACCAGGCCGAAGCCGTTGTCGGTGTTCCGGACCGTCACGTCGTCCACCCAGCAGTCGTACGCGCACTGCAGCACGACGCCGTTGTACCCCAGGTCGAGGAGGTGGGGCCGCTGCGGTGTCTCCACCGCCTCCAGGGTCAGGCCCTCGACGCCCGAGCCCGTCAACTCCGGTACGTGCGTGGTGAACTGTGGCTCCCACTCGGGCCGCAGGTCGAGGGGGAGGGGGCGTTCCAGCGTCACCTGGTGTCCGCGGACGCGGGTGATGCGGACGGGCCACTCGTAGGGGACGTAGGAGAGCAGCTTGCTCTTGTCGGTCCAGGTGTAGGCGTCGGGGCCCGGACCGTCGCCCGCCATGTGCCGCAGCAGGGTGTGCCCGGAGTCGTCGCTGAGACGGAGCAGGACCAGGGCGCCCGGGCGCAGGCGCGCCGGGTCGGTCACGGTCACGGTCCAGTCGCCTGCACGGGCTGCCGCTGTGCGGGTGAGCGTGCGCCACTCCTCCCGCCGGTTGCCGGTCCAGCCCTCGAACGGCCACGCGCGCGCCCTGATCGCCTCGGTGAGGGAGTTCCAACGCGCTTCGGGCGCCAGCCAGATGAGGCCGCCCGCCCATGACCAGGACGACTTGTCGCCGCCGTACCGGGAGCCGTACGCACCGATGAGCTCGGTGAGGTTGCTGGTGGCGTGGAGCGTCGTCCGTCCGCTGCCGGCACCACGCAGGACCACGTGGGAGTGCCCGAGGCGGATCAGCCCGTCGATGCGGAAGACGCCGGGCGGGATGCGGACCGTGCCACCGCCCGCGGCACCGGCCGCGGCGATGGCGCGGTTGATCGCCGGGGCGCAGTCCGTCCGGCCGTCCGCCGCCGCGCCGAAGTCGCGTACGTCGGCGACGACCGGGCGGCGGGGCAGCCGTACGGCCCCGCCGCCGAAGCCCGCCCGTCCGACGAAGGGGATCTGGGGATGCCGGTACGGCTCGCGGACGAACTCGTGCCACAGCTCCGGCACGGTCCCACGGGTGCCCGTCGCGGAGAACGCGGTGCCGCTCCCCGCGATCACGCCGGTCGCCACGGCTGCGGCACCGCCGAGCAGCGCCCGTCTGCTGAGCCCGGAGGCGGCTGCGGCCTCGTGTCCCTTCATGCGCGCATCTCCTGTTCGTTCCCGGGGGCTTGGCCACCCGAGGGTGACACGCGGAAGCCGACACGTACACCCATACGTACGAAGTTCATGTCCATGAACTCATCGACCAAGGTGAAGGTGCGTACTCCTGCTCTGGGCAGCCCGAAGTCCCCGGGTCGGAGGGCCTATCCGGGGACTCGGGCCGTCACGTCACGTCACGTCATGTCACGTCAGGTCAGGTCAGATCAGGGGAACTGGACCACCTTGGACGGGACGGTGTCCGTTCCCGAGGTGGGAGCTCCGGTGTCATTGACGACGTGGCGGTACTGACCCTTCCCACCGAGGGAGATCACCATCAGGTGCCGCATCTTGATGCCGGGTTTGACCGGCACCTGGAAGCCGTGGTGCTGCACGATGGTGTCGTCGGAGGTGTAGTTGCAGTAGCTGCCGAGGGCCCAGGCCTCATGCTCGTTGACCGAGTCGGCGACCTTGTAGGCCGCGTATCCGACGATGCCGTCATGGGTGATGGCGGCCTCGTTGGGAGCGTCGTAGGCCTTCTCGTTCTGGAAGAAGATCGTGCGGCCCCGCTCGCCGTTCCAGAGCACGTCGTACTTGTTGAAGTGCTCGACGAACAGGCCGGTGGTCAGGACGTCGTCGCCGTTGACGCGCAGGCCGTAGTCGGCGCGGTTGGTCTCCCAGCCCACACCCTCACCGTGGTCGGCCCGCCAGATCCAGGTGTGGTCGATGAGGACGTCGTCGCTGTTGACGACCACCGAGTTGGTGGCGAGACCCGGCCCCGCGCCGCCGATGCGCACGAACACGTCCTGCATGGTGGTGGGGTTGGCCGCGTGGTCGGCCGACGCGCCGGGCTCGCCGATGCGCAGCAGCGTGTCGGAGTTGGCCGCGCCGGCGTCGATCAGGAAGCCCGCGAGGCGGACGCCGTCCACGTCGGCGACGTGCATGGCGTCGATGCCGCCGTCGGGAATGATCGTGGCCAGTCCGAGTCCGAGGACGACGGTGTTGGCGCGGTCGACCTCGATGGTCTGGTCGAGGTGGTAGACGCCGGGCGTGAACAGCAGGTTGAGGCCCTGGTCGAGGGCCGCGTTGATGGTGGCGGCCGTGGCGCCGGGCTTGACCACGTAGAACTGGTCCAGCGGCAGGGAGGTGCCGCCGCTGTTCGCCGGCCAGGACACTCCGCGCGCGTTGGTGCGCTTGGCGGGCACGAAGACCTTGTAGGTGCTGCCGTCCAGATAGAGGAACGGCTTCTCGCGGGAGAGGGGCGTGGTGTCGAAGGTGGTGTACGGGCCGGTGGCGAAATTGGTCGCGGGCGCGCCCTGGACGCCCGTGAAGGTCATGTTCCACACGCCGTTGGTCCACCCGCCGACGCTGCTGTCACGGGTGTACCACTGCTGCTGCGAGTAGGGGCCGACCGTACCGTCGATCTTCGAGTCGGCGATGTAACCGCCGGAGGCCCATCCGTAGCCGTCGGGCGCGAGGTTGAGGCCGCCCTTGACGTGGATCCGGCGGAACGGTGCGGCCTGGGCGACCGCCCACCGGTTGGTGCCGTTGGCCGGGGTGAGGGCCAGGTTCTCGGCCGATCGCCAGAAGTTCTGGGTGGCGTTGCCGTTGAACCAGCCGGCGTCCACGGTGATGTCACCGTTGATCTGGACGTCGTCGGGGTTGAGCCCGAGACCGGAGATCGAGGTGTAGAAGCCCAGTTGGGCGTTGATGTTGTTGTACGTACCCGGCTTGAGCAGGAACTGGTAACGGCCGCTGCCGAACTGGCTCTTCTCCTGCTGGGCGAAGACCTGGTCGAACTTCTGCTGCAGGTTCGGCGTCGAAGGATCGACCACGATGACGTTCGGGCCCAGGTCGCCGCCGCCCTGGATGGGACCGGTGCCGCCGCCGGACTCGGTGTGCACCGCCATCTCCCACAGGGAGTAGCCGTACGGGGTGGCGCGGGCCGTGCCCAGGACGCGGACGTAGCGGCCGGCGCCGTCGACCTCGTAGGAGGCGCGTCCGCCGGTCGCGCCGGTCACCTGCTTCAGTGTGGTCCAGTCCTGGCCGTTGCCGGACGCCTGGAGACGGAAGTCCTTGGCGTAGGCGGCCTCCCAGTTCAGGTCGATCTTGCACAGGTCCTTGACCGAGCCCAGGTCGACCTGGAGCCACTGGGGGTCGGAGGCCTGGCTCGACCAGCGGGTGCCCGCGTCACCGTCGAACGCCGCCGAGGCCGGAGTCCCCGCGTTCTCCACGGAGGAGGCCGAGGAGGGCTTGCCGCGGGCGGCGTCGGCGGTGCCGCACGCCCCGGCAGGCGTGTCGCCCGCGGTGCCGAAGACCTGGAACTCCCACAGGGAGTAGCCCCAGGACGTGGCGCGTTGGAGCCCTTGCATCCGTACGTAGCGAGCCTGGCCCGAGACGTCCACGGTGTCGACGCCGCCGTCGCCGCCCGTGACGGTCTTCGCGTCGTTCCAGCTGGCGCCGTCCCGGGACAGCTGGATCTTGTACTCCTTGCCGTAGGCGGCCTCCCAGTCGAGGACGACCCGGGTGACGGACGCCGTGGCGCCCAGATCCACCTGCAGCCACTGGTTGTCGCCCGCGGCCGACGACCAGCGGGTGCCGTGGTCGCCGTCCACGGCGTTGGCGGCGGGCGTCCCGGCGTTCTCGTTCGAGGACGAGGTGACGGTCCTGCCCTGCGACAGCGGCGTCTCCGCTGCCGCGGCGGGCAGTTGTGCCGGGAGAGTGACGAGCGCCGCTGTGGCGATCAGTGTGACACCCAGTGCTCGACGTCTGAGGCGTCGCACGTCGGTGATGTGTCTCATGCGTCAACTTTCTGCGGGGCCGGTGCGGGCTCACGCGAGCGTGCCGCTCGGCGCACAGGCATGCCGATGGGGAGAACGGCGGTGGGGCCGCTTAGTTCACGGTTTGATTTAAGGGGTGACGCAATCGGGGGGCAAGCCCTCGGACACGGATTGCCGTCAAAGGAGCGGGAATTGGGGACGCGGACCCGCTCTGGGCCGGGCCGGTGCTGCCCGCCCGTGAGGAGGGGCCGGGGGAGGGCCGCCCGTCGGCGGGGATCAGTCCGCGGTGGTCGACCGGCGGATGATCACCGAGGTCGGCAGGACGACCGGTCGCCCCGGATGTGCTTCGCCCGACAGGTGACCGAGGAGCATCCGGGCCGCGGTCTCCCCCATCCGGCGCATCGGCTGCCGGACCGTGGTCAGGGCCGGCTGGGTCAGGCGTGCCATCGGGATGTCGTCGAAACCGATGACGGCCACGTCCTCCGGCACCCGCAACCCGGCCGCGCGCAGGGCGGACATGGCGCCCACGGCGGCGAGGTCGTTGTGCGCGAAGACGGCGTCGAACTCCCGTCCCTCCCGCAGGAGACGGCGGACCGACTCCGCCCCGCCGGCCTCGGTGAAGTCGCTCTCGACGAAGAGCGCGGAATCCGTCGGGTGGCCGCTCGCGGCGTACGTGGCGTCGAAGCCCTCGCGGCGGTCGCGTACACAGCCGAAGCGCAGCGGCCCGGCGAGGACCAACGGCCGGAGCCGCCCCTCGTCCAGCAGGTGGCGCGCGGCCGCGGCTCCCCCTTCGCGATTGGCCGCGGTCACGTACGGGAACTCCGGATGGCGGCCCCGGTCGTCGATCAGCACGACCGGAAGCCCCTTGCGGTGCAGTGCGGTGAGCATCGCCAGCGTGTCCTCCGGCTCGACGGCGATCAGTCCGTCGAAGGCGCGGGCCGAGACCTGACTGGTGAACCACTCCACCGAGTCGGTGCCCCGGTTGCAGGTGAACAGCAGCAGACCGAACTCGGCGGCCTCCACCGTGTCCACGACCCCCTGGAGCACCTCACCCATCCAGGGCCAGGTCAGGGACGGGACGAGCATGCCGACCGTGCGGCTCCTCCCGCGGGCCAGACCCACCGCACCGGAACTGGGTACGTACCCCAGCCGGTCGATGACCTCCCGGACCCGGGCGGCAGTCGAACTGTCCACCTCGGCTCGCGTGTTGAGGACCCGCGAGACGGTCGTCTTGCTCACGCCGGCCATCCGGGCCACGTCCGCGATGGTGACACGCACCGCATCCCTCTTCCTGCGCACGAACACACGGCCGCCGGACGGGCCGCCCCGGCCGGAACCGGCGCCGCTCCGGGAGCGACGCCCGAGTCAAACAGCGGCTTTCCCCCCACGTCAACACCACAGGGAGGCGCCGCGGCGGTGCCTCGCCGCTGCCCTGCGCGGGGCTGCCGCACACGGCACTGCCCGATGCGAAGTTCGTTTCGCTGGGCGGGAGTTGGGCGTACCAATCGCTACGGGAGGTATTGACGGCAGCGCGGTGTGTCCCTTTCATTCACGCACAAGGCCGGAACCGGTTCCGGAACCGCTTCCGGCGGCAGCCCCCACCACTTCCCCCAGGAGGAGTGCTGTGCTGAGAACCTCCCCCCGCCCGCCCACCGGCAGCCGGTCCAGGCGACGCGCCTGGACGACCGCCCTGGCCTCCCTCGGCCTGCTGTTCGCGACCCTCTACACCGGAGCCGCCACCCCCGGCAGCCGCCCGGACAGCACCGCCCTGAACGCCGCCCCGCAGGGCGCCCAGGTGATCCGGGTCGCGGAGTTCCTCGCCGAGTGCCCCTACAGCCACCGGCTCCCCGACGACCCGATCGTCTTCCCGGGGCTGCCCGGCGCCTCCCACATGCACAGCTTCTTCGGCAGCCGGGTGACCAACGCGCACACCGACGTCACCGACCTGCTCGGCTCGGCCTCGACCTGCGCCCCCGCCGTGGACACGTCGTCGTACTGGGTGCCCACGCTCTACCGCAACGACCAGCCCGTGGAACCGACCGGCACCACCTTCTACTACCTCGGCGAGGGCGTCCGCGACGACGTCATCCAGCGCATCCGCCCGTTCCCGCAGGGGCTGCGGATCGTGGCGGGCAACGCCAAGGCGACCGGCGTCGGCGATCCCACCTCGGTGGCCCGCTGGTCCTGTCTCCACCACGGCGAGGTCAACCCCTCGAAGGACTTCGTCACCTGCCCGGCGGGCTCGATGCTGGAGTCCTACCTGGACTTCCCGCAGTGCTGGAACGGAAAGGACCTGGACTCCGCCGACCACAAGAGCCACATGTCCTACCCGGTGAACGGCGCGTGCCCGGCCACCCACCCCGTGCCCGTGCCCAAGCTGCGGCAGGTGCTGCGCTACCCCGTGTCGGGGAACACCCAGGGCCTGCGGCTCGCCTCCGGGCCCGGCTACACGATGCACGGTGACTTCTTCAACGCCTGGCCCGAGAACGAACTCGCCCGCAGGGTCACCACCTGCATCAACGCCATCGTGAAGTGCGGAGCGGACGGCAACCCCTCCTGATCGCGCGCGGCACGGCACAGTCCACGCCTCGGCACGGCAACCACGCTCAAGGAGCAGCGATGGCCCACCCGACTCCTCGCCGGTTCGGCACGGCCCTCGTCGCCACCGTGTTGTGCGCGGTGGCCGTGTCGGGGTGCGGCGGCTCCCCGCCGCCGGAGCGGCCGGAACCGCGTGCGGCCGCCAGGCCCGACGCCACCGAGGTCGGCTGGATCCAGTTGGCCATCGCGATGGACGTGCAGGCCCGGCAGCTGCTCCTGCTCGCACCGGAGCGGAGTGGCGACAGGGAGGTGGAGCACTGGGCGTCCGAGGCCGCCGCCGGCCGGGACACCGAACTCACCCGGCTCCGCGCCCTCCTGGGCAGGAGAGGAGTGCCCGACGACAATCCCCACGAGGGCCACGACATGCCGGGCATGGCCGACGCGCGGGAACTGCGGGCTCTACGGACCGCCCGCGGCCGGACCTTCGACCGGCTCCTGCGGTCGGCGCTGCGGGAACATCTGCAACAGGCGCGGAGGTTGGCCGCCGCAGTGCAGAAGGCCGGCGTCGGTGCGGACGTGCGGGAGACCGCGCTCGACGTGGGTGCGTCCGCGTCGGACGCCTTGCGCCGGATGCCGCCGTCCTGACCGCGGCCGGGCCATGCGTCCCGACCGGCCGCGGGAGGGCTTGAGGGGTGTGCGGCGACCGGTTCGGGGGGTGCGGCGTCGTGCGACGCCGCGACCCGGGTTCGTCCACCGTGATCAGCCGAGGCCGAGGAGGTCGAGCAGGAACTGGATGAGGCCGTATCCGCTGTCCATCGAGGTCACCCCCTCTCCACGTGCGCTGGGTGTGGGTCATCCATACCGGGGGCGACAGGCCTTGATGTTCGGCCGGATGAGGTATTTGTGCGCGATGCGCCCTCGTCGCCCCCCGTCGCCCCGGGCGGAGCGGTCCCGGGCGGACCGCTCCTGGAGGCGCCGGTACGCCGTCGGTGTCAGTGGCCCGGCCGGTCCGGGGGCGAAGGCGGTCGTCACGAGGCGGCGGGTGACCAGGGACCGGTCAGTGCCGTCACTGTCGTGTCGGCCCGCGCCTGCCGCACATCGGCGTCCCGACCGTGCCGGGCGTGCCGGCCACCTGTCAGGAGCCGTGTCACCGCCATCCCGTAGGCTCCCGGCCATGAACGACGGGGAATCCGGCAGACGGGTCATCGACGGGCGCTTCGAACTGCAGGCGCGACTCGGCGGCGGTGGCATGGGCCTGGTGTGGCGGGCCCGTGATCTCATCCTGGACCGAGCGGTCGCGCTCAAGGAAGTGCGGCCGTCCGACCCGGGGCTCGCCGAGTACGATCCGCCCGCCGCGGCGATGCTGCGGGCGCGGGTGCTGCGCGAAGCACGGGCCCTGGCCCGCGTCGACCACCCCAACGTGGTCACCATCCACCACGTCGTGGACGGCGGCGAGCACACCTACCCGTGGCTCGTCATGGAGTTGGTGACCGGCGGGTCGCTGCAGGACCGGCTGGACAAGGGCCCGCTGACGCCCGTCGAGGCCGCCCGGATCGGCCGCGAGGTGCTGGCCGCACTGCGCGCCGCGCACGACGTCGGCATCCAGCACCGGGACGTGAAGCCTGCCAACGTCCTGATGAGGCCCGACGGGCGCCCCGTACTCACCGACTTCGGCATCGCTGCCATCAGGGAGTCGACCGTTCTGACCGCGACCGGCTCCGTCATCGGCACGCCCGACTACATGGCCCCCGAGCGCATTTCCGGTGGCGAGGGCGGCCCGGGCTCCGACCTGTGGTCACTGGCGATGATGCTGTACGTGGCGGTCGAGGGCCATCACCCGCTGCGCAGGGGCACCACCCTCGCGACGCTCGCGGCCCTGCTCAGCGAGGAGCTCCCACCCCCACGCCGGGCCGGGGTGCTCACCGGCTTCCTGACCGCCGTGCTCGTCAAGGACCCGGCCGGCCGGGCGGACGCCGAGACGGCGGACCGGATGCTGGCGGAGGCGGCCGGCGGCTCCGGCCCCGCGCCCCGGGCCACCGGCGGGGACAGCCAGGCCCCACCCGTCGGTACCGGCGGAGGCGGCCCGGCCACCTCCTACCGGCTGGCGCCGCCGCCGGAGCCGGTAGCCACACCCTCCGGCTTCGGGCCCCCGACGGGTTTCGGCCCGCCGGCCGGCTTCCGGCCGACGGGCCCGTACGACGCCGTGCCCGGGCACGGCGCCCCGCCGACGCCCTACCCGACGGGCCCCACGCGGTCGACGACGCCGCGACCGGGCAGCCGTGCGCGGCGCCGCATTACCATCGCCTCGTCCGTCGTCGGCACGGTGCTCGCCGGTGTCCTGGTGTGGACGCTGGTACCGCACGGAGATGACAAGGGCGACGGGGAGGCGGCCGGCCGGCCCGGTTCCTCGTCGACGGCGACCGGCACGAAGGACCCCACCCCCGAAGCCCCCGAGGCCTCCCGGTCGGCCCCGGCCTCGCAGGCGGACGCGGACACCGATCTGCTCACCCCGGACGGCATCCGGACGGCGGTGAAGGAGATCAAGGCCGCGACGGGCACGGACCGCGCGTGCAGATTCGTCGTCTATCCGGGATACGTGTCCGCGGAGATCATGGTGAAGGGAAGCGGCACCAAGTACGACTCGTACATCTACCGCCCGGGCCGAGGTGTCGAGAAGGGCATCATCAGCGGCGCGATCATCGGGGGCGACCGTCCGTTCGACCTCGACGCTTTCGACTGGGATGTCCTTCCCTCCTTGCTGAAGCGGGCGGAGAAGGACCTCAACGTGGCACATCCGACCTCGCGTTACCTCATGGTCCGCGCCGCCGACGACACCTTCGACACCCCCCTCGGACTGGCCGTGTATTTCGCCGACGAGCACGTCAGCGGCCATCTGGAGGCCGACCTGAAGGGCAAGGTGACTCGGGTCCTGCCCGCCCAGGACTGAGCCGTGGCCGAGTGACTGCTCCGAGGTGATTCACGTACCTTTGCCGCGGTTCAGGCGATTTCTCCCGGCAGCGTGTCCTGGACGGTGAAGTGTCCGAGTGCGCCGGTGACTTCCAGCAGGCGGCTGACCGAGGCGTTGAGCGGGCCGAGCAGGACGAAGGCGCGGCCCGTGGCGTCGTGACGGCGCCGGGCCTCCAGCAGCGCGTTCAGCAGCATGCTGTCGGCGAAGACCACCTGCGAGAGATCCACGGCGGTGGTGGGCAGCCCGGCGCGGTCGGCCGCCGACCAGGCGGCCTGGACGTCCTCCGCGTCCTCGAAGTCCAGCTCACCGCGCAATGCGACACACACCACCTGATCGAGGCGGGTGACGTGTACTTTCGTCGACTCGAAGGGCACAGACATTGGCTCATCCTCACACCGGAGCGAAACGAAGATCCAGTAACCCCCGGTGTGATCGCCATGACACCGACGGGCGCAGGACTCCGTTCCGACCTGGGTACCGGGATACGTCGCCCGTGCCCCGGGTGGCGGACCGGAGGGGCGCCGACGTGCTCTACTGTGTCTGACCATGGCTGCACCGCACTCGGCCCACGGACACCACCCGGTAGGCGACCTCACCACACACGACCTCTCGGCCTTCGATCTCGCTGATATGGCCGCGTGCGGTGTGCGTCTACGGGAAGCCGTCCGGTCGGCGCCGACGCTCGACGCGGCGGCACAGTCCCTCGCCGACTTCCTCCACGGTCGGCTGCGCATCGACCGGGGCGCGCGGCGCCCGGACGTCAGCGTGCATCTCGCGTCCCGCCCGAGCCAGGGCGTGTTGCGGGAGTTCCGCCCGCAGGCCGCCGACCTGCCGGCCACGGGCCCCTCGGGACGGGCCACGGACCCGTCGTCGCCGAAGGAAGCCGCCGGCAGTGCCTCTCTGGCGTACCGGCTGCTCGAGCGGATCGGCGCCGGGACGGAACGTGTGGACGACACACCTCTGCTCGAAGCGGGTGTCGCCGTCCTGCAGGTGAACCGCACCGGCGACGCCCCGCAGCCGGACGGAGGCGACCACCGCGGTCCCGCCTCGGCCCTGCTCTTCGGGGGCCCACTGACCGGGGAGGAGTGGTTCGTGGTGACGCTGGCCTGCCCCGTCGAGCTGCCCGGTGCGACCGCGGAACTGTTGCGTCCCGTGGCCTGCGGCGCGCGCCTCGCGTTGCTCTCGGCCGGAGGTGCGCCGCCCGCACTGCGGGCACAAGCGGCGGCCGCCCTGGCGGACAGCCTGGACGGCACGGTGGCGAGGCGGGCCGCTCACCTGCAGGGTGCCGTGGCCGAACTGCGCTCCACCGAGGCACGGTTGCGCCGCTCCCAGCGGGAGCTCCAGCAGCGCGAGAGCGAACTGCGCGAGGAAGCCGCCATCGTGGAACTGCTGCAGGAGATCGGCAGCACCCTCGCCGCGGAGCTGGACCTCGACGCACTGGTACAGCGTGCGGTCGACACCGCGACCCGCCTGTCCGGCGCGGAGTTCGGCGCGTTCTTCTACAACGTCCTCGGCGAGACCGGAGAGTCGTACCTGCTCTACGTCATCTCCGGTGTGGACCGGTCGGAGTTCGACAAGTTCCCCATGCCGCGGAACACCCAGGTGTTCGAGCACACGTTCCGCGGACTGGGGGTCGTGCGGTCGGACGACATCACCGCCGACCCCCGCTACGGGCACAACGCGCCGCACCACGGCATGCCCGAAGGGCACCTGCCGGTTCGCAGCTACCTCGCCGTCCCCGTGATCTCCCGCGGGACGGTGCTCGGCGGCTTCTTCTTCGGGCACGCCGAGCCCGGAGTGTTCACCCAGCGCCACGAGCGCCTGGTCACGGGCGTCGCCTCGCAGGCCGCGGTGGCCCTGCAGAACGCGCAGAGCTACCGGCAGGAGCGGGAAGCGGCGACGGCGCTCCAGCGCCACCTGCTGCCGCGCCTGCCCCGGGTCGACGGCATCGTCACGACCTCGCGCTACCTCCCCGCGGCCCGCAGTCGCGGCGCCGGGGGCGACTGGGTGGACCTCATACCGCTGCGCGACGGTGAAGTGGCCCTCGTGGTCGGCGACGTCATGGGCAAGGGGGTCAAAGCGGCAGCCGTGATGGGGCAGATCCGCACAGCCTGCCGTGCCTACGCCCAACTCGCGCTCACCCCCTCCGAAGTCCTGGAGCAACTGAGCATCCTCGTCGACGACATCGCGCCCGGCTCCATCGTCACCTGCGTCTACGCCCTGCTGGACCGGGACCGCGGCCTGCTGCGCGCGGCCGTGGCCGGCCATCTGCCGCCCGCCCTGCGCGATCCCCACGGCGGCGTACGGTTCCTCGACGACCAGGTGGGACCGCCCCTGGGGGTGGGACGGCGGCAGTACGCCCAGACGGAAGCCCCCCTGGAGTCCGGTGCGCGGCTCCTGCTGTACACCGACGGCCTGGTCGAGCGCCGCGGGCGCTCCATCGACGACGGCCTGCGGCAACTCGGCGAACTGCTGGCGGGACCGGTGGGCGAGGTCGAGGCCGACTGCGACTCCTGGCTGGAGGCACTGGCCGAAGGGCAGCACGACGACGACATCGCCATGCTGTACCTCTACCGGCCGGAGGACCCCGCCCATCACGTCGTGTCGGTCGTCCGTGACTACCCACCGGTCTCCGGCGCGGTCCCCGAGGCCCGCGACCTGGCAGCCCGGACCATGCGCGCCTGGGGCCTGCCCCACCTCGCGAACGACCTGATGCTCATCGCCGACGAGCTGGTGGCCAACGCCGTACGCCACGCCAGGACCGCGATGCGGGTGGAACTGCGGCGCAGCGGCGGACGCGTCGTCCTCGAAGTCACGGACAGCAGCACCGAGGAGCCGCGGCTGATCGTGTCGAACCCGGGGGAGTTCGGGCACCGGGGCATATTCCTGGTGGACGCGCTCGCGACACGATGGGGCACCCGCCCGATCGACGGCGGCAAAGTCGTGTGGGTGGAGGTCGCCACCGCGTGACGTCCGCCCCGGCCCGCTCCACGAACAGCCCACCACCCTGCCCGCCCACTCCACCCGAAAGACGCCCCCGATGACCCCGTCCCAGGAACCCGAGGCGCACGAGCCCACCAGCCCGGCAGAGGCCGACACCGGCAGCCTGCTCCCGACCGGGCCCTCCCTGACCCTCGTCTCCCGTCGCGGCCCGCGGCACGCGGTCGTCGCCGTGACCGGCCCCCTCGACTACCACACCACGCCCCAGCTGCTCGGGCACCTGACCACCAAGGAGATGCAGGAGGTTCCC
Organism: Streptomyces sp. NPDC026246; assembly: GCF_055567995.1. NCBI lineage: Bacteria > Bacillati > Actinomycetota > Actinomycetes > Kitasatosporales > Streptomycetaceae > Streptomyces > Streptomyces sp. NPDC026246. The sequence goes on along the minus strand of NZ_JBVHPJ010000005.1, from coordinate 238,776 downwards.
CTGCTGCTCCTCGATCTGGACCAGGTCGACTTCTGCGACTCCAGCGCGCTCGGTGCCTTCGTCGCCCTCCACCGCGGCCGCACCGAGGCGGGGCACGGCTTCGGGCTGACCGGGTTGCAGCCCGAGGTCCTGCGCATCCTGGAACTCACGCGACTGACGACCGTGCTGCCGCTGTACGCCACGGTCGACGAGGCCTTGTCGACCTGACGCACCCTGCGGGGACTCCACCGCCGAGCAGGCCGGCGGGACACCGGGGTGCAAGCCGCCGAGGGCTGGGTACCTGCGTCCGGTGGCTCGTTGGTGACGGGTGTCCGAGCGGTTGCGCGTGGGCGCGGTGGGGAGAACGAAGTGGGGTTGCGCGAGATGCGGGGCGCACGGACGGTGCGGGGTTGTGCCCGGATCCTGGCGGGCCGCTACCGTCTGGACGGGCTGATCGGATCGGGCGGCGCGGCGGACGTGCACCGCGGGTTCGACCTGCGGCTGCGCAGGCCGGTCGCCGTGAAGGTCTTCCGCGCCGGTACCGGCTTCGACTCGGAGGACGCCCTGCGCAGCGAGGCCGTGATCCTGGCCCGGTTGCAGCATCCGGGGCTGGTCACCGCCTTCGACGCCGGACGCCACGACGGGGAGGCCTTCCTCGTCATGCAGCTGATCGACGGACCCACCCTCAAATCGCGCATCGCCCAGGGGCCGTTGCCGTGCGGAACCGTGGCGGGACTCGGTGCGGCCCTGGCCGACGCCCTGGCCCACGCCCACGAGGCGGGCATCGTCCACCGGGACGTCAAGCCGTCCAACATCCTCCTGGACTCCTCGGGCCGTCCCCACCTCACGGACTTCGGCATCTCCCGGCTGCTGGACGCGACCACCACCCGCACCGCCACCGGCACCCTGACCGGAACGGCGGCCTACCTCGCGCCCGAACAGGTTTTGGGCCGGCGCGTCGGACAGCCCGCCGACGTCTACGCCCTCGGCCTGGTCCTCCTCGAATGCCTCACCGCCCGGCTCGAGTACGACGGCGGTCCCCTGGAGGCCGCCATCGCGCGTCTGCACCGCCCGCCCGCCGTGCCGGACCTCCTGCCCGACGGTTTCGCGAACCTGCTGCGGCGCATGACGAGTCTGGAGGAGCACGACCGGCCCACCGCGGTCGAGTGCGCCCGGGCGCTGGCCCGTCTCGCCGGAACGGACACGCCGAGCCCTGCCGGATCCGCTCCCCGGCGCGCGCTGAGCGTCGTGCCGCCCACGGTCGCGGATCGGGGGGACAGCACGCACCGGAGCCTGCCCGTGGCGGTGGCAGCGCCGGGTACCGCCACGGATTCCCCCGCTTCGGCCGAGACGGGCGTCCGGCCCGCCTCCAGGCGTGCCCGGCTGCTGACCGGCGGTGCCGCGGCCGCACTCGCCGCCGTGGTCGCCGCGGGCCTGGTGGTCACGGACGGCTTCTCGCACCACGGCGCCGCGGGCGAAGCGGCTCCGTCGGCCACGGACCGGGACGACCCGTCACGGGCTCGGGACTCCGCGGCTCACCGCGCGGACACACCCTCCGCATCGGCGACCACGCCCTCGTCCGGTCCTTCCGTCCCGGGGCACCCGGTGCGCGACTCCGCCGCGACACGGGTCGCTCGTGCGCCCTCGTCCGGCTCGCGACCGGCCGACCGGCCCGCCCCGACGTCCGGCACTCCTCAGCGGCCCGGGGCCGAGAAGGCGGCCAAGGGAAAGGCGAAGCCCCAGCAAGGGCCGCCGGCTCACGCACGCCAGCACCAGAAGGGCGGGAAGCCGGCCCACGCCAGGTGAGGGCCGGGGGGACGCGGGGGAGCGGGGGCCGTCGTTCACGGGGGCGCCGCGGTCCGCTCGATCGTCCGCGGCCCGACGGGTGCGCCCGCCGGGCCGCGGCTGCGGGGCGGAGATCAGCCGGTGCCGACGGAGAGCACCAACTTCCCCCGGGTGCGCCCCTCGCGGCTGAGCCGCCACGCCTCGGCGGCGTCCGCGAGCGGGAGGACCTGGGCGACCGGGACGGTCAGACGGCCCTCACCGGCCAGTCGGCCGAGCTCGGCCAGCTGCGCGGAATCGGGGCGCACCCACACGTAGTGGCCGCCGCGGGTGGCGGCGGAGGGATCGACGATCGAAGCCAGACGGCTCGGCTCGTCGAGCAGGCCGAGAGACACGTCGACGGCTTCCCCGCCGACGAAGTCCAGGGCCGCGTCGATCCCTTCGGGCGCCAGGGCTGCCACCCGCTCGGCCAGGCCCTCCCCGTACGTCACCGGCTCGACGCCCAGACCGCGCAGGAACGCGTGGTTGTGCTCGCCGGCCGTCCCGATGACCCGGGCTCCGCGGGCCACGGCCAACTGTGCGCCGAGCACCCCCACTCCACCCGCCGCGGCGTGCACCAGGACGGTCCAGCCGTCGCGCACTCCGACGCGGTCCAGGGACTGCAGGGCCGTCAACCCCGCCAGCGGCATCCCGGCCGCCTCCTCCCAGGAGAGCGAGTCCGGCTTGCGGGCGAGCATGCGGACGTGGGCCGAGACCTCCTCGGCGTAGGCGCCGAGCTGGGCGGTGTCCTTGCGGATGTAGCCGAAGACCTCGTCCCCTTCGGTGAACTCGCTCACGTCGAAGCCGACTTGCTCCACGACGCCGGCCACGTCCCAGCCGGGGATCAGGGGGAAACGGGTCTCGATCAGGGAGTCCAGGGCGCCCTCGGCGAGCTTCCAGTCCACCGGATTCACACCGGCGGCCCTCACCCGGACGAGAACCTCGCCGGGCGCGACCCTGGGCCGGGGCCGCTCGGTCAGTTCGAGATCGTCGCCGTACTGCGTGAGTGTGATGGCCTTCATGGGACCCGAGCATACATGCGTGCGCGGATAAGCGGTGATAGCAAATAATGCGCCTGCATGGGATGTGGTGGTCCGAAGATGCGGCGCCTCCGCCCTGCCGCGATCGTGGAGGCGTCGGAGCACCGCCCTCGGAACGCGACGGGAAAGTGAACGTGGACAAGTCGCAGCTCAGCCAGATGACCGCTCGACGTGCCGGCGACGCCCCCGACGGCGGGCAGCTCGACACGGACGACATCAGCCGGGTCCTCGATCTGCTGTTCGGTACGGTCGAGCAGGCGGGTGCCATCGCCGAGGCGCTCAAGGCGCAGGAGACCGTCACCCTGGGGAGCTTCGGCAGCTTCCGGGCGGACGACGGCGTGGCCACGTTCCGGCCGGGCACCGCCCTCACCGAGTACCTGCAGAGCCGGACCCGGTGAGCAGCACACAGGACGAGCGGGCGCGAGGGCGGACACCGCGGTCATGGGGCACCTGACGCTGCACGCCACCGGACGGGCCTCCCCGGAGGTGGTCTGGGAGCGTTACGCATGTCTCGACCGATGGCCCGCCTGGTCACCCCAGATCAGGGCGGTGCACTGCCGCGAGCGCCGGCTCACCGCCGGTACGAGCGGCACCGTCGAGTCGGTGGCGGGCCTCCGCGTCGTGTTCGGGATCGAGACGGTCGATCAGGAAGGCCGGCGCTGGTCCTGGCGCGTTCGCCTCGGTCCCGTCGTACTCCGACTGGAGCACGACGTCCGGACACACCCCCGCGGCAGCACCACGACCCTCGCCGTGGACGGCCCACGACTCGCCCTGCTGGCCTACGCCCCCCTGGCGCGACTCGCCCTGCACCGACTCGTGCGGCCCTGACACCCGTGCCGGCCGGACCACGGTGACCCGTGGGCCGGCCGCACACGCGACCCAGGGGTGCGTTCGGCGCATCCGGGTACCCGGCGCCGGATCACAGGGCCCCATCCCCCCGTGGCCGCACGCCGCGGCCGGTAGAAAGCAGAGGAACCGTAGCGATGAGCCAGCCCAACCCCATCAAGCGGGCGACGGACAAGGTCACCGAAGCCCTTCAGGGTCTCGGCGCGGGACCGGAGGAGGGGGTCCCCGGCAAGCCGGCCCCGGAGTCCCCGGCCGTCGCGGAACCGACGGAGCCGCGCGAGCCGCTGCCGCCCAAGCCCGACCAGAGCGGACCCGACACGATGTCGCCCACCGGTCAGGCGACCGGTGCGGCCCAGGCCCGCATGGCACAGTCGGGCGCCTACCTGACGGACGCCCAGGGCACACGTCTCTACGACACCGACCACTCGCTCAAGGCCGGCCCGCGCGGGCCGGTGCTGCTGCAGGACCACCACCTGCGCGAGAAGGTCATGCACTTCGACCACGAACGCATCCCGGAGCGTGTCGTGCACGCCCGCGGTGCGGCGGCGCACGGCGTCTTCAAGAGCTACGGGACCGCGTCCGCCGTGACGAAGGCCGCCTTCCTGGCCCCGGGGGCGGAGACGCCGGTGTTCGTGCGCTTCTCGACCGTCCTCGGTTCGCGCGGTTCCGCCGACACCGTGCGGGACACCCGTGGATTCGCCACCAAGTTCTACACCGAGGAAGGTGTCTTCGACCTGGTCGGCAACAACATCCCGGTCTTCTTCGTGCAGGACGCCATCAAGTTCCCGGACATCATCCACGCGGGCAAACCGCACCCGGACCGCGAGATCCCGCAGGCGCAGAGCGCACACGACACCTTCTGGGACTTCGTCACCCTGCACACCGAGGCCACGCACCACACCCTGTGGAACATGTCCGACCGGGGCATCCCGCGCTCGTACCGGATGATGGAGGGTTTCGGAGTCCACACCTTCCGCCTCGTGGCAGCCGACGGTTCCACGACGCTGGTGAAGTTCCACTGGAAGCCGAAGCTCGGTGTGCACTCCCTCGTGTGGGAGGAGGCCCAGATCGCGGGCGGTGTCGACCCCGACTTCCACCGCCGGGACCTCGCCGACGCCATCGAGGCGGGCGCCTACCCGGAGTGGGAGCTGGGCATCCAGACCTTCCCCGACACCCCGGACCAGACCTTCGAGGGCATCGACCTGCTCGACGCGACCAACCTCGTCCCCGAGGAGCTCGCCCCCGTCCAGCCCATCGGCCTGCTGACGCTGAACCGCAACCCGTCGAACTTCTTCGCCGAGACCGAGCAGGTCGCCTTCCACGTCGGCCACCTCGTACCCGGCATCGACATCACCGACGACCCGCTGCTCGCCGGACGGCTGTTCTCCTACCTGGACACCCAGATCACCCGGCTGGCCGGTCCGAACTTCGCGCAGATCCCCATCAACCGGCCGCACTCGCCGGTCAACGACATGCTGCGGGACGGCTATCACCAGGACGCGGTGCACCGGGGCGTGGCCCCCTACCGGCCCAACTCGCTCGACGGCGGCTGCCCGTTCCTGGCGGGGGCGGACACGGGGGCGTACATCGAGACACCGGTGCGGGTGCCCGAGGCGACGAAGGTCCGGGAGGCCCCGGAGTCGTTCGCCGACCACTTCAGCCAGCCGCGCCGCTTCTGGCTGAGCATGAGCGACGTCGAGCGGGAACACATCATCGGCGCCTACACCTTCGAGCTGGGCAAGTGCTACGAGCAGGCCGTCAAGGAACGGGCGCTGCAGGTGCTGGCCCGCATCGACGCCGACCTGTGCGCCCGGGTCGCCGAGGGTCTCGGCCTGCCCGCGCCGGAGGCGACCGAGCCGCCCGCCGACGTCGAGCCAAGCCCCGCTCTCTCCCAGGTGGGGCAGACCTGGCCCACCGGCGGACGGCTCATCGGCATCATCGCGACCCCGGACGGTGACCTGGACGGTGTGCGGGCGGTGCGCGAGGCGGTGCTCGGCGCCGGAATGGTGCCGCTGGTCGTGGCTCCCACCGGCGGCAAGCTGGGCACGGGCGACGACGCGGTCACGGTACAGCGGACGTTCGCGACCGCCCGGTCGATCGAGTTCGACGCGCTGCTCGTGGCCGGCTCGCCCGCCCCGGGCGGCGACGCCCACGGTGCCCGCGATGCCAAGGGACTGCCCGCGGGCACGCCCGGAGGCGTCGACCCGCGGGTGGGCCTGCTGCTGTCGGAGGCGTTCCGCCACGGCAAGGCGATCGGCGCCTGGGCGGGTGGCGACGCGGCGCTGGACGCGGTCGGCATCCCGACGGACGGGCCGGGCGTGGTGGTGAGCGGCGACGGCACGTCCGTGCTGGAGCAGCTGCGGGAACTGATGGCCACGCACCGCGTGTGGGAGCGCTTCGTCACGTCGGTCTGACACCCGCGCCTCGCCGCCGTCGACGACACGCGGCGAGGCTTCCCGAGCGGGCGCTGCGACGCCGATGCGATCCGGGCCAGTCCCGACCCGCACATCCATCGGCTCGCGGCGCGGCCGTGCGTCTGGTCAGCCGACCGCGTCCAGCAGGTGCGCACCGTTGTTGCGGACGTTGTTCACCGCCGTGGAGACCGGCCGAGCCCGCAGGTTCCCGTCCGCGGGCTGAGTGAGCAGGGCGCGGAGGTCCTCGGTGTCCTGGTGGCCGGGGTCGAGCCAGGCGTCATAGTGTTCCGGGTCGAGGGCGAGAGGCATGCGGGGGTGCACCCGGCCGGCCGCGTCGGTGGCCTCGGTGGTGATGATCGTGCAGGTCAGAAGCCAGGCGTCCGGGTCGTCGTCGTCTCGGACCCCGGGATCGCGCCAGTACTCGTACAGGCCCGCCATGGCCATCACCTGCCCGTCGGCGGGGTGGATGAAGTACGGCTGCTTGCGGGTCTTGCCCGTCGCCTCGTCCTTCACCTGCTCCCACTCGTAGAAGCCGTCGGCGGGCAGCAGGCAGCGCCGCTTGGCGAAGGCGCGCCGGTAGGCCGGCTTCTCGTGCACGCTTTCGACCCGGGCGTTGATCATCCGGGCTCCCACCTTCGGGTCCTTGGCCCAGGACGGCACCAGCCCCCACTTCAGTGCCCGCAGCTCCCGCCGGACCTCCTCCTTCCCGTCCCGCGAGGCACGCTCGAGCACCGCGTGGACCGGGTCGGTCGGCGCGACGTTCCAGCTCGGTGCCAAGGTCTCCTCGGGACGCCAGTCGGTGACGCCGAACAGCTGGGTCAGGTCTTCGGGTGCACGGGTGGAGGAATAGCGGCCACACATACCGCCACTGTGCCACGACCCCGCCGCCGCGGGTGCGGATACCTCCGCAGTGGCGGGTGCCCGAAACGGGCGGGCGCCGACCGCACACCGGCCCGCCCGGCGGGCACAATCGTCCGCGTGGAAGCAGACCAGTCACCGGAGCGCACCCCGGACGGGCACTTCGTCCTCATCAAGGGCAGGAAGTGGCGGGCCACGGATCCGGCCGTCCCCGAGGAGATCGCCGCACGGCTTCGCCGTCACCTCATGGCGGCCCGCCGCGCGGTGCGCACGGCTACGGGCGCCGGGGATGCGAACGCCGAGCGGGCGGCGCGCGCACGCGTCGACCAGGCGAAGATCGCGCTCGGTGAACGCGGCACTCCCTGGTGGGACCAGACCCCGGACGAGCGCCGGCGACGCTGGGAACAGGGCCTGGCGCGCCTCGACGACGGGGCCCTGGACGACGAGGCGCAGGACTGACCCGGCGGCGCCCCGTCCTCAGATGCCCATGGAGGCGATCTCGACGGGGGAGCGGTAGGAGGCGGCAGCGGTGACCACGCAGGCCCGGTACGTACGGTTGGCGTACACCGCGCGGAAGTAGTCGCGCAGGTTCTGCCAATAGCCGACCAGATAGCCGAGCCCCGGGACGAAGCCGGGCGGGCGCGGGACGAGGGCGAACGCCTCGCTGCACTGGAGGATCTCGCCGGTGGCGGTGGACAGGATGTCCGCCACCTCGGCGTTCATGTTCCAGCCGGCCGCGAGCTCCGGGCTCCAGATCGCACCGGCCACGGCCCGCAGCTTCTCCTGCTCCTCGGGGGTCGGGTCGCCCAGCGTGCCGGATGCCACGGCCACCGGCGCGTGTGCCGGCGGCGCGGCAGGCGCTGCCGCGGCCGGCCCGGCGACGGCCGTCACCAGGCCCGAGGCCAGTAACGCCACCGCGGCCGCGGCATGCCGGTGCCTGATGCTTCTCCTGCTGGTCGCCACCGTGTCCGCCTCCCGTCGAGTGACCACCCGCGACCGCGGGGGCGGTCCGAAGATCGCACGAGGGGACGGGGTGGTCAACGGCGGCAACGAGCCATGGTGGAAAGGAAGTTGGGTGACAGGTGCAGGTTCCCGGCGCTCAGCCCTTGAGGCCCGATCGGGAGACACCCTCGATGACCCAGCGCTGCGCCACGATGTACAGCAGCAGGACGGGCACGCTGGCGATCACCGCCCCGGCCATCAGCAGGTCGTAGTGGATGCTGTTGGCGTTCTGGAAGTTGGCCAGGCCCGCCGGCAAGGTGAGGGACTCGGGGCTGAGGAGCACGTACAGCGGCCACAGGAAGTCGTTCCAGTTGGCGAGGAACGACAGCATGCCGAGCGTGGTCAACGCCGGTTTGGACAGGGGCAGGACGACCTTGACGAAGATCTGCCACCGGTTGCAGCCGTCCAGTTCGGCAGCCTCTTCGAGCTCGGCCGGAACGGTGAGGAAGAACTGGCGCAGGAAGAACACGCCGAACGCACTGGCCGCGCCCGGCACGATCACGGCGGGCAGACTGTCCACCCAGGCCAGCTCGTTGACGATCAGGAAGTTCGGGATGAGCAGGACCATGGGCGGCACGAACAGCGTCGCGACGATCGAGGTGAAGAAGACCCTCCTGCCCCTGAACCGCATGCGTGCCAGGGCGTAGGCCGCGGGCGTCGCCGTGACCAGGACCAGCGCGGCGTGCGCGGCGGCGGCGAGGACGCTGTTGGCGAGCCACCGCAGGACCGGACTGTCCGTGGCGGTGAGGATCTCCCGGTAGGCCTGCACGGTGGCGGGGGAGGGCAACCACTGCGGGTCCGTGGACCCGGCGGCCTCCCCGGTCTTGAAGGAGGTGACCGCCATGTAGGCGAGCGGGCTGAGATACAGCGCAGCCACGACGGCCAGGACGAGGTGGAGCAGCGCCCGGCGCAGGCGCCGGGCGGCGGCGGCAGGCGGCCTTCCCGACGGGCTCCGCCCGGAGGTGACGGGGTGCCGGTCCGTCCGCCACTGCTCGGTCTCCGTAGGGGTCATCGTTCCTCCTGACGCTCGCGGAAGACACGGAACACCACCGCGCTGGCTGCCATCAGGGCGAGCGCCAGGATGAAGCTCATGGCGGACGCCGAGCCCATCTCGAAGCGCCGCAGACCCGTCTCCGCGATGAGGAAGATGGCGGTCTTGGTCTCGTCGGCGGGAGCCCCACCGGTGATGATGTACGACTGGCCGAACATGTTGGCCGAGGCCAGCAGCGTGGAGTTGACGACGAACAGCGCCACCGGCCGCAGGCCCGGGAGCGTGACGTGCCGGAAGCGCTGCCAGGCGTTCGCCCCGTCGACCTTGGCGGACTCGTACAGTTCCGCCGGGATGTCCTGCAGGCCGGCGAGGTAGATGACGGAGTTGAACCCGAGCGTCCACCACACGGTGACCAGGACCAGGGCCCACCAGGCGGCCGGGGTGTCGGTGGTCCACTGGATGTCGTCGGGCAGGCCGATCAGCCCCAGGTAGTGGTTGACCAGACCGATGTTGCCGTCGAGCAGGAACCGCCACAGCAGGCCGACGACGGCGACGCCGAGGACGTACGGGGCGAAGTAGACGGCCCGGTACAGGTTGCGGCCGCGGAATCTGCCGTTCATCAGCAGGGCGGTGAACAGCGGCACGATCAGCAAAAGCGGCGCCGAGAGCAGGGTGAAGATGCCCGTGGCGCGCATGGCCTGCCAGAAACGCGGCGCGTCCACGCTGCCGGGATCGAACAACTCCCGGTAGTTGGCCAGTCCCACGAAGGGCTTGGCCGGCAGGTTGATGTCCCATTGGTGCAGGCTGATCCACAGTCCGTAGCCGATGGGGATCACCACGAAGGTGAGGAACAGCACCAGGTACGGTGCCATGAACACATAGGGCGTCCACCACTGGTAGGAGCGTGGGACCGCCCGGACCGCGGTGGGGTCCGCCTCCGCGGTGGGGTCCGCCTCCCGCGCTCGCGGGTCCTCCGTGGCGGACGGGGTCGTCAGCCGTCGCACCGGTTCCGCCTCACTTCGCGTACTTCTGCTTGTTGTCGGCCAGGATCTTGTTGGCGGTCCGCACGCCGTCGGCCAAGGCGTCCCCCGGCGACTGCTGGCCCAGGACGGCCTTCTGGACGGCGAGTTCGAGCGCCTTGCTCTGCACGTCGCCCAGGCCGGGCAGGGCCGGCAGGAAACGGAAGACGTCGACGTCCCGGGCGAGCGGGGTCTGCGGCAGGCGGGACACCTCGGGGGTGGCGCGCACGCTGTTGCGGGCGGGGATCATGCCGGCCTTGGCCCACTCCGTGGAGCGCTCGCTCATGTAGTCGATGAAGAACTTCGCTGCCTGCACCTTGTTCTTGTCGCGTCCGGCCTGGGACGTCAGGACGAAGTTGTGGCTCGCCGTCCAGACGGCGGGCGTCGGTCCGATCGTGGGCAGGGGGGACATGTCCCACTTGACCTTCCCCGCGGTCGACTTGAGGTCGTTGATCTGCCAGATGCCGTCCCAGGTGAAGCTGACCTTGTCGTTCTTGAAGGCGTTGTACTGGGAGTCCTGCGCCACCCGGGCGGGGCTGTAGCCCTTGCGGATCTGCTCGGTCATCCAGGCAAGCGCCTCCTCGCCGGCGTCCGAACCCCACAGGGCCTCGGTGCCCTCCGCGTTGTACAGCTCGCCGCCGAACTGCCACAGCAGGCTCATGAACATCAGGTGTGCCGGCCACTTGTTGGGCATCCAGAAGGGCTGGGCGACGCCGGCGGACTTCAGTTCCGCGAGCGCGTCCTCGTACCCGGCGCGGTCGACCGGCGCCTTGTCCAGCCCGGCGCGGGTCAGGTGCCGCACGTTCCAGTAGTCGGCCAGGCAGTGCACGTCGAGGGGAACGCTGTAGCGCTTGCCGTCGTAGAGGCCGGCCTGCCACACCGCGGGGATGAAGTCGGACTCGCTCAGCTTCAGGGCGGAGACCACGTCGTCCAACGGCATGAGCGTGCCGCGCACCGCGAAGGTGGCGATCTGGTCGTTGTGGATCACGGCGATGTCCGGCCCCTTGCCCGCGCTGATGGCGGTGGGCATCGCCGGGTAGAGGTCCTCCCAGCGCCGGGTGGTGTTCTTGACGGTGATGCGGCCCTCGTACTTCTTGTTGAACGAGGCCAGCATGGTCTGCATGTGCGGGCCGTCGCCGCCGGTGAAGCCGTTCCAGTACTCGAGGGTGACCTTCGGGCCCTTGTACTCGTCGCCGTTGAAGGTGGGGGCGTCGTCGGTGCCGCCCTGTCCTGCGCCCACCTTCGTGCCGCCGCCGCACGCCGTGAGGACACCGGCCGCGGTGACACCGGCCGCCGCGCCGAGGAACGCTCTGCGGTGGACGGGGGACGAAGGTGAGGTGGTGCTGCGCGTCATTCTCTGCTCCTGAGGTGGGATGCGGTGTCGTGAGGGCGGTGCTGCCCGAGGAGGGCTCAGGCCGCGGAGAGGCGGATCATGCTCCAGCTCACCGGGGGGAGATCCGCACTCAGGACGTGGTCGTCGACCTTGGTGCCGCTGACCTCCCGCGGCCGCACCCGGTCGGGGGCGGACTCGGTGTTGGCCGCCGTGCGGTCGGTGTCGTGCAGGACGACGTGCTCCGCGACGCGGTGGCGGGGGAAGGCACCGAGATCGACGGAGAGCGCCAGTTCCTCCCGGGCGCTGCGGTTCACCGCGAACAGCACGACCTCGCCGCTCTCCTCGTCGTGGGTGGCGGTCGCCCACAGGGCGGGAACGGGCCCGTACTTGGCCGTGTCCACGAGCGGGGAGTCCGGTTCCACACGCAGCACCGTCCCGCGGGCGTGGCGGGCCGTGCGGGCGAACGGGTGGAAGATCGTCTGGCGCCACGCGGGACCGTCGGGCCTGGTCATGATGGGCGCGATGACGTTGGCGAGCTGGGCCTGGCAGGCCGCCCCCACGCGGTCGGCGTGCCGGAGCAGGGTGATCAGCAGGCTGCCCACGACGACGGCGTCGGTCACGTCGTAGACGTCCTCGATCAGTTCGGGCGCCTCACGCCAGGGCAGGGAGGCCTCGCCGCCGAAGCGGTGCTGGTACCAGACGTTCCACTCGTCGAAGGACAGTTTGATCTTCTTGCCGCTGCGCACCCGCGCGCCGACGTGGTCGGCGGTCGCGGTGATCGCGGTGATCATGCGGTCCATCTCCTCGCCGCTCGCCAGGAAGGAGTCGACGTCACCGTTGTCGGGCTGGTAGTAGGCGTGCAGCGAGATGTAGTCGACGAACTCGTAGGTGTGCTCCAGCACTGTCGCCTCCCACGCGGCGAAGGTGTCGATGTGGGCGTTGGAGCTGCCGCAGGCGACCAGGTGCAGATCCGGGTCGAACCGCTTCATGGCGCGGGCGGTCTCCGCCGCCAGACGCCCGTACTCGTGCGCGGTCTTGTGGCCCATCTGCCAGGGGCCGTCGAGCTCGTTGCCGAGACACCACATGCGCACGTCGTGCGGCCGGTCCACGCCGTGGGAACGGCGCAGCTCCGACAGGGCGGTTCCCTGCGGGTAGTTGGTGTACTCCAGCAGGTCGAGCGCCTCCGCGACGCCGCGGGTGCCGAGGTTGAGGGCCATCATCGGCTCGACACCGGCCTTGCCGGCCCACGCCATGAACTCGTTGAGGCCGAAGGCGTTGCTCTCCAGGCTCCGCCACGCCAGGTCCAGCCGCCGGGGCCGCTCGGACACCGGCCCGACCCCGTCCTCCCAGCGGTAGTTGGAGACGAAGTTGCCGCCCGGGTAGCGCACGGTCGTGACCCCGAGCTCCCGCACGAGGTCCAGCACGTCGGTGCGGAACCCGTCCTCGTCCGCGGCCGGATGCCCGGGCTCGAAGACACCGGTGTGGACGCACCGGCCCATGTGCTCCACGAAGGAGCCGAACAGCCGGCGGTCGACGGTGCCGACCTCGAAGGCCGGGTCCAGGGTGAGTCGGGCTGTGACCATGCGGGAGAACTCCTGGGGTGTGACGAAGGGAAGCCGGACACGGCCGCCGTCCGTTCCCCCGCCGTGGGAGGGCGGAACGAGGCGACCGCGACGCACACACGCCACCGGTGCGCCGCTTGTGGGAGTACGATTACATCGTTGAAACAGCGTCGTAAAGTGGTTGGACGTCAGTTGCTCGAATCGTGGCCGCGACGCGAGGCGGGGCGCACGGTGCCCGGAGCGATCAACCCCTGTGCCAGGGTGGTGCTCGCCGCGTGAGTGAGAGCGCCCCGAGAGGCGCAGTGGAGGTGATCTGGTGGCAGCCAGTCTCAAGGACGTCGCAGCCCTGGCCGGAGTCTCGGTGAAGACCGTGTCGAACGTGGTGAACGGCTACACCTACGTCGCCCCGCCGACCCGGGAGAAGGTCGAACGCGCCCTGGCGGAACTGGACTACCGCCCGAACCTGTCGGCCCGCAACCTGCGCCAGGGACGCACCGGCGTGGTCGCCCTCGCACTGCCCGAACTCGATGCCCCGTACTTCGCGGAACTGACCCGCTTCGTCATCGACGCGGCGACCGAACGGGGCTGGACCGTGATCATCGAGCAGACGGACGGCCGGCCGGAGCGCGAACGGCAGGTCCTCGGAGGGATCCGCGAGCAGCGCATCGACGGCCTGATCTTCAGCCCCATCACGGTGGGGCGGGACGAGCTGGCCGACCGCGACGACTCCACCGCGCTGGTCCTGCTCGGCGAGCGCATCTTCGAGGGCCCGACCCACCACGTCGCCATCGACAACCAGCGCGCGGCGCGGGAGGTCACCGAGCACCTGCTGTCGCTCGGCCGCACCCGCATCGCCGCGATCGGGCGGCAGACCAGCCTCAACGCGAACACGGCCCATCTGCGTCTGGCCGGTTACAAGGAGGCACTGGCGTCAGCCGGAATCCCCTACGACGAAGCGCTCGCCCCGCCGACCGACTCCTACCACCGCCGGGACGGCGCGCAGGTCATGGAGCGGCTCCTGGCCCTGGGGGAACCGCCGCAGGCGGTCTTCTGCTTCAACGACCTCCTCGCGCTCGGCGCCCAGCGCACCGCCCTCGCCCGGGGTCTGCGCATCCCGCAGGACGTGGCGGTCGCGGGCTTCGACGACATCGAGGACGGCCGCTACAGCACGCCGACGCTGACCACCGTCTCCCCGGACAAGGAACAACTCGCCCGGGTCGCCGTCGAGATGCTGGAGCAACAGATCTACGGCTCCCGGCCCACGGGAAGCCGCCCGCTTCCGCGGGAGGTCACGGCGGCGCACAGGTTGCTGGTGCGCGAGAGCACGAGCGGACAGGGCGCGTCTGCTGCGGAGTCGCATGAGGCGGGGCTGGGTCGCCGGCTCTCCTGACACCGAAAATCCGGTGGGCTCCTGTCCGTGTCGCAGGTACTCTTCCGCGGTGGATATGACTGGACAGCCCCTCTTTTGTGACGTCGACCTCGCCGCGCGCATCGAGCGGGCCGAAGTGGAACTCATCTCGAGCGGAAGCGCGGCCGCACATCGTCGTCGGGGGGAGGGGACGGGGTTCCTGAAGCCGGTCATGGGAGGCGTGGCGTCTTTCGCCGAAGACGATTCTCCGCTCAACAAGGTCGCCGGGCTGGGGTTCGACGGCGTGCCGGACGACGGTCTGCTCGACGACGTCGAGCGTGCTTTCGCCGAGCGAGGGGCGCCCGTGCAGGTGGAGCTGGCGCACCTCGGCGACCCGGACATCGGCAGCAGATTGACGGAACGCGGCTACCGGCTCACGTCCTTCGAGAACGTCCTCGGGTTCTCCCTGTCCGCCGGGCACCCTCGGTTCGCGCCCGAGGGAATCGCTGTCAGAACCAGCGGCGACGAGGAGTTCGAGCAGTGGCTCGACGTCGTCGCGGACGGTTTCGCGCACCCGGACACACAAGGAGTCGCCTCGCATGAGGAGTTCCCGCGCGAGGTGATCGCCGCAGCGGTGCGTGACCTCGTGAGTGCGGCCGGAATGAGGCGGTACAGCGCGGTGAGCGAGGGCACGGTGGTGGGCGGGGCAAGCGTCCGTATGACCGACGGGATCGCCCAGTTGACGGGTGCGGCCACCGCACCGTCCCACCGGCGCCGGGGTGTCCAGACCGCGCTGCTGGCGGCCCGGCTCGCGGATGCCGCCGCAGCGGGCTGCGACCTCGCCGTCGTCACGACCCAGCCCGGCTCGAAGTCACAGCAGAACGTGCAGCGTCAGGGGTTCCACCTGCTCTACACCCGTGCCGTCCTGGTGAAGCAGACCGAGACCCCGGCCCGGGCCTGAGGGACGGAGGTCAGCGGACTACGCCGGGCCTTCAGGACGCCGGGCCGCGTCTACCACGCGAGGTGCGCCGCGGTGCGCGCCCGCTCCCACATGCCGGGGATCAGCGCGGCCGGACGCTGCTGCTCGCCGTGCAGGGCATTGAGCACCACCAGGCACCCGGTCAGGGCCGGGACGGCCCACTGCGCGCAGGCCAGGTGGCGGCGCGCCTTGTCGAGGTCGACCGGGTGCTTCCCGGCCTTCTCGACGTCGCCGGGGTCCGAGGAGGACGCCAGCTCGACCTTCTTGCCCATGACCCGGGCGTAGGCGGTCGCGGCCAGGGCCGCGGCGGTGACCACCGTCTTGGCTGCCGTCGAGGCGGTCACACCCTGCTGGGTGGCCACCCGGCTCGCATTGGCGGCGAGCAGTCCGCCACCGCCGAACAGGTGCGCTCCGATCGCGGCGGCGTTGGCCGGCGTCCACTTCGCCCACCCGGCGGAGGAGATCCGGTCGCGGGCCGCCTCGGTGCCGCCTTCCTCCCGGGCCGCTCCGTTGAGGCCGACCGCCCCCATCAACGAGCCTCCGAACCAGGCCGCCAGGCCGAGATCGTGCAGGCTGCGGATGACGGTGTTGCGTTCCGACATGACAGGGCTCCTCGTTCCGGCGGTCACAGGGGGGTGGCCGGGCGGACCGCGGCCACCCGCCCACCTTCGCCCGACCACGGGTGTCCCGCCAGCACCGGCGGGCCAGTCGGGTGCAGGCGGCCGAGGCCCCGCGGGCATGCCGTGCACGGGCAGGTCCAGTCCCCTCGGGGCGGACGGCGGCTCGCGGGAGGCCCCGGGTCATACTCGTACCGGGCGGGGCCGGCCAGACGCCGCCGCCGGAGGGGAGCGACATGACCGGGGTGCTGGTCTTCCACCACGGACACGGGCTGACGGCCGGCGTCCGGCAGTTCGCCGAGCGGCTGCGTCGGGCCGGGCACACCGTCCATGTGCCGGACCTGTTCGAGGGGCGCACGTTCGACAGCCTCGAGCAGGGCATGGGCTACGTCGCGGACATCGGCTACGGTGCCGTCGTCGCGCGGGGGACCGCCGCCGCCGAGGGCCTGCCGGCCGAGCTCGTCCATGTCGGCTTCTCGCTCGGCGTCCTGCCGGCGCAGAAGCTGGCCCAGACCCGCCCCGGGGCGAGGGGCGCCCTGCTGCTGGAGGCATGTGTGCCGGTCACCGAGTTCGGCGACGCCTGGCCCGACGACGTCCCGGTCCAGGTACACGGCATGGACGCCGATCCGTTCTTCGCCGCCGAGGGGGATCTGGACGCGGCCCGGGCGCTCGCGAAGACGGCGGTGGACGCCGAGCTGTTCCTCTACCCCGGCGACCGGCACCTGTTCACCGACAGCAGTCTCCCCTCCTACGACGAGCAGGCCACCGAGCAGGTCACGGGGCGGGTGCTGCGCTTCCTCGACCGCGTCGGGTAGAGGTCGATGCGGGGGGACGGGGCAGCCGGCGCACGGTCGTGCACACGTCTCACCTGTCCGTCGCCGCGTAGTAGCGGTGACACGTGCGCAGCATGCCCTGCGCCGACAGGGTGAAGACGTCCACGAACTCCCGCTGCTGGGGGGCGAGCCGGCCCATCGCGACCACGCAGTTCCCGTCGGCCACGATGCGGGTGATCAGGTGCCGGGCGCCCGGAGGCCGCGGCCGCTCCAGTTCGGCCCCGAGGGTGCCGGTGTCCAGGAGCGAGCCGTAGCCGTCGATGTCCCCGGCGTCGAGGTAGTCGTACGCGAGCCGGACGTGGTCGACCCCCGAGTCGGTGATGACGCGGCTGGTGCCGGGGCGGCGGGGCGGCGGGATGCTCATGACGGGGTCCTTTCGTTCGGCTGCTCCGCGTGAGATCGGTGAGGGGCGGTGCCGTGCCCTCAGCCTCGGGGACACCCGCATCCTGCTGCTATCGCTCCCCTATCACGCGCGATCGCGCCCCGGAAGAGTCGCGCCGGTGAGAGCCGGATTCCGCTTCGGCGCCGCTGCGGCCTGCGGCGACGCGATCGACGCCCGGGTCGACCGGGCGATCAAATCCGGCCAACGACGGTTCATCGTCATGAAATCTCCACACCATGGACAACGCCTGAACGTTTCAGCAAGACTGTGCCCGCTCCACCATCTGTCCAGGTGCGGCTCCTGCTGGGAGACTCATGACCGTTTCGCCCGGCGGGGCTCCGAGCGCCCCCGAACCGGTGGCCTTCTGCATCCTCGGCCCGTTGACGGTCGTCGGCGCGGGCGGGCCCGTGCGGGTTCCGCCCGGACGGCAGGAGATCATCCTGGCGGCTCTGCTGCTGGAGGCGGACCGCGTCGTCAGCACCGACTATCTCGTCGACCTGATCTGGGACGACGAGCCGCCGGACACCGCCCGCACCCAGGTGCAGATCTGCGTGTCACGCCTGCGCAAGCTCCTCACCAAGGCCGAGATCGCCGCGGCCATCACCACCCGCCCGCCCGGTTACGTCCTCAGAACCGGGGGCGAGTCGGTCGACGCCCTGCTCTTCGCACGGCAGGTCGCCGACGCACGCACCGCGGCACGGCAGGGCGATCCGCACACCGCCGCCGACCTGCTGCGCGCCGCCGACGCGTTGTGGCAGGGCCACTGCCTCAACGGCGTGCCGAGCGACACGCTGCGCAGCAAGGCGCTCCAGCTGGACGAGGAGCGGATGACCGCCGCGGAGACCCGTATCGACCTGGAACTCGATCTCGGCCGCCACCATCATCTGGTCGCCGAGATACGCACGCTGGTGCACGTCCACCCGCTGCGCGAGCGGTTGCGCGGTCAGCTGATGCTCGCCCTGTACCGCTCCGGGCGACAGGCCGAGGCGCTGGAGACCTACCGCGCCGGGCGCGAACTCCTCGTCGAGGAACTGGGACTGGAGCCGGGCAGCGAGTTGCGCGGTCTGGAGGCGGCCATCCTGGCGGGCGAGGTCCCGCCGGCGCCCGCCGGTACCGCCGCACGCGCCGACCAGGATCCGCACGGCAGCCGTACGCCGTTTGCCGACAACGCTCCGGCCGCCGGCGGGACGTCGGGCGGAGGGCCGGCCGGAGGCGGCTCGGCCATGAGCGCGGGTGCGGCGCCCTCCTCGCACCGGACCGGGACGAGAGCGGGGGCCGGAGGCGACCCGGCCGGCACCGCCCCCGTGCCGGGCGGTGCCGGCACACTTGTCTCCGCCGCGGCGGGTGACACCCTCCCCGACGTCCGTGGACCGGCGGAGCGCGGCCCGGTCCTTCCCGCCATGCCCGGTCAACGGGAGGCGACCGGCGTGACCGCGGCGGCCTCCGGGGTGGTGCCCGGCACGCTCTCGCCTGCGGTTCGGCGGCCCGGCGCCCCAGGGGCCGGGACAGCCGGGGCACCCGACCCCGTCACCCCGCCCGGCCTGCCCGGAAGCTCCGCCGCACCCCACTTCCCCGCCGACGCACCCCGCGCCGCAGCCGACTCCACCGACGCCTCGACGGGCCGTCCCGCCCCCTCCTTCCCCGCACACCCCGGTGACGAGATCCCGCGGCAACTCCCCGCCGACACCTCCGACTTCGTCGGCGACGAGGGACAGATCGCCGGACTCCAGGCCACCCTGCTCGGCGACGGGCTGCGCCGCTCCGTCGGGCTGGCCGTCATCGTCGGCAAGCCGGGCACCGGCAAGTCCACCCTCGCCACGCACGTCGCCCACCTGCTGGCCCAGCACGCTTATCCGGACGGGCAGTTGTACTGCGACCTGCGTGGTACCACCGGTGCGCCCGCCGCGGCCAACGAGGTCCTCGGGCGCTTCCTGCGGGCGCTGGGCATACCGGGGCCGGTCATTCCCGAGTCCCAGGACGAACGTGCCGAGATGTACCGCACGCTGCTGGCCTCGCGCCGGGTGCTGGTCGTGCTCGACGACGCCGTGTCCGAGAGCCAGGTGCGGCCGTTGCTGCCCGGCAGCAGCCACTGCGCGGTCCTGGTGACCAGCCGCCTGCGGCTCACCGGCCTGCCCGGGGCCGAACGGGTCGAACTGGACGTGATGGACACCGAGCGGGCGCTGGAACTGCTCGCCCGGGTGATCGGCGCGGACCGGGTGGGCCGGGAGAAGCCGGCGGCCGAGATGCTGATCCGTACCGTCGGAGGGCTGCCGCTCGCGCTGCGGATCGTGGCGGCCCGGCTGGCCGCCCGCCCGCACTGGAGCCTGGCGTCGATGGTGCAGCGGCTGGCGAACGAACGGCACCGGCTCGACGAGCTGACGCACGGCGAGATGACCATGCGGGCCAGTCTCTCCCTCACCCATGACGGCCTCGCACCCGAGGACCGCAGACTGATGCGGCTGCTGAGCCTCGCGCAGGCCGCGACGCTGCCGGGCTGGCTGGCGGGTGCCCTCCTGGACGATCACCGCGCCTACCCCTCGGACCTGCTCGAACCCCTCGTCGACGTACAGATGCTGGACGTGGTGGGAGTCGAGTCCACCGGCGGGTTCCGCTACCGCTTCCACGAGATCATCCGGGTGTTCGCGCGGGAGCAGCTCGTCCTGCACGACGAACCGGCCGTGCAGGCGGCGGCCCTGGAGCGGATGATGGGCGGCTGGCTCTCCCTGGCCGAGCAGGCGCACCGCCGCATCTACGGCGGTGACTTCACCGTCCTGCACGGCACGGCGACCCGCTGGGTGCCACCGGAGAACTGTGTCGACGACCTGCTCGTCAACCCGCTGGAGTGGCTGGACAGCGAGCACGCCGCTCTCGTCCAGGCCGTCGAACAGGCGGCGGCCGCCGGGATGGACGAGCTGTGCTGGGATCTGGCCGCCACGCTGGCCACCCTGTTCGAGGGCAAGGGGTACTTCGACGACTGGCAGCGTACGCACCAACTGGCGCTGGACTGCGCCCGCGCGGCCGGCAACACCCGCGGCACGGCGGCCCTGCTGAGCTCCCTGGGAGTTCTGCACCTCGGCCGCAGCCAGCACGAGGAGTCGCAAGGCGCGCTGACGTCCGCGCTGGACCTCTTCCAGGTGCTCGGCGATCGTCAGGGCCTCGCCCTGTGCCACCGCGACCTCGCCCTGCTGGCACGGATGCGCGGGGACGACGACCGGGCGTTGACCCTGTACGACCGGGCACTGAGGGACTTCGACCAGGCCGGTGACGTCGTGGGCCGGGCCATCGTGCTCACGCAGAGCGCGCACATCTGGATGCGGCGCGGACAGACCGCGGGGGCGCAGGCCCGCCTCGACGAGGCCCTCGGCATCTACCGGTCCGTGGGCTACACGGGCGGGGAGGCGCGGACCCTGCGCCGCGCCGGGCAGCTGCAACAGGGGCAGGGCCGCCACGAGGACGCGGTGCGGACCTACACCGAGGTGCTGGAGCTGTGCCGGGACCACGGCGACGTCATCGGGGAGGGACACCTGCTGCGCGATCTCGGCCACGCCAACGCGGAGTTGGGGCGTGATGAGGCGGCGCGGGGTTTCTACACGCAGGCGCTGACGGTGCGCGAGCAGATCATGGACCACGGTGGGGCGGCGCTGATCCGGCTGGACCTGGCGCGGCTGCTCACGGGGAGCGATGCGGCGGCGGACCGGGAGTGGTCCCGCGACCAGTTGAGGAAGGCGACGGCCGCGTTCCGTGAGCGGAGGATGGCCGCGGAGCTGGCGGAGGCGGAGCGACTGCTCGACGCGACGGGGTCCGCTCGCGCGGCGGGACCGGTGGGAGAGAGCTTCACCGTGACCGGGTGACTTCGGTGGCCGCTGCGACTGAGTGGCTGCGGTGGCTGCGGTGATCAGGCGCAGCACCGGCTTCCGGGATCGGGCCGACGCGGTCAGTCCCAGGGGTTGGTGTCACCGGAAGCGGTGGGCGACGGGGTGGCCTGCGGCGTGGTCACACCGGTCGTGCCTGCCGTACCGGAGGTGGTGACGGCCGGGCCGTCGGCCTGTGCGATCTGCGCGCCCAGCAGCGTGGCTCCGGCGACGGCGACGGTGACGAGGGCGGCGCGGAGAGCAGGAGCGACAGTCATGATCAGTGTCCTTCCGGTAGTAGGGCGTCCCCGGCTTCCCGGGGCGCTTCCTTCTTCGTGGGCACCACGCTAGGAACGACCGGAATCCCGGCACCGCCCCCGCCCTTATCGCCGCGCTATCACGCCCCGCGCCGGGGCGGGGACAGCCGGTGATAGCGGGGCGGCGGGCGGACGCCCGCCGCACGATGTCGGCGGGATAGTGCCCTGCGGACGATGGAGGACGGGAACCGGGCCGCGCCGTCCCGTCCCGTCATCGACCACCGTCTTCACCGGGAGCGTCACCATGGACACCCTCGCCACCCGCGCCGCCCGTTCCGCCGGCCCTGCCGGCTCCGCCGGTACCGTTCCCGCCCGACCGGGCGGGACCTTCGGCCGGCCCCACCTCGCCCCCGTCACCCCCGCAGCGCCCGCCGGTCCGGCCGGCGGCCTCGGCTTCCCCCGGGCCGCCTCCCGTCCCGCGGATGCCGCCCTCACCCCTGCGACGCCGGCCCACGGGACGACTGCGATAGGTGCGTTGATCCGCTCGCACCGCCTGCGCATCGGGCTCACGCAGCGGGAACTCGCCGATCTGTCCACGATCAGCGTCCGGGCCATCCGGGACCTGGAGCAGGGCAAGGCGAGACGGCCGCGCTCCGGCACCGTCCAGCTGGTGGCGGACGCGCTGCGGCTCGGTCCGCGCGCCCGGGCCGCCCTGGAGGAAGCGGCCCAGCGGGGCCGCGGCATCGGCCCGGGCCCCCAGGAGCCGACGGCACCGCCGACCGCCCCGCACGCGATGGTGGCACGCGAAGGGGAGACACGGATCCTGGCCTCGGAATTGGCGGAGTCGGGGACGGAACGGCTGGTCAACGTCGTGGGGTTGACCGGCGTAGGCAAGACCCGGCTGGCCCTGGCGGTGGCCGAGCGACTGCACGGTGCGGGCCTGCCCGTGCTCTGGCACGCCTTCCCCGGGCACCGCGGCGAGTACCTGGCGCCCGGGGACACCACTCTCACCGCTCAACTCGCCTCCCTGGCGGGCGAGCTGTTCGCTCGGCACGCCCCGGGCACCGGGACCCCAGCCGTCACTGCCCTGGCCGAACTGGTCGGTGAGGGACCGGCGTTGCTCGTGCTGGACGGCGCTCCGGCCACACCACCCAGAACCGACCGGCTGACCGCGCTCCTGCGCGGTTGCCCGGGGTTGCGGCTGCTCGTGACGTCCGACGCGCCGTGGGGTGTGCCCGGTGAGCGCATCTTCCTGCTGTCCCCGCTGGACGTGCCGGTCGACGGCGCCGGGGTGAGCGACTCACCGGCCGTCCGGCTCTTCCTCGACCACGTGCGCCGGGCCCGGCCCGACTTCACGGCCGCACCCGCGGACATGGCACGGGCCACCGCCGTCTGCCGTCTGCTGGACGGCCATCCCGGGGCGCTCCTCGCGGCCGCGTCCTGGCTGGTGGTGTACGACCTCGCGACCCTGTGCGGCTGCCTGGCCGCGGACCCCGCCGCACTGCTCGACCACCTCGACCCGACGGGCGGTGCGGGCGACTTCCTTACCCGGCTGCACGACCGTCTGGAGCGGTTGCAGGCCGGGCCCCGCGCCCTGCTGGACGCCCTGTGCACGCCGACGGCCACCGGCGGCGCCGTCCCGGGTCAGGGCCACGAGCTGAACGACCTCACCGGACTCACCGGCCTGACTCCTGCCGAGTGCGGCCGGCACCTGCGCGAACTGCTGCTCAGCGGCACGGTGAGCGCGGTGTACCGGGACGGCGCCTCCCGCTTCCACGTCCTGGGCCTGGTCCGCGCCGCCCTCGCCCAGCCTGCCGCGGCAACTGCCCCCGCCCACTGACCTGCTCCCGTATTGCCGGGCCAACTGCCGCTCGGCGGCGCCCGCCAGGGCTTGTATGGCATCCGGCCGCCACGACGGCCCGGGCAAGTCACCCCACTCCAGCAGCCCCACGACTCCGAGGAGCACCCCCATGTCCCCGACCACGTCGGAACAGGGCACCGCGCACGGGCCCTCCACCGTGCGGCTGCCCCTGTCGGCGGCGCAGCGCGACATCTGGATGGCGCACGGGCTCGACACCTCCGGCTGCCGCTACAACATCGGGGAGTACCGCGAACTCACCGGGCCGCTCGACACCGGCCTGCTGGCCTGCTGCTGGTACCGGCTCGCCTGCGAGGCCGACGCGCTGCGCATCCGAGGCGTCGGCTCCGGCGACGACGGCACCCTGTGGCAGGAGGTGCAGGCCAAACCGCTCGGACGCAGCCTGCGCATCGTCGACCTGAGCGACGAGAACGACCCGGTGGCGGCGGCCCGCGCCTGGATGGACGCCGAACTCGCCCGCCCCTTCGACCTGGCGCACGACTGGCTCACCCGCCACGCGCTGATCCGCGCCGGCCGCACCGACGCGGGGGAGGAGCGCTGGTTCTACTTCCACGCCTTCCACCACCTGGCCATCGACGGCATGGGCATCGCCCTGCTCGACGAACGGCTGGTCGACCTGTACGACCGTGCGGCCGCGGGACAACCGTGGGGGGAGACCCCCTTCGGCAGCCTCGAGGAACTGCTCGCCGAGGACACGGCGTACCGCGCCTCCCCGGAGGCCGCCGAGGACCGGGCGCACTGGGCCGCGCAGCTGGCCGATGTCCAGCCCGTGCCGCGGCTCGCCGAGGGTCACACCGCGACCGTCCGGCCCGGAGCGCTGCCGTTCACCCGGCGCACCGTCCTCCTCGGCGCCGAACGGTCCGACCGGCTGAAGGAGGTCGCCCGCACCCACCGGGCGCCCTGGACGATGCTGGTCCTCGCGCTGGTCGCGGCCTACGTGCACCGGGTCGGCGGGGCCGACGCACCCGTGCTGGGGCTGCCGGTGACGAGCCGGCGCACCGAACTGGCCCGCCGCACCCCCGGCATGATGTCGAACGTCATCCCGCTGCGGGTACCGGTCCGCGCCGACGACTCGCTCACCGACCTGCTCGCGACGGTACGGGCACAGGCCCGCGAGGGGCTGAGACACCAGCGGACCCGCTACGAGGACGTCTGCCGCGACCTGGGCCTCGGCGAAGCGGCACGGCGGATCGCGTCCCCCCAGGTGAACATCATGGCGTTCGCGCCCGGCAAGCGCTTCTTCGGCCTGCCGACGGTCCAGCACAACCTCGGCAACGGCCCGGTGGAGGACCTGGCGGTCGGCGTGTACGACCTGGGGCCCGAACTCGGCCTGCGGATCGACTTCGACGCCTCACCCGAGGTCTGCGACATCGCGGCGGTGGCCGGACACCAGGACCGCTTCGTGAGGTTCGCGGAACGCCTCCTGACGGAGCCCGGACTCGCACTGTCCCGGACAGAGGTGCTGGGCACCGGTGAACGGCAGAGGGTGCTGGGGGAGTGGGCGGGCAGGTCGGTGGGGTATGGCGGGGAGCCGGTGCTGACGGCCCGGTTCGAGGAGCGGGTGCGGTCGCGGCCGGATGAGGTGGCGGTCGTCTTCGGTGACGAGTGTGTGTCGTACGGGGAGTTGAACGGTCGGGCGAATCGGCTGGCCCGGCATCTGCGGGGGCTGGGGTTGGGGCGCGGTGATCTGGCGGGTGTGTTGCTGGATCGGGGTGTGGACTTCGCCGTGGCGGTGGTCGCGGTGGTGAAGGCGGGTGCGGGGTATGTGCTGCTGGACCCGGAGTTCCCCGACGAGCGGCTGCGCGGCACGGCCGAGGATGCCGGAGTCCGTGTTCTGATCACCGACTCCGTGCATCACGGCCGGGTGGTCGGCGGCGGTGCGTCGGTGCTGGTCGATCGTGACCGCGAGTCGATCGCCGCGCACGACCGGGACGATCTCGCTGTGACTCTGGTGGGTGAGGATGCGGCGTGTGTGATGTTCACGTCGGGGTCGACGGGGCGTCCGAAGGGGATCGTGTCCTCGCATCGGAATCTGGTGTCGACGGTGACGGCGCAGTCGTATGCGGTGTTCGGTGCGGGTGAGGTGTTCCTGCAGTGTTCGCCGGTGTCGTGGGATGCCTTCAGTCTGGAGTTCTGGGGGGCGTTGCTGCACGGTGGTGCGACGGTTCTGCAGCCCGGTCAGCGGCCGGAGCCGGCGGTGGTTGCGGAGTTGGCCGTTCGGCATCGGGTGACGATGCTTCAGTTGTCGTCGAGTCTGTTCAACTATCTGGTCGACGAGCATCCGGACGCCTTCGCTTCGGTCCGAGTCGTGTTCACCGGGGGTGAGCCGGCCTCGCCCACACACATCGCCCGCCTGCAGCGGCTGTGTCCGCGGGTGACGGTGACCAACGGTTATGGTCCGGCGGAGTCGATGGGTTTCACCACCACTCACACGGTCGATCGCTCCCGGGAGTTGGGTGTGAGTGTGTCGATCGGGCGTCCGGTGGTCAACAAGTTCGCCTATGTTCTGGACGAGGGTCTGCGTCCTGTTCCGCCGGGTGTGACGGGTGAGTTGTATCTGGCCGGTGAGGGGATCGCGCACGGGTATCTGGCCCAGTCGGCCGTCACCGCGGCTCGTTTCGTTCCGAACCCGTTCGGTCCGGTGGGCAGTCGCTGCTATCGCACGGGTGACCGGGCCTATTGGGACGGTGACGGGAACCTCCACTACGCGGGGCGCAGTGACGGTCAGGTCAAGATCCGGGGTTTCCGGATCGAGCCGACCGAGATCGAGACCGTGCTGACCGGGCATCCCTGCATCACCCAGGCCGTGCTCCTGGCCACCGACCACCTCACCGCCTACGTGACGGCCGCACCGGGCGCCACTGTCACGCCTGCCGCCCTGCGCGCCTGGTTGCGGGAGCGGCTGCCCGAGCACATGGTCCCCGCCCACTTCGTCCTGCTGGACCGGCTGCCCCTCACCCCCAACGGGAAGATCGACAAACGTGCCCTGCCCCAGGTGGAAGCCCCACTGACCTCCCACGGCCGTGCCCCCCGCACCGAACTCGAAGAGCTGGTGCGTGACATGACCAGCGAGGTGCTCGGCTCGGCGGCACCGCTGTCGATCGACGACAGCTTCTTCGACCACGGCGGCCACTCCCTGCTCGCCGCCCGCCTCACCCACCGCATCGCCGCCACCTTCGGCGTCACACTCACCCTGCGCGACGTCTTCCAGCACCCGACCCCCGCCGCCCTCGCCCGGCGGATCACGCAGGCCACCGGCCGCCCGGCGCTGCCCGCCCTCACCCGGGCGGCCGTGCGCCCCGAGCGGCTGCCCCTGTCCAGCGCACAGCGACGGCTGTGGCTCGTGACCGGACTGAACGGACCCGACACGGCCTACAACGTGCCCATGGCCGTCCGGCTGAGCGGAGGCGAGGTGGACGCCGCAGCGCTACGAGCGGCGGTGGGCGACCTTGTACGGCGGCACGCGCCCCTGCGGACCCGCTTCGCGACCGCGGAGGGGCAGCCGTACCAGCTCGTCACGCCGGCCGACGAAGCCGCGGACGGCGTCCACGTCGAGGTGCGCGAGGTGGCGCCGGACGAGGTCGAGACCGAGCTGCACGCAGCGGCCCGGCACACCTTCGACCTGGCCACCGAGCACCCGCTGCGGGTGACACTCCTGCGCGAGGGCGACCACCGGGCCACCCTGCTCCTCCTGTTGCACCACATCGCCACCGACGGCCAGTCCCTGCGCCCGCTGTTCGCCGACCTGTCCGCCGCGTACACGGCCCGAGTGGCCGGCCACACCCCCGACTGGGAGCCGCTGCCCCTCGACTACGCCGACTACGCGCTCTGGCAGCGCACGGCCCTGGACGGCGGGGCGCTGGACGAACAGGTGGCGTACTGGCGCACGACGCTCGCCGACCTGCCCGAGGAACTGGCTCTGGTGACGGACCGGCCACGGCCGGCGGTCGCCGGGCGGCGCGGCGACGCCATCCGGGTGGACTTCGGCCGCGACCTCCACAAGCGGGTCCTCGAACTGGCCCGCGCCGAGAGATGCACCCCGTTCATGGTGCTCCAAGCCGCACTGGCCGCGACACTGACGCGGCTGGGCGCCGGAACGGACATCCCCCTCGGCTCCCCGGTCGCGGGCCGTCCCGACGAGGCGCTCACGGAACTGGTGGGCTTCTTCGTGAACACGGTGGTGCTGCGCACCGACACCTCGGGTGACCCGGAGTTCCGGGACCTGCTCGCCCGCGTGCGGACGACCGACCTGGACGCCTTCGCCCACCAGGACGCACCGTTCGACCAAGTCCTGGAGGCGGTGAACCCGGCGCGCTCCCTGGCCCGGCACCCCCTGTTCCAGATCTGCCTGACGCTGGAGTCCGGCCCGCCCGTCCTCCCCGACCTCCCCGGGATCCAGGCCGCCCCCGCCCAGCCACCGGCCCCCGGCTCGGTCAAGTTCGACCTGGAGTTCCTGCTGACGGCCGACGACAGCACCGGCCTGTCCGGAACGGTCCTCTACAGCTGTGACCTCTACGACCGCTCGACCGTCGAACGGATGGTGGAGGCCCTGCGCCGCCTGCTGGAACACGCGGTGACCGCTCCCGGGACCCCTGTGTCACACCTGGAGATCCTCGGCAGCGCGGAGCGCCGGCGGATGTTGGGCGAGTGGGCGGGCAGGTCGGTGGGGTGTGACGAGGAGCCGGTGCTGACGGCCCGGTTCGAGGAGCGGGTGCGGTCGCGGCCGGATGAAGTGGCGGTCGTCTTCGGTGACGAGTGTGTGTCGTACGGGGAGTTGAACGGTCGGGCGAATCGGCTGGCCCGACATCTGCGGGGGCTGGGGTTGGGGCGCGGTGATCTGGCGGGTGTGTTGCTGGATCGGGGCGTGGACTTCGCGGTGGCGGTGGTCGCGGTGGTGAAGGCGGGTGCGGGGTATGTGCTGCTGGACCCGGAGTTCCCCGACGAGCGGCTGCGCGGCACGGCCGAGGAGGCCGGACTGCGCCTCCTGATCACCGATGCGGACCGGCAACGCCGCCACATCAGGGGCCCGTGGAGTGAGGTGCTGGTCGACGAGGAACGAGCAGTCGTCGCCGCCCACGACGGAGAAGACCTCCCCCTCGCCCTGGCGGGTGAGGATGCGGCGTGTGTGATGTTCACGTCGGGGTCGACGGGGCGTCCGAAGGGGATCGTGTCCTCGCATCGGAATCTGGTGTCGACGGTGACGGCGCAGTCGTATGCGGTGTTCGGTGCGGGTGAGGTGTTCCTGCAATGTTCGCCGGTGTCGTGGGATGCCTTCAGTCTGGAGTTCTGGGGGGCGTTGCTGCACGGTGGTGCGACGGTTCTGCAGCCCGGTCAGCGGCCGGAGCCGGCGCTGGTTGCGGAGTTGGCCGTTCGGCATCGGGTGACGATGCTTCAGTTGTCGTCGAGTCTGTTCAACTATCTGGTCGATGAGCATCCGGACGCCTTTTCGACGGTCCGGGTCGTGTTCACCGGGGGTGAGCCGGCCTCGCCCACACACATCGCCCGGCTGCAGCGGCTGTGTCCGCGGGTGACGGTGGCCAATGGTTATGGTCCGGCGGAGTCGATGGGTTTCACCACCACTCACACGGTCGATCGCTCCCGGGAGTTGGGTGTGAGTGTGTCGATCGGGCGTCCGGTGGTCAACAAGTTCGCCTATGTTCTGGACGAGGGTCTGCGTCCTGTTCCGCCGGGTGTGACGGGTGAGTTGTATCTGGCCGGTGAGGGGATCGCGCACGGGTATCTGGCCCAGTCGGCCGTGACCGCGGCTCGTTTCGTTCCGAACCCGTTCGGTCCGGTGGGCAGTCGCTGCTATCGCACGGGTGACCGGGCCTATTGGGACGGTGACGGGAACCTCCACTACGCGGGGCGCAGTGACGGGCAGGTCAAGATCCGGGGTTTCCGGATCGAGCCGACCGAGATCGAGACCGTGCTGACCGGGCATCCCGGCATCACCCAGGCCGTGCTCCTGGCCACCGACCACCTCACCGCCTACGTGGTGCCCACCACCGACCCCGGCCCCGAGCCGCAGGAGATCCGCCGCTGGCTGCGCGAGCGGCTGCCCGACCACATGGTCCCGGCGTTCGTCGTCGCGTTGGACCGGCTTCCGCTCACCCCCAACGGGAAGATCGACAAACGGGCGCTGCCCGCCGTCCGAGCGCCTCGGACGACCGGGAGCGGGCGCGCGCCGCGGACCCCGCTCGAGTCGACCGTGCTCGGTCTCTTCACCGACGTCCTGCCCGTGACGGGGACGGTGACGGTCGACGACAGCTTCTTCGACCACGGCGGCCACTCCCTGCTCGCCGCCCGCCTCACCCACCGCATCGCCACCGCCCTGGGCGTCACGCTCACCTTGCGCGACGTCTTCCAGCACCCCACCCCGGCCGCCCTGGCCGAGCACATCGAGTCCCGGCCGGCGGCCGGCGCCGCCGCGCCCAAGCGGGTCCGGCCCACCCTCCGCCGCCGCACCGACGACCAGTAACGGAGCCCTCCATGACCGACCACACCGCAGTGACCGCCGCCCCCGACGACGTCGTTTGGGACCTGCCCGGTGAGGGCCCGCAGCGCAGCGCGCTGCTCGTCCTGCCGCACGCCGGAGGCAACGCCCACGCCTACGCGGACTGGCGCGAGCACCTGCCCGCCGACGTGCGGCTGCTGATCGGCCAGTACCCGGGGCGCGGTGCCCGCTACGCCGAGGATCTGCCGCGCGACATCGCCGACCTGGCCGGTCCGGTGGCCGCCTGCCTGCCCGCCGGCGCCACCGACGACCTCGTCGTGCTGGGGCACAGCATGGGGTCCCTGGTCGCCTTCGAGGTGGTGCGGCTGCTCCAGGCGTCCGGCCGTACGCCGCGGGCGCTGGTCGCCTCCGCGTGCCGGGCGCCGTTCCTCGCCAATCCGGCCGTCGTCCACCCCGAGCGGCTGGACGACGACCAGCTCGTGGCCGCCATCAAGGAACGCGGTGGCACCGACGACGGCATCCTCGACGACCCGGAGTTGCGGGAGATCGTCATCCCCTCCATCCGCGCCGACTTCGCCATCGACGACGTCTACCGCTGCCCGGTCGCCGAGGCCCGCGTCGAGTGCCCCGTGACGGTGATCGGCGGCGACGCCGACCCGGTCGCCCCGGCCGCCTCCCTCGGCCGCTGGGCCGAGGTCACCGGCCAGGCGTTCACCCAGCACGTCCTGCCGGGCGGGCACTTCTACTTCCAGGACCAGCTGCCGCGGTTCTTCTCCGCGCTGTCCCACGTGATCGGCGGCAGGGTCACCGCCTCGGCCGCCTGACGGCCCGCGGCCGCCCCCTCCGCCTTCCTCCTCTCGCCCTTCTTCTCCTCGACCTTCCAAGGACTCCTCATGACCATTCACGCAGACGCCCCGGCCCTCCCCGCGACGGGTCCGATCACCCCGGTCCGCGAACCCGGCAAGCCCGTCGTCGTGCACGTCCCGGCCACCGCGGGACTCGACGAGGCGGTGGCCTGGCTGACGGCTCACCGCGAGCAGATCCAGGCCGAACTGCACCGCTCCGGTGCCGTCCTGCTGCGCGGACTGCCCGTGCGGGACGCCGCGAGCTTCGCCGCCGCCCGTGACGCGCTGATCTCGCAGCGGGCCGGCTACAAGGAGAAGGCCACCCCGCGCACCGACTTCGGCGAGGGCGTCTTCTCCTCCACCGATCTGCCCGCCGTCCAGCCCATCCGGCTGCACAACGAGAACAGCTACACCCTCGACTTCCCCGGCGTGCTGCTGTTCGGCTGCATCACCGCGCCCGAGGAAGGCGGCGCCACCACGGTCGGCGACATGCGGGAGGCGCTGCGGCTGCTCCCGCCGGACCTGGTCGCCCGGTTCGAACGGATGGGCTGGCTGCTGGTGCGCACCTACTCGGAACTGGCCGGGCTGCCCTGGTACAAGACCTTCGCCACCGAGGACAAGGCCGTCGCCGAGGCGTACTGCAGGCAGAACACCGTCGGCTTCGAGTGGCTGGACGACGACGCGCTCGTGACCCGCCAGCGCCGCTCCGCCATCATCACCCACCCGGTGACGGGGGAGCGCAGCTGGTTCAACCACTTCGCGTTCTGGAACAGCCGCACCCTCGACCCGGACGTCCGCGAGGTGCTGGTGGAGACGTACGGCGAGGACGGCCTGCCCTTCAACACCTATCTCGGTGACGGCAGCCGCCTCACCGACGACGAGGTCGACGCCGTCAACGCCGTCTACGACCGGGTGACGGTCCGCGAGACCTGGCAGGAGGGTGACCTCATGCTCGTCGACAACCTCCTGTGCGCCCACGGCCGCGAGGCGTTCAAGGGCGACCGCAAGATCCTCGTCGCGATGGGCGAGCCGATCGCCCTCGCCGACTGCGCCCCCACCACCGAGCCCGCCACGACCGTCTTCACCGGAGAGTGACCGCCGCCATGACCGCCGTTCTGCCCGAGCGCCCCGCCACCGCCACCGCCCCGGACATCACCGGGTACGCCGCCTCTTCCGTGACCGACCTGCTGGACCGCCTGGCCCAGGCGCCCGCCGGCCGAACCGCCGTGGTCGCCGCCGACCGCGAGCTGACCTTCGCCGGGCTGCGCGCCGAGGCCATGCGGATCGCCGGCCGGCTCGCCGCCCGCGGCATCGGCCCGGAGAGCGTCGTCGCCCTGGCCCTGCCGCGCGGCGCCGACCTGGTGACCACCCTGATCGGCACCCTCACCGCGGGCGCGGCCTACCTGCCGGTCGACCCCAGGCTCCCGGCCGACCGGCGCCGTTACCTCGTGGAGGACTCCGGCGCCGACCTGGTCGTCACCGCCGACGGCCCCGCCGACGCCCTGGCACCGGGCACCGCGCACGTCACCGTCGGCGAACTGACCGCACCGGACGGGGCCGGGGAAGCGACGTACCGCCCCGCACCCGTCCCCGGGGACGGTCTCGCGTACGTCATCTACACGTCCGGCTCCACCGGCCGGCCCAAGGGCGTCGAGATCGGCCGGGCCGCCGCGTCCGCGCTGCTGGCCGAACTGGAGTCCGAGGGCATCACGGGTCCGGGCACCGGCCGGGTCGGCTGGAACGCCTCGCCGTCGTTCGACGCCTCCGTGCAGCAGTGGATACGCCTGTGCCGCGGAGACACCCTGGTCATGGTGGACGACGAGACGCGTGCCGACCCGGCGCTGCTGGCCCGTTTCGTCGACGAGCACGCCCTGACGACGCTGGACATCACCCCCGCGCACGCCGAACCGCTGCTGGACCTGCTGACCGCCGACGGCGGGCCGCGCCCCCTGACCCTGCTCGTCGGCGGCGAGGCGATCGGCCCCGCCCTGTGGCGACGGATCGGCGAGCAGACCGAGGCCGGCGTGCTGCGCGCGGTCAACCTGTACGGGCCGACCGAATGCACCGTGGACGCGACCGCGGGCTGGATCGACGGTGCCGACGCACCGCACATCGGCACGGTGCTGCCGGGCCTGCGCGGACGGGTCCTGGACGAGGCCCTGCGCCCGGTGCCGCCCGGCGGCCGCGGCGAGCTGTACCTGGCCGGCCCGCGCGTGGGCCGGGGCTACCGGCACCGCCCGGCCCTGACGGCCGAGCGCTACGTCGCCGACCCGGACGGTTCCGGATCCCGCATGTACCGCACCGGCGATCTCGTGACGCCGCTGCCCGACGGCCGGCTGCTCTGCCTCGGACGGGCCGACGGACAGGTCAAGCTGCGCGGCCACCGCATCGAACTGCCGGAGATCGAGGCGGCCCTGGCCGCTCACGCCCAGGTGGCCGAGGCCGTGGTCGTCCTGCGCGACGACGTCAACGGAGCCCCCGGCCTCGTGGCCTACCACCGCCCGCACGACCCGGCAGCCGGTCCCGCGGACCCGACGGCCCTGCGCGCACACCTGACGGCCACACTGCCCGCGTACATGGTCCCGGCGGCCTTCGTGGCCGTGGAGCGCTTCCCCACCACCACCCAGGGCAAGCTGGACCGGTCCGCGCTGCCCGCCCCCGCCGTGCAGCAGGCCACGGCCGACGCGTCCGACCCGGCCCTGTCGCGCTCCCAGGCGTTGATCGCCGGGGTCTGGTCCACCGTGCTCGGCGCCTCACGGATCGGACCGGACGACAACTTCTTCAAGCTGGGCGGCCACTCCCTGCTCGCGATCAAGCTGGTGTCGCGGGTCCGTGCCGAACTCGGCGTCGCCCTGCCCGTGAAGGCCGTCTACACCAATCCCCGGCTGCGCGACCTCGCCGCCCACATCGACACGCTCGTCGCCGCCGCGCCGGGCCAGGACGCGTAAGGACCATGACCGTGATCCCGCTGTCGTTCGCCCAGCGCCGGCTGTGGTTCCTGGGCCGTCTGCACGGGCCCTCCGCGGCCTACAACGCCCCCGTCGTGCTCCACCTGGACGGAGTGCCGGACCCCGAGGCCCTGCGGGCCGCCCTGGCCGACGTCGTGGAGCGGCACGAGGTGCTGCGGACGGTCCTGGCGGCCGGCCCCGACGGTGAGCCGTACCAGCAGGTGCGGCCGGCCTCCGCCGTCGAACCCCTGGCCGTCGAGGACTGTGCACCCGGCGAACGCGACGCGGCCGTGGCCGCGTTCGTCCGGCAGCCGATCGACATCACCGCCCGGCCGCCGCTGCTCGCCCGGCTGTTCCGGACCGGTCACGGGACCACGGGCGCCCGCCCGTCCACGGACACCTCCCGCGCCCGGAGCACCTCCGTGCTCGTGCTGCTCCTCCACCACGTCGCCACCGACGGATGGTCCGTGCGGCCCCTGCTGCGCGACCTGGCGGGGGCCTACGCCGCCCGGAGCGCGGGCCGGGCGCCGGAGTGGGAGCCGCTGCCCGTCCAGTACCGGGACTACACACTGTGGCAGCACGAACTGCTGGGCGACCCGGCCGACCCGGGCAGTCTGGCCGCCGAGCAACTGGCGTACTGGCGTGTCGCGTTGGACGGAGCGCCCGCCGTGCTCGACCTGCCCGCCGACCGGCCCCGCCCGGTCGAGCCGTCCGGCCGCGGAGCCACCGTCACCGGCCGGCTGGACGCGGCCGCCCACGGCGGACTGCTGACCCTGGCCCGCGGCCGGCGCGCGACCCTGACGATGGTGGCCCGGGCCGCTCTGGCAGCGACACTGGCGGCCGCCGGGGCCGGCGAGGACGTCGTCATCGGGACGCCCGTCGCAGGCCGCCCGGAGGAGGACCTCCACGAGCTCGTCGGGTTCTTCGTCAACTCCCTCGCCCTGCGCACCGATCTGTCGGGCAACCCGACCGTGTCCGAGCTCGTCGACCGGGTCCGCGACACCGACCTGGCCGCCTACGAACACCAGGACCTGCCCTTCGACGTGCTCGTGGAGCACCTGGCACCGGAACGGGCCCTCGGCCACCACCCGTTCTTCCAGGTGATGCTGACCGTCGCCGCCGACGGCACCGGACCGGGCCCGGTCCCGCTCGCCGGCGGGCTCACCGGGCGCACCGCCGACACCGGTCCGGACGCCGCCAAGTTCGACCTGACCTGGTACTGCGCCGAGCACCACACCGAGGACGGCCGCCCGGACGGCGTCGACGTGGCCCTGACCTACGCCGAGGACCTGTTCGACGCGGACACCGCCCGCCTGCTGCTCGACGCCTATCTGAAGGCCCTGGCCGCCTGCGCCGCCGACCCGCTGCGACCCACCGCCGAACTCGAGCTGCTCAGCGGCGGGAAACGCCGGGAGCTTCAGCGGCGACGGGCCCGCACCGGGCGCACCACCGACGCCGAGTCCGCTCCCGCGGCCGTGCGGGCCGACGTGCTCACCCCGCGCGAGGAGATCCTCTGCGGCCTGTTCGCCGAGGTGCTCGGCCGGGAGACGGTCGCCGCGGACGCCAACTTCTTCCGCAACGGCGGGCACTCCCTGCTCGCGGGCAAGCTCGTCAACCGCGTCCGCGGGGCGCTCGGCACCGAGGTGGGCATCCGCGACCTCTTCCTCGCCCCGACCCCGGCCGCCCTGCACCGGCGGCTCACCGAAGCCGCCCGGACCACCCGCGCCGACGACCGGCCGGAGCTGACCGCCGTACCCGCCGGGGAACGGCCCGCCCGGCTGCCGCTGTCCGCCGCACAACGCGCCCTGTGGCTGCTCGGCCGGATCGAGGGCGCCTCGGCCGCCTACAACGCGCCGCTGGTGCTGCGGCTCGACGGGGTGCCCGACCGGCGGGCGCTCGCCGCCGCGCTGGCCGACGTACGCGCCCGGCACGAGGTGCTGCGCACGGTGTACGGGTCCGAGGACGGCGAGCCCCACCAGCGGGTGGTGCCGGCGGACGGGATCCCGGACGCCGTGCGGTGGGAGCAGTGCCCGCCCGGCGAACTGGACGGCCGGGTGGCCGCGTTCGGCCGTTCGGTCCTGGACCTGGCAACCGAAGGGCCCCTGCGGGCGCGGGTGTTCCTGCCCGGCGACGGCACGGCCGTCCTCGTGCTGCTCGTGCACCACATCGTCACGGACGGCTGGTCCCTGGCCCCGCTGACGCGCGACCTGGGCGAGGCCTACGCCGCTCGCCTCACGGGCCGCGCACCGCTCTGGCGGCCCCTGCCCGTGCAGTACGCCGACTTCGCCCTGTGGCAGCGCGACCTGCTGGCCGGACCGGCCCGGCAGCGGCTGCAGGCCTTCTGGGAGCAGGCCCTGGCCGGCCTGCCGGCGCGCACGGACCTCCCGTACGACCACCCGCGGCCCGTCGAGCCGTCCGGGCGCGGAGCGGCGGTGACGGCCGTCCTGGACGTGGACACCCACCGGGCGCTCACCGCACTCGCGCGGGAACGCAGGGCCAGCCTCTTCATGGTGGTCAGGGCGGCACTGGCGGCCACCCTCCACGCCGTCGGCGCGGGCACGGACCTGGCGGTGGGCACCCCGGTGGCCGGCCGCTCCCACCAGGACCTGCACGACCTGGTCGGCTGCTTCGTCAACTCCCTGGTCCTGCGCGCCGACCTGTCCGGGGACCCCACCGCCGCCGATCTCGTGGACCGGGTCCGCGACGCCGACCTGGCCGCCTTCGACCACCAGGACCTGCCCTTCGACCTGCTCGTGGAGCAGCTCGCGGAGCCCGGACGGGCGCTGGGCGAGCATCCCTTCTTCCAGGTGATGCTCACCGTGCAGGAGACCGCCGCCGAACGTGCCCGCCTCGGCACCCTCACCGCCACCGCCACCAGCACCGACCTGGGCGCCGCCAAGTTCGACCTGTCGTTCCACTGCGCCGTGCGCCGCACGGCGGACGGCGGGCCCGCGGGCGTGGACCTCCACCTCGGGTACGCGGCGGACCTGTTCGAGGCGGAGACGGCCCGGCTGCTGCTGGACGTCTTCACTCGCTCGCTGCGGGCCGTCGCCGCCGACGCCTCGGTGCGGCTGTCGGGACTCAAGCTGGTGACGGCCGAGGAGGACCGGGCGCTGACCGCCCGGCGCGAAGGACTCGCGGCCGCCTCCGCGCGACAGCCCGCCGAGGACGCCGCCGGAGCAGCCCCGCACGCGCCGCGTGTCGAGATCCTCGCCGGGCTCTTCGCCACGGCACTGGGACGTGACACGTTCGCCGCCGACGCCAACTTCTTCAAGTGCGGCGGACATTCGCTGCTGGCCAGCAAGCTCGTCAACCGCGTCCGGCGGGTGCTCGGCGTCGAACTGGGCATCCGTGACCTGTTCCTCGCGCCGACCCCGCTCGCCCTGCACCGGCGGCTGGCGGAGACCGCAGCGGACCGGGCGGCCTCCCGGCCCGGGCCGGTGGCGCTCCCCGCCGGGCGGCGCCCCGCGCGGCTGCCGCTGTCGTACGCCCAGCGCCGGCTGTGGTTCGTGGACCAGATGGAAGGCCCGTCGGCCACGTACAACATCGCCCTGGTGCGGCGTCTGGAACGGCCGCTGGATCCGATGGCGCTGGCCGACGCGCTCGCGGACGTCGCCGAACGGCACGAGGTACTGCGCACCGTCTACGGCAGCGAGGGCGGCGAGCCCTACCAGCAGGTGCTGGACGTGGCCCGTCCGCACCTCGAGCTGGGCCGGCCCGCCGACGTGCCGGCGGCCGTCGACGCCGCCGCCGCGCACGTCTTCGACCTGGCGCGGGACATCCCCCTGCGGGCGTGGCTCCTCCATCCGCAGGGCGACGGCCCGCAGACCCTCGTGCTGCTGCTGCACCACATCGCCGCCGACGGCTGGTCCACCGGCCCGCTGCTGGCGGACCTGGCGGCCGCGTACGAGGCGCGGGCACGAGGGCAGGCGCCGGACCGGCCCGCGCTGCCGCTGCAGTACGCCGACTACACGCTGTGGCAGCGACAACTGCTCTCGGACGGCGGCGCTGATCGCGAACTGCGCTTCTGGCAGGACACGTTGGCGGATCTGCCGCCGCTGACCGACCTGCCGACGGACCGGCCCCGGCCGGCGCTGCCGTCCGGACGCGGTGCGCTCACCTCCTTCACCGTGCCCGCCGCCACGCACCGGGCCCTGGTGCGGACCGCGCGGGCCCGGGGCGCCACGCTGTTCATGGCGGTGCAGGCGGCACTGGCGGCCTGCCTGACCCGCCTGGGCGCGGGGTCCGACCTGGCGCTGGGCACGAGTGTGGCGGGACGCGGCGACGAGGCGCTGTCCGGCCTGGTCGGCTTCTTCGTCAACACCCTCGTCCTGCGCACCGACACCTCCGGCGACCCCGACTTCGGCACCCTGCTGGAACGTGTGCGCGACGCGGACCTGGCGGCCTACGACCACCAGGACCTCCCCTTCGACCGGCTGGTGGAGCACCTCAACCCCCACCGGTCCACCGCCCACCACCCCCTGGTGCAGGTGATGCTCCAGGTCGACTCCCGCGCCGAGCAGCACGACACGCCCGCCGGTCCGCTGGCCGGCACCGGACTGCCCCACACCTCGCGGACCGCCAAGTCGGACCTCACCTTCGCGCTGACGGAGCAGCCGGACGGTTCTCTGGCGGGCGTGCTGGAGTACGCCACGGACCTGTACGGGCCGTCCGGGGCCGCTCGGCTGACCGATCTGCTCACGAGGGCACTGGAGTTGTACGCGGCCGACCCGGACGCGCGCGTCGGAGACCTTCCGGCCCCGGCCGACCGGCGTGGCGAGAGACCCGTGGTGAACGGCTACCCGATCGACGTCGAGCAGGTGCGGGCCGTCCTGGCCGCGCACCCGGCGGTGCGCGAGGCCCGGGTGCGGGTCGCCGACGAGCGGGTCACGGCCGAGGTGACGGGCGCGGGGCTCGTCGAGGAGGACGTGCAGGCCTGGGTGGCCGAGCGGCTGCCCGAGTACAGCGTGCCCGCCGTGATCACCGTCGCGCACGGCGACTGCGCGGATCCGCGGGACGACGACCGGGACGACCGCGCCGGCATCACCGGGCCGGGGGACACCCTGCTGACCGGTCTGCTGCGGCTGTTCGCGGAGGTGCTCGACGGGCGGGAGGTCGGCCCGGGGGACAACTTCTTCA
Source organism: Streptomyces sp. NPDC026246 (assembly GCF_055567995.1). Lineage (NCBI taxonomy): Bacteria > Bacillati > Actinomycetota > Actinomycetes > Kitasatosporales > Streptomycetaceae > Streptomyces > Streptomyces sp. NPDC026246. The sequence continues at coordinate 200,379 of NZ_JBVHPJ010000005.1, read as the reverse complement.
AGGCGGGCGGCCACTCCCTGCTCGCGGTCCGCCTGGTCAACCGGGTCCGCACCGAACTGGGCCGTGAACTCACCCTGCGCGAGGTGTTCCGCCACCCCACCCCGGCGAAGCTCGCCGCCTACCTGGCGGGCGCCGCCGCGGCCGGCCCCGCCCAGGCCCCGCCGCTGCGCCGCCGCGCGCGCACCGGCAGCCGGGTCCGCCAGCCGTAACCGACATCGGCGAGAAGGCACCTACGGCCATCGCCCTGCAGCCCTGCAGCCCTGCCGCCCGGGGCACCCGACCGCCGTCGGGTGCCCCGGGCTTCGCCCTGCCCGGCGCCGCCGAACACGAACGGCGGCAGCCGCGGCGGCAGTTCGCGCCGGCAGCGGCAGGAAACCGGCGACGAGCCGCCGGACAGCTGCCCCGCCGACTGCCCGCCGCGGCTGCCTGCGCTGCCTAGCGTGGGAGCACGTCAGCCGGCGGCACACCCCGAACCCTCGCCTGGAGGCCCCGCGATGCCCTCGACCGTCCCCACCGCCTCCGCCGTCCTGGACGGCGGCCCGGCGCCCCGCACGGCGTCCCGCGTCCTGGACCGGATCGCCGGTCAGGACGCCGAGCGGATCGCCCTCGTGCACGGCGAACGGCGCATGACGTACGGGCAGTTGGCCCTCGCCGTGGCGTTCCGCGCCGACGAGCTGGCCGACCGCGGTGCGGGCCCGGGCCGGCTGGTCGCCGTGCACAGGCCGCGCGGTGTCGACGCCATCGTGGGCCTCCTCGCCGCCCTGCGCACCGGCGCGGCCTATCTGCCGCTGGACCCCGCGGCCCCCGCCGCCCGCACCGCTGCCGTCCTCGCCGACTGCACGGGCACGGCCCTGACCTCCGTCGACGGGGAACACGTCCTGCCGGGGCCCGGCGTGGACACCGACGCCGCATACGTCATCTACACCTCGGGCTCCACCGGCACCCCGAACGGCGTGGTCGTCGGGCAGGACGCGCTCGCCGCCTTCACCGCCGCGGCCACCGACGTCTACGGCATCACCGCGGACGACGTCGTCCTGCAGTTCGCCCCGCTGCACTTCGACGCCAGTGTGGAGGAGGTCTTCCTCACCCTGTGCGCGGGCGCCACCCTCGTCCTGCGCGACGAGGACATGCTGGACGTCCCCGGACTGCTGGCCGGCTGCGCCGCACACGGTGTCACCGTGCTGGACCTGCCCACCGCCTACTGGCACGAACTGGCGCACACCCTGGCCGCCGGGCTCGCCGAACTGCCCCCCGCGCTGCGCACCGTGGTCATCGGCGGTGAGGCGGCGCTGCCGGAGCGGGTCGCCCAGTGGTGCGCGTCCGTGGACCCCGAGCAGGTACGGCTGCTGAACACCTACGGCCCCACCGAGACGACCGTCGTCGCCACCGTCGCCGACCTGTCCCGGTACACCGGTGGGCCGGTGCCGATCGGGACGCCGCTGCCCGGTGTGCGGGCCGCCGTGGTCGACGGTGAACTGTGGCTGCTGGGGGGACAGCTGGCCCTGGGCTACCTCGGCCGGCCCGAGCTGACGGAGCGCCGCTTCGCCCGGCTCGGCACGGAACGCGCCTACCGCACCGGCGATCTCGTACGCATCCGGGACGACGGCCGACTCGGTTTCGAGGGCCGCGCCGACGACGAGGTGAAGATCAACGGCCACCGGGTGGACCCCGCCTCCGTCGAGTCGGTGCTCTCGGGCCACGCAGGGGTGCGCGAGGCCGCCGTGGTCGCCACCGAAGCCCCCGGCGGCGGCAAGCGCCTCACCGCCTTCGTGGTCACGGAGGACGGCGTGAGCCCGTCCGCGCTGCGCGAGCACACCCGGCAGGCGCTGCCCCCGGCCGCCGTACCCACGACGTTCACCCCGGTCCGGTCACTGCCCCGCACCTCCTCCGGGAAGATCGACCGCAGGGAACTGCGCGCCCGCGCCGCCCGCGTAGCCGCCCCGGCCCCCGTCACGGCACCGGACCCGGCCTTCGACGTGTTCGCCGGGGAACCGCTGCCGGCCGAGGACCGGGTGCCGCTGTCGTACGCCCAGCGGCGGCTGTGGTTCCTCGCCGGTCTCGAGGGCCCCTCCACCACCTACCACCTCCCGGTCGTGCTGCGGCTCGACGAGGATCCCGACCCCGCCGCCCTGACCGCCGCCCTCGGTGACCTGGTGGAACGCCACGAGGTGCTGCGGACGGTGTACCCGGCCGTCGACGGCGAGCCCTACCAGCACGTCCTCGACGAGCCGCCGGTCCCGCTCCACCAGCACACCTGCGCGGCCGACGACGTGGCTGCCGAGGTGGCCCGCTTCACCTCCGCGACCTTCGATCTGGCATCCCAACTGCCATTGCGCGCGGCGCTGTTGCGCACCGAGGCCACGGCGGACGGCGAGCCGGGGGCGACGCTCGTCCTGCTCACCCACCACATCGCCACCGACGGCTGGTCCGTGGGCCCCCTGCTGCACGACCTGGGCACCGCCTACGCGGCGCGCCGCGCCGGTGCGGCGCCCGACTGGGAGCCGCTGCCGGTGCAGTACGCCGACTACACGCTGTGGCAGCGGGACCTGCTCGCGGACCCGGCTCCGCTGCTCGCACACTGGCGTGCCGCGCTGGACGGCATGCCGACCGTCCTCGACCTGCCCGCGGACCGCCCCCGCCCCGCCGAGCCCACCGGCGCCGGCGCCACCCTCACCGCCCGCCTCGGCGCGGACGCGCTACAGCGGCTCACCGCGCTCGGCGACGAGCACGGGGCCAGCCTGCTCATGGTGCTGCAGCCCGCGCTCGCACTGGCCCTGGCGGCCGCGGGAGCGGGGGAGGACATCGCCGTCGGCACCCCCGTCGCCGGCCGGGGCGACGAGGCCCTGGACGACCTGGTGGGCTTCTTCGTCAACACCCTGGTGCTGCGCACCGACGTGTCCGGACCCGCCTCGTACGCCGAACTGGTGGAGCGCGCCAGGGACGCGGACCTCACCGCCTACGCGCACCAGGACCTCCCCTTCGATCTGCTGGTGGAGCACCTGGCGCCGGAGCGGTCCCTCGCGGTGAACCCGTTCTTCCAGGTGATGCTCACCGCCGAGACCGACGACGGCTCCGGCTCCGGCACGAGGGGCCCGCTCGCCGGGCGCTTCACCGAACCCGGCCTGGAGGCCGCCAAGTTCGACCTCAGCGCTTCCTGTGTCGCCCGGCCCGCGGACGGCTCCCTCACCGTGTGGTGGCAGTACGCGGCCGATCTCTTCGAACCGGACACCGCCCGCCTGCTGCTGGACCTCTTCGTGCGCGCCCTGGAGCGGGCCGGCGCCGATCCGCACGCTCCCGTCAGCGCACGGGAGTTGCTCACCCCCGAGGAGGCGGCCCGTGTCACCGGCCTGCGGGACCGGCTCCGGCAGGCCCGGCGCGAGCAGCGGGAGACCGCACGAGCCGGGGCCGCCACCGGGCAGCCGCACGTGGAGAAGGTGCTGCGCACCCTGTTCGCCGAGGTGATCGGCCGCCCGGAGCTCGGCCCGGACGACAACTTCTTCTCGGTGGGCGGGCATTCGATGTACGGGGTGCGCCTGGTCAACCGCATACGGGCCACCCTGGGGCTGGAGGCCCGGATCAGGGACCTCTTCCTCGCCCCCACGCCCCGCGAGCTCGCGGCCCGTCTCGCCGGGCAGGCCATCCCGTCCGGCAGGTCCGGACCGGCACCCGTCCCCGCCCGGCTCCGGCCCGAGCGGGTGCCACTGTCGTACGCGCAGCGGCGGCTGTGGTTCGTGGACCAGCTGGAGGGCCCGAGCCGCTCCTACACCATCCCCTTCGCGCTGCGGCTGGACCGGCCGCTCGACCCCGAAGTCCTCGCCGACGCGCTGGCCGACGTGGCCGGTCGGCACGAGGTGCTGCGCACGGTCTACCCCGCGGTGGACGGGGAGCCGTACCAGCGGGTGCTGACGGGCGCCGCGGCCCGCCCGGTGCTCGACGTGGTGGACTGCCCCGCCGGCGCCGCACTGGCCGCAGCCGTCGACGAGGCGGCCGGTCACGTCTTCGACCTGGCCGTCGACCCGCCCCTGCGCGCCACCCTTCTCACCGAGGAAGGCGCCGGGCAGATCCTGGTGCTGCTCGTGCACCACATCGCCGCCGACGGCTGGTCCACCGGTCCGCTGCTGCACGACCTGGCCGCCGCCTACGCGGCGCGCAGCGCGGGCTCCGCCCCCGACTGGGAGCCGCTGCCGGTGCAGTACACGGACTACACGCTGTGGGAACGCGACGCCCTCCGGGACGAGGCGGCCGAGGCGCACGTCGCCTTCTGGCGCGAGACCCTCGCGGGCGCCCCCGACGTGCTCGAACCCACCCCGGCCCGGACCCGCCCGGCCGAGGCGTCGAAGCGGGGCGCGGCGGTCCCGCTCGCCCTGGACGCGGACGTGCACGCACGCCTGGAGCGGCTCGCCCTGGGCCACGGGGCCACCCTGTTCATGGTCGTGCAGGCGGCGCTCGCCGCGCTGCTGACCAGGCACGGCGCCGGCACCGACCTGCCGCTGGGCACGGTGGTCGCCGGACGCGACGACGAGGCCCTCGACGACCTGGTGGGGTTCTTCGTCAACACCCTCGTGCTGCGCTGCGACACCTCCGGCGACCCGCGGTTCGAGGAGCTGCTGGACCGGGTGCGCGCCACCGACCTGGCGGCCTTCGCCCACCAGGAGCTGCCCTTCGACCTGGTGGTGGAGCGGCTCAACCCGCCCCGGTCGACCGGCCGGCACCCGCTGGTGCAGACGATCGTGCAGGTGGAGCCCGCCGAGGCGGGTCCGGGGGAGGGCAGCGCGCTGGCCGGCACCCCGCTGGCCACCGAGTCGGGCCACACCAAGTTCGACCTGACCCTGTCCCTGCGGGAGACCCGTACGGCCGACGGCCGGGCCGCCGGTCTGGGCGGAGTCCTGGAGTACGCCACGGACCTGTACGACGCGGCGACGGCCGCCGTGCTGGCCGCCCACCTGGAGCGCATCCTGCGGGCCGTGGCGCACGACCCCGCGCAGCGGATCACCGATCTCGTGCTGCTGTCGGCCGAGGAGGAGTTCCGCCTGCTGACGTCGTACAACGACACGGCCGCCCCGACCGCCGGATGCGGGCTGGTGCACGAGCGGTTCACCGCCCAGGCCCGGCGCACCCCCGACCGGATCGCCCTGTCCCACGGCGAGGAGCGGGTCACCTACGCCGAGTTGGACGCCCGCGCCACCGCGCTGGCGCACACCCTGCTCGCCGCCGGGGTGCGCCGCGATGCGGCCGTCGCCGTGCTCATGGACCGGACGCCCCTGCTGCCGGTGGCGCTGCTGGCGGTCCTCAAGTGCGGTGCCGCCTACGTGCCGATGGACCCCCGGCTGCCCGAGGCCCGGGTGCGCACGATGACGCAGGACACCGGCGCGAGGGTGCTCCTCACCCAGCGGGCACACCTGGACTCGCCCTCCGTGACCGCCGAGGAGGCGGCCGGGCTGCGGGTGCTGGCGGTGGACGCGCCCGGCGCCTTCGACCCGTCCGCCACCGGGGACCCGGGTGTGACGGTCGGCGAGGACGCCCTCACGTACGTGATGTTCACGTCCGGCTCCACCGGCCGGCCCAAGGGCGTCGGGGTGACCCACCGCAACGTGGTGGAGCTGGCGACCGACCGCTGCTGGAACCGCCACCACCACCGGCGCATGCTCGTGCACTCGGCCATCGGCTTCGACGCGTCCACCTACGAGTTGTGGGTACCGCTGCTGAGCGGCGGGGAGTTGGTGTTCTGCCCGGGCGACGGCACGGACCTCGCCGAGATCGACCACACCGTGCGCACCCACCGCGTCACCGCCGCCTACTTCACCATGGGCCTGTTCCACATCATGGCCGACGAGGGCCTGGACACCCTCAAACTGCTCGACGAGGTGTGGACCGGCGGCGACGTCGCCTCCCCCCAGGCGCTCCAACGGGTCCTGACCCACTGCCCGGACACCGTCCTGGTGCACAGCTACGGACCCACCGAGACCACCTTCGCCTCCCACCACCAGCACTTCCCCGTCACCGAACGCGCCCTGCGCGGCGTGTACCTGGGCGCGGCACTCGACAACACCCGGGTCTACGTCCTGGACGAGCGGCTGCGCCCGGTGCCCATGGGTGTGGCGGGCGAGATGTACATCGCCGGCACCCAGGTGGCACGCGGCTACGTCGGCCGCCCGGCGCTGACCGCCGAACGTTTCGTCGCCGACCCGTTCGGCGCGGACGGCGGTCGGATGTACCGCACCGGAGACCTGGTGTGCTGGACCGCCGACGGCGAACTGCGCTTCCTCGGCCGGGCCGACGGCCAGATCAAACTCCGCGGCTTCCGGATCGAGCCCGGCGAGATCGAGGCCACCCTGGCCCGCCACCCCGGCGTCGGGCAGGCCGCTGTGGTGGTCCTCGACGACGGCCCCGGCGGCAAGCGCCTGGTCGCCTACGCCGTGCCGCGCACCGGGTACGAACTCACCGGCCCGGATCTGCTGCGCTGGGCGGCGGACCAACTCCCCGAGCACATGGTGCCCTCGGCGGCGGTGCTGCTCGACGCGATCCCGCTGACGGTCAACGGCAAGCCCGACCGCACGGCACTGCCCGCCCCCGCACCGGCGGTCCGGACCGCCGGCCGCGCGCCGCGCACCCCGCGCGAGGAACTGCTGTGCGGCCTGTTCGCCGAGGTGCTCGGCGCCGACAGCGTCGGCATCGACGACAACTTCTTCACCCTGGGCGGCCACTCCCTGCTCGGCGTGCGTCTGATCAGCCGGATGCGGGCGGTCCTCGGCCTCGAACTGGGCGTGCGGGACCTGTTCCGCACCCCGACCGTGGCAGGGCTGCTGGCCGACGAACCGAACGGCTTCGACCCCATGGGCGTCCTGCTGCCCCTGCAGACCAAGGGCAGCAGGCCCCCGCTGTTCTGTCTCCACCCCGGCACCGGCGTCGGCTGGACCTACGCCGGGCTCACCCGCCACCTGGGCCCCGACCAGCCGCTGTACGCGGTGCAGGCGCGCGCCCTGGCGGAGCTGGGCCACTCGCCCCGGTCGGTCGAGGAGATGGTCGACGACTACCTGCCGCTGATCCGCGAGGTCCAGCCGCACGGCCCCTACCGGTTCCTCGGGTGGTCCTTCGGCGGCACCGTCGCCCACGCGCTGGCGGCGCGGCTCGCCGACCTGGGGGAGCGGTGCGACCTGCTCGCGATGATGGACGTGCACCTGCTGCCCACCGAGCCCCGGCGCCGCCACATGACGCCGGCGCAGAAGCGGGACATGCTCGTCGGCGACGCCTCGGACGAGCCCGAGGACGCCCCTTTCGACGTCGAGGCGCTCATCGGCCTGGTCCGGCTGAAGGACCCGGTGCTCGGTGCCTTCTCCGACGACGAGATCCGCTCGGTGATCGGCGCCTCCATCAACCACGCCGAAATCATGAACCTTTATGCCCCGCGCCCGGTGAAAACCGACCTGGTCTTCCTCGGCGCACTCGAAGAGGGAGAAACGGAGAACACTCTCGCGCAGAACTGGATCCCCTATATCGACGGTCCCGTGGAAAACCATCTGATCGGGGTTCCCCACACCAGAATGGGAGAACCCGAACCGCTCGCCCTGATCGGCCGCATCCTTTCCGAGAAACTGAGGAGCCTGTCATGACCAACCCCTTCGACGACCCCGAGGGCACCTTCCACGTCGTGGTCAACGCCGAGGGGCAGCACGCCCTGTGGCCCGTCTTCGCGGACATCCCCGCAGGCTGGGACGCGGTGTGGGGTCCCGGATCGCGGGCCGCCGCCCTGGAGTACGTGGAGAAGAACTGGACCGACATCCGCCCGCTCAGCCTCGTCGCGCAGTATTCCTGACGTCCGCATCGCTGGAAGACCACCGGCCGCGCCCCGTGAAGTCACGGGGCGCGGCCGTTTTCGTTTCCGTGTCGCCGGCCGCCCCTTTTCCGCGACTGACGCGAAACCCGTTCTTCCCGTGATCCTGCCGCCGCAACTGCCTCTCCGGAAAGCTCGGTTCTCCTATATTTCTGAGCATGCGACGACGGAATGTGAACACCCTGCTGACCGGCACGGCCTCGGATTCCCACACCTGGAACCTCGTCTATCTCCAGCTGCTCCTGGAGGAGTGCGGGCACCGGGTGCGCAACCTCGGCCCGTGCGTCGGCGGCGAACTGCTGGCCGGGGTCTGCGCGGCCGAGCGGCCCGACCTGGTGGTCATCAGCAGCGTGAACGGGCACGGGTACCGCGACGGGCTGACCGCCCTGCGGGCCCTGCGCGCAGCCGGCCCGCACCCGCCCGTCGTCATCGGCGGCAAGCTCGGCGTCGCCGGCCGCGCCGACCCCGAGCAGCGCGCCAGGCTGCTGCGCGCCGGCTGCGCGGCCGTCTTCGACGACGGCGACACCGCCGCCCTGCGGACGTGGCTGGACGAGACCTTCACCGGGCGGGCCGCCGCGTGAACACCATCGCGACGCTGCCCGCCCCGCACCCGGCCGGCACGGCGGGCGCGGGCGACCGGCAGGCCGAACCCCCCGCCGGCGGGGGGTTCGACGCACGGGAGCGGACCGCGTCCTTCGGGGAGTACGTCGCCGCCGCGGCCGCCGCAGGCCGTCTCGTCGTCCAGCCCCGCATGGGCTTCAGCGACCCGCGGCGGATGCGCGAGGGCCTGCGGCGCACCCACTCCGCCGTCGCCACCACCGTCGGCACCCTCACCATCGACAGCTACACACGCACCGGCGACCTCGCCGCCGCCCGGGCCGCGCTCGCCGAGGGCACCCCGCTCAACGGCTACCCCATCGCCACCCACCCCGCGGACCGCACCCGCGACCTGCTGAACTCCCTCCGCGCCCCCGGCTTCCCCGTCCAGGTACGGCACGGCTCCTCCCGGCCCGAACCCATCATCCGGGCGCTCACCGCGGCCGGTCTGGACGCCACCGAAGGCGGCCCCGTCTCCTACTGCCTGCCCTACGGCCGCACCCCGCTCGCCGAGTCCGTGGACAACTGGGCCCGTTCGTGCGAGCTGCTGGCCGCCCTGGTCCCCGACCGTCGCACCGCCCACGTCGAGAGCTTCGGCGGCTGCATGCTCGGACAGTTGTGCCCGCCCGGACTGCTCGTCGCGCTCAGCCTCCTCGAAGGGCTCTTCTTCGTCCGCCACGGCATCCGCAGCATCTCCCTGAGCTACGCGCAGCAGACCGACCAGGCGCAGGACGCGGAGGCGGTCCGCGCGCTGCGCCGCCTCGCCGAGGAGTTCCTGCCCGCCGACGTGGACCGGCACGTCGTCCTCTACGCCTACATGGGCGTCTTCCCCCGCACCGAGCGCGGGGCGACCCGGCTCCTGGAGGACGCCGCACACCTCGCCGTCCGGTCCGGTGCCGCACGGCTGATCGTCAAGACGGCCGCCGAGGCGCACCGCATCCCGACCGTGGGGGAGAACGTACGGGCGCTGGAGACCGCGGCGGCCGCGGCCGCCCTGGCCGAACGGGACGGTACCGGCGCCCCGGCGGACGGCGCCGTCTACCGGGAGGCGCGGGCCTTCGTGGAGGCCGTCCTGGAGCTCTCCGACGACCCGGGACGCGCGCTGCGCACCGCGTTCGCACGGGGGGTGCTCGACGTCCCCTACTGCCTGCACCCGGACAACGCGGGCCGCAGCCGCAGCTTCCTCGCCCCCGACGGGACGCTGCGCTGGTCCGCCGTGGGACGGATGCCCGCCGTGCCCTACGCCGCGCCCGGCGCACCCGGCCCCATGACCTCCACCGGCCTGCTGCGGGCCCTGCACACGCTGGCCGACCGCTACGACCGCCCCGGCCCATCACCCACGCGCGCGACGCCCGCGCCCCCCGGCACGCCGGCCCGCCCCGCCACGCCCACACATCGAACCCCACCCCCTTCACGACCAGGAGACGACATGGACGCCACCATCCCGCCCGCGCTGGGCGAGCACCTGGCCTCACCGCGACTGCGCTCGGCGATGCTCGTCCAGCAGGAAGCCCTGTACGCCGCCCGCGCGTTCCTGCGCGGCGAGGGCTTCGTCGAGCTGCTGCCGCCGCTGGTGGGCCCGGTCACCGACCCCGGCGGGCGGGGCGCCAAGGCACTCGACGTCGACTACTACGGACAGCCCTACAAGCTGATGACCAGCGCCATCCTCTACAAGCAGGCCTCCCTGAAGGGCTTCCCGCGCCTGTTCTACGTCGCACCCAACGTGCGCGTGGAACCCCCGGAGACCGCCGGCACCGGCCGCCACCTCGTGGAGTTCCACCAGATCGACGTGGAACTGGCCGACGGCACCCGCAAGGACGCCCAGGACATCGCCGCCGGACTGCTCACCCACGTCGTCGAACACGTGTGGACGGCCGTCCCCGACGTGCTGCGCGAACTGGGCCGCGACGAACTCGACTTCGCGGAACTGCGGTCGGGCAAGTTCGACACCCGCACCCATGACGAGGCCGTCGCCCGGCTCGTCGCCGCAGGCCACCCGCAGAGCCCCGACGCCGAGATCGACTGGACGGGCGAGCGGCTGCTGTCCCTGGAGGCCGACCGCCCTTTCTTCGTCGACGACTACCCCAAGGGCTCACGCGGCTTCTACGACCGCGAGGACCCCGAACGCCCGGGCGTGCTGCGCAACTTCGACCTGCTCGCCCACGGCGGATACGGCGAACTGGCCAGCGGCAGCGAACGCGAGTCCGACTACGCGACGATCGTGACGCGGATGCGCGAGAGCGGCGAGAACCCCGCCAAGTACGCCTGGTACCTGCAGCTGGCCCGCGAGGGCATCCGCCCCAGCGCCGGCTTCGGCATGGGACTGCAGCGACTGGTCCGCTTCCTGACCGGGCTGGACTCCCTGTGGCAGGTCAGCGCCTACCCGAAGCTGCCGGGGGTGATCGCGCCGTGAACGCCCTGCACGCGACGGGGTTCCCGGAGCGCCGCATACGGGCGAGGGCCCGGGCCGGCAGCGCGGACGTCTTCCCGGCGGCCGAGCAGTACGGCGGCGCCCTCTTCGGGGCCACGGCCGCCGAACCTCCCGACGGCCTCGACCGACTGCGCGTCGCGCCACCGGTGTTCATGCCCCGGCGGCTGGAGAAGCTGATCGACCTCGGCCGGGAACCCTCCCACGAGGACGTCGACCTGTCCGGCCGCACCGGCGGGTTCGCCACCCGGCTGCCGCTGTACCTCTCCGCGTTCGGCTCCACCCGGGCCGGCAGCGGCGACCTCGCCCTGGCGGCGACCCGGCAGGCCGCGCGCCTCGGCATCCCCATGGTGATCGGCGAGAACATGGTGCCGGTGCACGGCTACCGGCGCGGCGGCGACGCCGGCCGGGTGCGCTCGGCCCTGCTGGAACGCATCGCCGTCTACGCGGAGACCGTGGCCGACGGCGTCGGCGGGGTGGTGGTGCAGCAGTCCACCGAGGACGCCGACTCGGAGGTGTGGAACCTCCTGTACAGCGACCCCGGCACCCGGGCCCTGCGCGACTCCGGCCGGCTGGGCTTCGAGCTGAAGGCAGGCCAGGGCGCCAAGCCGGGCCTCGGCGGCATGACCGTGGTCGACACCGCCGAAGGCGAGCGGCTGGCCGGGCAGTTCACGGTCCAGGACGTGCTGGGCGATCCCGCCCGGCGACTGCGCTGCGCCACCCCCGGCACCTTCACCGAGGAGATCGTCCGCCAGCAACTGCGGTTCATGCGGAACAACTTCCCCCTCGCCCGCACCTGGGTGAAGTTCCACCCCGGCCGCGACGTGGCCCTGGCCGCCGCCACCGCCTGGGCGGCCGGTGCCGACGCCGTCACCGTGGACGGCGCGGAGGGCGGCACCGGCTGGGCGCCCCGCGTCTTCCTCGACGAGGTCGGCCTGCCGCTCGCCGAGTGCCTGCGGCGCATCGGCCCGCCCGCCGGGGACCTGCTGGCCACCGGCAGGATCTGGGAGGGCGGCCGGGCCGTGCGCGCCCTCGCCCTGGGCGCCCGTGCCGTCGGTCTGGGCCGGGCGGCACTGCTCGCCGTGGACGAGGACCCGGACGACGGCCTGGTCCGCCTCGTCGACGCCCTGGCACTGGAACTGCGCCTGCTGATCAGCGCGCTGGGCAAGTACCGGGTCGGCGACCTGGCGCCGGAGGACCTGTGGGACCCGGCCGCGGGTCCGGTCGCGGAACCGGACCGAGCGCCTGCCGTGACGGCCGGGGACCAGCCGTGAGCCGGTCCGCGCGCGACGCCTCACCGGGACCGGCCCGGGGGCGGCGGCGACCCGGCGACCGTCCCGGCTCGGGCCGGGGACCGGTGCGACCCCGCAGGGGGCCGGCCCGCGGCCGGTCCGGCCCGGCCGCGGCGGACCGTCCCCGCTCCGCTCGCGGGCTGGTCCGGGCCCGGTTCCGGCTCACCGGCACCGACGGGACGCCCGGCGTCAGCGTCCGGCCCGGCCCCGGCGCCGGAACCGCCGGCACGGCCGCCACCCGTGCCCTGCGCGAAGCCGGGCTCGCCCACCTCGGGGGGCACCTGGAACTGCGCACGTACGGCCGCGCCCCCCGGGCCGCCGAAACGGACCGTGCCGCCCACCGAGCCGTACGCCACGCCCTGGCCGCCCACCGCCCCTGACCCCGGCCCCGCCCCTGACCCCGTGTCCGCCTTGACCCCGGCCCCGCCCGGCCACCGGCTCCGGCCTCACCCTTCTCCCTCCCTCCCTCCCTCCCGAAGAACAGGTACCTCCATGGACACCACCGCACAGCACCCGGTCCCCTGGGGCCGGGTCGGTTCCCTCGTCGGCGGTCAAGCCGCCGTCCAGCTCGGCAGTTTCGCCCTGCTCATCGCCATGAACTGGACGGCCGTCCAGCTCGGGGGCACCGGTGCCGTCACCCTGCTGATGCTCGCCGCGACCGTGCCGCGCGCCCTCATGCTCATCTTCGGCGGTGCCGTCGCCGACACCCTCGGCCCGCGCTTCGTGCTGCTGCGCACCACCACGGCCCGCGTGGCCCTGCTGGCGGCCGGCGCCGTGATCACGGCCACCACCGAGTCCCTCTGGCCCCTGGTGGTGATCGCCCTGATCGAGGGCGTCCTGCTGGGTCTGGCCGGACCCGCCTCCGGCGTCCTGCTGCCCATGCTGGCGCGCGGCGACCAGCTGGCCCGCGCCAACTCGCTGTACGCCATGGTGCTGAGGGTGGCACCCATCCTCGGCGCCCCCACCGGCGCGTTCCTCATCTCCGTGGGAGAACTGTGGCTGGCGCTGGCCGCCGGTGCGGTCACGGGCGCGATCTGGCTGGGCTGCCTGCTGCACGTCACCCACGGCTTCCGCCGGCCCGAGCCGGAACCCGGCGCCTCCCTGATCAAGCGCTCCGGTGACGGCTTCCGGCTGCTGGCGGGCCACCCCCGCCTGCGCTGGATGTTCCTCGCCTCCCTGTCCCTGGACATGGCCTTCAGCTGGCCCGCGGAGGTCGCCCTGCCGCTGCTGGTGTCCGAACGGGGCTGGGGCGTCGGTGCCGTCGGCGTGGTGCTCGCCGCCTTCAGCGTCGGCGCACTCGGGTCCAGCGCGCTGGGCGCCGTGCTGGCCCACCGCATCCCGATGTACGTCCGCCTGGTCGTCACCGGGGCGGGTCTGGCCGCGGGCATCCTGGTCATGGCACTGATGCCGTCGGTCGTGTCGCTCACCGCCGTCGCCGCCGCCGTCGGCCTGCTGTCCGGCCTCAACGGCCCCGCCATCGTGACCCTTTACCAGGAGGCGGCCCCCGAGGAGCGGATGGGTGCCGCGATGTCCACGCTAGCGCTCGCCGGCATCGGCACCGCCCCGATCTCCATCGCCGTCTTCAGCAGCCTGTCGCTCGTACTGGGCGTGCAGGCCACGTGGCTGCTGTGCGGCACGATCGCCTTCGTCTCCCCGCTGGCCGCCGTCCTCGCCCTGCGCCACCCGGCCCGCGTCGAGGAAGCCGAGCAGAAGGCCGCCGAAACTCCCGTGCCGGCCGCCGCCTGAAGGAGGGCCATGACCGTCCTGACCGTTCCCCGTCTGCTGCTGCCCCGGCGGCTGACCGGCTCCGCCCCCGACCCCGGCGGTGGGCCGGACGGCACACCCCGCCCGTCCCCGGGCCCGGAGGTGTGGCTGGTGGACACCAGCGAGTACCGCACACACGCCGAGCGTGGGGCACCGGCCGTCCTGGACGGCCAGGAACTCGCGCGAGCCGCCGAGTTCGTCCAGACCGCCGACCGCGACTCCTACGTCTGCGCGCACGTGGCGCTGCGCCGCCTCCTCGGCCTCTACCTCGACATCGCGCCGGGCGAGGTCGTCATCGAGCGGGCGCCGTGCCTGCACTGCGACGAACCCCACGGCAGACCCGTCCTGCCCGGCGACACCCTGCACTTCTCGCTCTCGCACTGCACCGGCCTGAGCCTCCTGGCGTTCGCCACCGCCCCGGTCGGGGTGGACGTGGAGGAACTGGTGGCGCCGGCGACGATCCTGGAGACCGCCGACGTCCTGCATCCACGGGAGGCGGCGGAACTCTCCCGCCTCCCCGCAACGGAGCGGCCGGCGGCCTTCACCCGGGTGTGGACCCGCAAGGAGGCCTATCTGAAAGGGCTGGGTGTGGGCCTGTCCGCCGACCCTTCGGCGGACTACGTCGGCTCAGGGCCCCGGCCGGCCCCCGTGCCCGGCTGGTCCCTGGCGGACGTCACGGTCCCGGTGGGCCACTGCGCGGCGGTGGCCCTGCGCACACCCTGACCGTCGCGCACGGCCGCACTTCGGTGCCGGGTCCCTGCGACCCGGCACCGCTCCGCCCTCGTTCCGCTCGTTCCCCGCCCCTGGTCAGCGACCCGTGGTCACGGGCCGGCTCCGATTCGCACTGCTGTGCGCGGCCTCCGTATGATCGCGGCGCGAGACGGTGCCGCAGGGGCCGCGTCACTCGCCCGGACCTCGGAGAAGCCCATGCGCCGCCCTCTCGTGCTCGTCGCCGCCGCCGTGCTGTTGTGCGCCGGATGTGCGACGGCCGACGCCGAGGACCACGCAGCGCCTGCGTCGTCACCGGCCTCCCACGCCGCGTCCGACGGCCGCTCCGCCGTACGAGAGGCCGTCGCGCGTCTCCGTGAGACCAGCGCCGCGGTCCGCCAGGAGGTCAGGCTGGAGGGCGAGGGCCAGGTGTACGACCTCACCGTCACGGGCGGCTTCGACTTCGCGGCCGACAAGGGCCACTTGGCGGTCGACTTCCCCGGCGGCGCCATCGACCACAGCGACCAGGTCTTCGCCGGCGGGCAGATCTACCTCAGCGGCGCCGCGGGCATGGGGGAGGACACCTGGGGGGTCCTGCCCCGCGCCAAGGCCGAGGCCCACTACCTGCTGCGAGCCCCGCTCAACGACCCCGAGCACGTCCTGCGGCAGATCGCCGCCATGCGCGACATCTCCCGGGAGGGCGAGGAGAAGGTCCGGGGCGTGCGCACCGTGCACTACCGCGGGATCCTCGACCACCGGACCGTCACCCTGCGCATGGCCGCGAAGGTGCGCACGAAGATGGACCAGGTGCGGGACTCCCTGGGCAGTGACATCCCCGTCTTCGCCGACGTGTGGGTCGACGGCCGCGGACGGCCGGCGAGGACCCGGATGAGCGTCAACCTGTCCGGCGCGCAGGTCCAGCAGACCATGACCCTGTCGGACATCGGCGAGCCGATCCGCGTGAAGGTCCCGCCGGCCGCGGACACGGTCCCCGTCTCCGAGGTCGGCGGCGTCCTGAACGGCTGAGCCCACCGGCCCCCCCGTCCGGTGGGGCCGGAGGTCCGGGTCGCAGAAAAGCCGTTGCACCCTCCATCACCGCCGAACACACTGACGGACATGCGACAGCGCTCCGCCACATCACGCATCACCGTACGGCCGGCCACGGTCGAGGACGCCGCCGGGATATGCGAACTGATCAACAAGATCGACGTCATCGAGACCGGTGAACCGGGAACCGAAGTGGCCGAGGTCGTCCGCGACATGACGCTGTCGGGCACCCGGCCCGAGACCGACACCTGGCTCGCCTTCGACGAGGGCGGGACGTTGGTCGGCTACGCGCTGGTCTGCGACAGCCACGGGACCGGACACATCGACGCCGATCACTACGTGCTGCCGGAACACCAGGAGGCGGGGGCCGCCCTCCTCGACCTGATGGGTTCCCGCGCTGCGGCCGTCGCGCGCGCCAACGGCCGGACCGAAGCGGTGTGCCACCTCTACCTCAGGGACCCCTCGACCCTCGACCCCACCCTGCTGCGGGCAAGGGGCTGGGAGCGGGTGCGCCGGTACAACGTGCTCAGCAAACCCGTCGCCGCGGACACCGACACCCCGCCGGCCGCGCCTCCGGGAGTGTCCGTGCGCACCTGCACGTCCGAAGCGGACCTGCGGCTCGCTCACGACCTCGTCGAGAAGGCCTTCGTCGACCACTTCGGCCATCACCCCGTGGGCTTCGAGCGGTGGCGCGAGGCACTGGCCACGCCCACCACCGAGGCCGATCCGTCGCTGGTGTGGCTCGCGGACGTGGCGGGGAGCGGCACGGTGGGCACCCTCGCCGCCCACGACAACCGCCTGACGATGGGCTGGGTCCGGCAACTCGCAGTTCTCGAGGACGCGCGCGGCCGTGGAGTCGGCGCGCACCTCCTGCGCACCGCGTTCGCCGCGTTCGCCGCACGCGGCAGGGACACGGTGGGCCTCGGGGTGGACACCGAGAACACCACAGGGGCCCTCGCGCTCTACGAGCACCTGGGCATGCGGCCCGACGAGGCCATCGACACATGGCAGCTGCGCACCAGTACCGCGCCGTGACCACCGCTCATCCCGCGAAGGGCCCGCTCAGTGCCGCCCAGTGCAGGATGAGGATGGTCTTGCCGTCGACGATGCGTCCGTCCCGGGTCATCGCGAGGGCCTCGGTGAACGGGAGTTCGAGGACCTCGATGTCCTCGCCGTCCTCCTCCAGCCCGCCACCGCTGCCGTTCCGGTCGGCGGGCCTGTACGGAGCGGTGAAGAAGTGCAGGCGTTCGGTGACGGAACCCGGGCTCATGTAGGCGTCCAGGACGTGGGTGACGGGGCCGAGGGTGACGCCGAGTTCCTCGGCGCTCTCGCGTCGGATCGCCGTGTGCGGGTCGTCCCCGCCGAGCAGCCCTGCCGCAGCCTCGACGAGCATGCCGTCGGGGTGGTCGTTCACGTAGGCCGGGTACCGGAACTGGCGGGTGAGCAGCACGCATCCGCGTTCCATGTCGTAGGGCAGGACGACGGCGCCGTTGCCCCGGTCGTAGGTCTCGCGCTGCTGCCTCTCCCACCGTCCGTCACGCCGGCGGTAGTCGAAGGTGGTGCGGCGCAGCACGTGCCAGCCCTGGGACGTGAGTTCGACGTCGCGGACCACGACGCCGGGGTTGCGGTCGAGGCCGCGTCCGGCCCGGTCGAGGTGGGTGCGTCCGCGGTGGTCGGGTGTGTCGATGCCTGGGCGGCTCGTCACGCGGCCTCCTGCGGCGTGCGGTGGGGTATCTCGGCCGCGTCGTGATAGACGGGCAGGCCGCGGCGCCGGGCGGTGGCGACGTCCTGGTCGGCTCCGGTGGATTCGCCGGGCAGGCGCAACACCGCGTCGCAGTGGGCCAGGAGGCGGTCGGCGGTCGGGTAGAGCACCTGGTCGGCGAGAGGGTCGGTGGGACCCGCGTCGGCGGACCGGAGGACGGGCAACGCGATCCATTCACCGATCACCGGAAGGTGGCCGGCCGCGAAGACGGGCCAGGCCGCGGCTTCGAGCCGCGCCAGATTGGCGGCCATGGCCTGTGGGTCGCCGTCGGTGCCGGAGCGGTAGGGGCCCGCGATCAGGATGAGCATCGGCTTGTCGGTCATGGCCGCTAGACTACACGCAAAAACAGGCAACATTCGGAAGGAACGTGCATGCTGGCCGCTGAACGACGCGAGCACCTACTCGGTCTCCTCGCCCGCACCGGAAAGATCGTCGCCAAGGACGTCGCCGCCGAGCTGGGGATCTCCGAGGACAGCGTGCGGCGCGACCTGAGGGAACTCGCGGCCGAGGGGCTGTGCCAGCGGGTGTACGGCGGCGCCCTGCCCGCGTCTCCGGCGGTGGTGGACTACGACGCGCGGCAGACGGTGGCGCCGGAGGGCAAGCGGAAGGTCGCCGCGGTCGCCGCCGGCCTGGTGCGGCCGCACGGCTCGCTGATCCTCGACGGGGGCACCACGGCCCTCGCCGTCGCCGAAGCGCTGCCGAGGGACCTCGTCTGCACCGTGATCACGCACAGTCCGACGATCGCCGCGGCCCTCCTCGACCATCCCGGTGCGGAGCTCTTCCTGCTGGGCGGGCGCGTCTTCAAGCATTCGGCGGTCACCTGCGGTGCCGCCGCGGTCGAGGCCGCGCAGAACGTCTCCGCCGACCTCTGTCTGCTCGGTGTCACCGGCGTCCACCCCGAGGCGGGCCTGACCACCGGGGACGCCGAGGAAGCGGCGATGAAGCGCGCCCTGTCCGCCCGGGCCGCCGACACCTATGTCCTGGCGTCCTCCGAGAAGATCGGCACAGCCTCGCCGTACCGCGTCCTGCCCTGGGAGAAGGTCACCGCACTGATCACCGACGCGTCCCCCGGGGACACGGTCGTCGAGCAGCTGACGGAGCTCGGGGTGCGGATCCTGACGGCGGGCTGAAGCGCGGAAGGCCCCGGGCTGCCCACAACCGTCGAAGCCGGTCCTGACACATGTCAGGACCGGCGCGATCGGCAACTCGCCTCATCTTGCCGTGACTTCGCGGAATTCCCGGGGCTGGGGCGGCGCGGGCCCCAGGCTCCCGCCCCCCTCGGGGCAGGAGAAGAACCCCTACCTGTACGCCGAAGGCGACCCGCTCAACCGCATCGACCCGAGCGGCACGTACTGGGTCGTCGACACCGTCGGCAAGCTCCTCGACATCAAGTCGGTCGCCGAAGCGGGCATGGCCTTCCAAGCGGGCAACGGCAGGAAACTGTGGGGCATCGCGGCCGGTGCCGCGGTCGGTGCGGCGGCCGAGGCGTCGTGCACCGCGCTCGCCGGGGCGGCGGGGCTGGCGACCGGTGGGATCGGATTCGTGGTCGCGGCAGGGTGCCTCGTACTCGGCGACAGACTGGGCGACCACGCTGAGGACAGCATCTCGGGCTGACAGAACGAAACCACGCGTCGTGCCGGTGGTGCTCACCCTGCACCACCGGCACCGGCACCGGCACCGGTATCGGCACAGGTGAGGCGGGGGGTGCGTCCGTTTGCCGCATCCGAGGGGCGACGGGCCGCCGGCCCCGTTTCACGGCACAGGTGCCGAGGAACCCCGCCTGCATGGGTGACTACAACGACACGATCACGGTCACGGTCGCACCGGACCGGCTCTTCGCCTACCTGGCCGACGTGCAGAACCTGCCCGCCTACCTGCCGCGCCTGACCTCCGCGCGGCCGCACGGCGGCGACCAGGTCACCGTCACGGCCCACATCGACCCGCCGGACGCCCCCGAGCAGGACGTCACCAGCGAGGCGTGGATCCACGTCATCGAGGACGGGAAGACGCTCGAGTGGGGCGCCCCCGGCGAGCACGACTACCACGGCCGGCTGCAGATCGACCCGGGTGACGACGCCGCGACGTCGCGGCTGACCGTCCAGCTGCACACCGACAGCACCGAGGGCGCCCAGGTCGATCACGGCCTGGAGGAGGCCCTGCGCGGCATCAAGAGCGCTGCCGAGGCCGCCGACCGCTGACCCGGCCGGCCCTTGGGCCCACGCCCCCGGCGGCACGGCACGTCACGGGCCACGACACCCTTCAGCGCGTCAGGTGGAGGGTGCCGTGCGCCACTCGCCGGCCGCGGGTCCGCTGCCGGCGTTCCAGTCCAGGCGCAGGATGGCGAGGTCGTCGGTGTGCCGGTCGGCGTTGAGCGTGCGGGTCCTGCCGATGAGCTGGTCGAGGTGGCTGCCCGCATCGGACGTGCGCAGCTCGTCCATGATGCGCAGCAGACCGTCGACCCCGAGCCGGGCACCGGCGACGTCGGTGAAACCCTCGATGAGCCCGTCGGTGTAGGCGATGAGGGCACCCTGTGCGGGCAGGGTCAGGGTCGTGGCGGGCCATTTGCCCAGGCCGGGGGCGATGCCGAGGGCCATCCCGTGGGCGGCCTCGATCTCCGTCGTACCGTCGGGCGTGATCAGCAGGGGCGCGTGGTGACCGGCGAGATGCAGGGTGAGCCGGGCCGCGTCGGCGTCCAGGGTGATCAGGGTGCACGTGGTGAACAGATTGCTGTTGGCGCGCTCGGCGATGTGGATCTGCTCCAGCAGGTGGAGCAGCCCTTGGTCCCGGTGGCCGCCGAGAGTCAGTGAGCGCCAGGCGATGCGCAGGCAGACACCGAGGGCCGCCGCATCGGGACCGTGGCCGCTGACGTCACCGATGACGGCGTGCACCTGTCCGTCGTCGGTCTGGACGACGTCCAGGAAGTCACCGCCCAGCAGCGCCTGCGCCCGCCCGGGGTAGTAGCGGCTCGCCGCGGTGACGGCGGTCGACGTCAGAAGGGGTTCGGGCAGCAGGCCGCGCTCCAGGCGCGCGTTCTCCTCGGCCCTGAGCCGGCCGATCTGGAGGGCCGCGTTGGCGCGTTCCGCCTGCTTTCGCTGGACGGCGTAGCGGACGGCACGCTGCATCAGATCGGGCTCGACCTTGCCCTTGACCAGGTAGTCCTGCGCGCCCGCGGCGAGGGCGTCGACTCCGGCGCGCGGTTCGTCGAGGCCGGTCAGGACGATGATGGCGGCCTCGGCCTCCTCCTGGATCGCCTGGACCGTCTGCACCCCGGAGGCGTCCGGGAGGTGGAGGTCGAGCAGCACGCAGTCCACGGGACGGGCCGCGAGTGCAGCACGCGCCTCGGCGGCGGTGCGGCAGCGGGCGAGGGTGTGCGGCAGGTCGGTGTCGTAGAGGAGTTCCTCCACCAGGAGGGCGTCGCCGTCGTCGTCCTCGACCAGGAGGATGCGGAACGCCTCGGCATGCCGTGCGGACGGGGTGGTCACGGCTGCGCCTCTCTCTCCGCATCGGTGTCGGTCCCGGCGCCGGCCGTGGTCACGGGGAGGGTGAAGACCACGCGGGTGCCCGAGGTGTACTCCGGGTCGATGGTGATGGCGCCACCGTGGAACTCCACGACCTTCTTGCACATGGCCAGGCCGATGCCGGTACCCGGGTAGGCGTCCTTGGTGTGCAGGCGCTGGAACAGGACGAAGACCTTCTCGCGGAACTCCGGTGCGATGCCGATGCCGTTGTCGCTGACGGCGAACCGCCAGTCGGCACCGTCCTTCGTGGCGGCGACGTGGATCCGCGGCGGCTGTCCCGGGCTGCGGAACTTGATCGCGTTGGAGAGCAGGTTCTGCCAGAGCATGCCCATCTGGCTCGCGTCACCGACGACGGTGGGCAGGGGGTCGTGAGTGATCTCGGCGCCGGTCTCCTCGATGGCCACCCCGAGGTCGTTCAGGGTCCCGTCCATCACCGCCTCGAGGTCGACCTTCTGGTGGTCGTTGAGGACCCGGCCCACCCGCGAGAAGGCCAGGAGGTCGTTGATGAGGCTCTGCATCCGGTTGGCGCCGTCGACGGCGAAGGCGATGTACTGGTCGGCCTTCGCGTCCAGCTGGCCGCCGTAGCGCCGCTGCAGCAGCTGGGTGAAGCTGGACACCTTGCGCAAGGGTTCCTGCAGGTCGTGGGAGGCGACGTAGGCGAACTGCTCCAACTCCGTGTTGGACCGCTTCAGGTCCTCGGCCTGCTCGTCGAGCAGACGGCGGGAGTCCTCACTGAACTGCAGCTCCTCCACCAGACGCCGGCGCATCGACTCCACGTCCGCGGCGAGCTGACGCAGGTCGGAGGGGCCGGTCACGCTCAGGGTGCGGTCGAAGCGGCCGCGTGCGACGTCGCGGGCCGAGGCGCTGAGCAGGGTGAGCGGTCCGGTGACGCCGCGGCGCAGGCCCTCGAAGATGAGTGCCGCCACCAACAGGATCACCAGGGCGATGACCGCGAACATCCAGTTCCGCAAGGTCTCGGCCTGCCGCAACTCGCGGTTCGTCGCGGCCCTCTCGGCCTGGAGGCGGGTCTGCTGGCCGTTCATCGTCCGGCGCAGCGAGTCGAACGTGGTCCGGCCCTCCTCGGCCCGCGAGGTGGCGAGCCGTACCGCGCTCTCGGGGGACGCCGCCGAGACAGGACGGGCTATGCGCTCCTGCCAGCGGCGGGCCAGCTTCTCGACCTCGGCCAGGTCCGCGCGGGCGCGCGCGTCGTCCTCGACCAGCGGCCGCAGACGGCGCAGCGCCGCGTCCTGCTCGGCCTTGCCCTGCTGGTACGGCGACAGGAAGTCCGAGCGGCCGGACAGGCCGTACCCCCGGATGCCGGTCTCCTGGTTGACCAGGGCCGCCTCCAGCCGCATCGCCTCGATGAGGGCGGGGGAGCGCCGGTCGACGAGCTCGTCGGTCAGTTGTGAGGTGCGCCACATCGCCCAGCCGCCCAGCGACCCGAGCACGGCCAGCACGACGAGCGTCGAGGTGACCCCCGCACGCAGCCAACGCCGCGTGGTCCAGCCCGAAAACGCACCCTCGGTCACGGACTGTTCGCTGTTCATGGCGGTTTGTTGCTCCCCCTCGGCGGGCCGCGAGCACGGCCTGGGACACGGCACGCCCACTGTACCGGCCCCGACAACACACGTTGTCTCGGGAGAGATCAACGCCTTAAGGTGGCTCCATGCCTGCTCCACCACCCTTGCCCGATCCGCCCGGCGGTGAGACGGCTGCGCTGGTGAGCGCGGTGGTGGAGGACATCACCCGGCGCCTCGCCCAGTACGGCCTCCACCCATCGGGGGACTCGGCCGAGGCTGCCGACGACGCCCGGCGACGCGCGCTCGCGCGCCTCAGGGTGATCGCGGGCGTCAAGGAGGCCGTGCGCCTGCTCGAGGACCAGGCGGCCCAGGCCGCCGCCGCGAGCGGAGCCGGCTATCCGGAGATCGGCCAGGCCGTGAGCATGAGCCGTCAGGGAGCCCGGCGACGCTGGCCCGGGCTCATCACCGGCACCACCCACCTTTCCACCACCCCTTCCACTCCTCGGAGTCTGTGACCCATGGCCGCTGCCGCCGCTACCCGCCCCCACGACGTGCTGCTGGTCGAGGACGACGTCGCCGACGCGATGCTCATCCAGGACGCCCTGTCCGAGCGCGGCACCCGCAACATCACCCAGGTCTCCGACGGCATCGCGGCCCTGGACTACCTGCGCGACCCCGGCAACGAGCGCCCCGACCTCATCGTGCTCGACCTCAACATGCCGCGCATGAACGGCCGCGAGTTCCTCGCGGTGGTCAAGGAGGACGCCGAGCTGCGCACCATCCCGGTGGTCGTGCTCACCACCTCGGCCGCGCCCGACGACGTCACCGGCGCGTACCACCAGCACGCCAACGCCTACGTCACCAAGCCGGTCAACCTGGAGGAGTTCGAGGCGGCGGTCCGCAGCATCGACGCCTTCTACCTCGACATCGCCGTGAAGCCGCCGAAGCAGTGACGACGACCGGACCGCACCTGCGGCAGTCGCTGCCGCCGGCAGGGATCGCGCGGGGCGCGAGGGGGGAGCAAGAGGCAACGTAATGGGTCCAGATGTTGGGTGACGGCATAGCTGCGCGCATGGACGAGCAGCACCCTCAGATCTCGGTCGATCTCGACGGTGACGGCACGTGCATCGCACACGCACGCCACCGCGCCGTCGACTTCCTCCTCCGGGCCAGGACCGCCCACGGCCTGCCCGTCTCACAACGCGCGACGGACGTGACGCAGTTGGTGGTCAGTGAACTGGTCACCAACGCCGGGAAGTACGCACCGGGTCCGGCGCGGCTGGACCTGCGGATCCACGACGGCGTGATCGAGGTGTCGGTGTGGGACTCCGACCCGGTGCTCCCGGTGGCGAGGGCGGCGGACGCGGGCCGGGTCGGCCAGCACGGCCTGGAGATCGTCATGGCCGTCTCGCAGGGCTTCGAAGCGGCGCGGGTGGAGGTGGGCAAACGCATCACCGCTCGCATCGCCCTCGCCGACGAGGCGGGCGGCCCCTGACGGCTCACGGAGGATCCGCACGCTCCCGGCGGACCGCGCGGGCATGAACCGTGCCGCGCGGGACACCCCCATAGGCAAGTGCTGTGCCGGTCCGGGGAATCGGGGGAGTGTCATGCAGACCGTACCGTCTCGCGAGGTCATGATCATCACCGCTGCGGCGGCCGCCGGGGCCGCACTCGGCGCACGCTGGTGGAGCTCCCGCGAACGCCGGCCGTACCCCGACACGGACGTGCCGGCCCCGGAACGCGTCGAGGAACTGCACCGGGTCTTCCGCGACGACGCGACGACACCCCCGGACGACTCCCCGGCGCGGACGCTGCACCGGTACTGGAACCGCCTGCTTCCCCTGCAGTTCGCGGCCCCACCCGCACGCACGGCACACCGTCCGGTGCCGTCCCGCGGCGGGCGGTAGGGAGCCGGCCGGGGCGGCACGGTCCGGCGGTCCGTCCCGCCCACGGGCAGTTCCTCAGGCGCCCGGGACCCGCGCGGGGCCGCGCGCCGTGCCCGCAACGGCCGGTCCGGCCGCCGCCGGGGCACACGGCAACGCGTGCAGGGCGGTGGTTCCGGAAAGCGCGCCGGGTGGTTTCGGCATGCGGCAGACGAACTGCCGGGCAATTGGCGGACGGCGGAGAATGCGGACGATGCGGTGTCGTGGGCCGTCAGCAGTGGGATGGCGGGGGCGTTCAGTGCGGCCGCGGAACGGGCCGGCTCCGGCGTGGGGGACCGCCGCAGCCGGCCGCGGACGGTGGCCCTGCGTCGGCCGCTCGGAGAGCGCCGCGCAGTCCGGCGCGGCACGGGGCTCGCACGGCGCTCGGGTTCGGCACGGCGTCCCGGCGGATCGACTGTGCCTACTGCGGCTGGGTGGCGATCTGGATCAGGTTCCCGCAGGTGTCCTCGAAGACGGCGGTCATCACGGGGCCCATCTCCAAGGGCTCCTGGGTGAAGCGGACACCATGGCCGCGCAGGCGCTCGTACTCCGCCTTGACGTCCTCGACGGCGAACTGGGCCAGCGGGATGCCGTCCGCCGCGAGGGCGTCGCGGTAGGTCCGGGCGGCCGGGTGGCCCAGGGGCTCCAGGAGGAGTTCGGGACCGTCGGGGTTCTCCGGGGAGACGACGGTCAGCCACCGGTCCTTCTCCCCGACCGGAACGTCGTGCTTCTTCACGAAACCGAGGACCTCGGTGTAGAAGCGCAGCGCCGCCGTCTGGTCGTCGACGAACACGCTGGTCAGGTGGATCTTCATGGAGTGCTCTCTTCCGGTTCGGTTCCGTCGGGTTCGGCCGTGAGCCACCGCTCGGCTATCTGCCGGAGCGGAGCGGTACGCAGGTCGTGGAACTTGTAGCGCCCCTCCCGCCTGGTCACGACGAGCCCGGCGCCTTCCAGTACGGCGAGGTGCTGGGAGACCGCCTGGCGGGACATGCCGAGGTGGTGCTTCATGCTGAGCCGGGAGCAGATCTCGAACAGGGTCTGTCCGGACTTCTCCGTGAGCTCGTCGAGGATGATGCGGCGCGTGGGGTCGGCCAGCGCTCTGAACAGGTCATCGGCCACGACGTCAGCATAGGCAAGTGAGTACTTGCCTATCAAGTGCGCGCGGCTCATCCCTCGGTGCCGAGGACCCCGCGGTCCCGCGCCGTGGTCGGTGTCAGCGCAAGGGCCGCGATGTCGTCGTCGAGCCGTCCGCCGCTGTGCCGGAGCAGATCCAGGTGCAACTGGTCCAGCAGTCCGCGAAGGTGTTGCGGACTCTGTCGCCGCATCCATTCCGGCAAGGGGAAGAAGCGGCCCGTGTCGTCCCGGGTCTCCGACACGCCGTCCGTGTAGAGCAGCAACCGCTCGCCCGGCGTGAAGGTGACGGTGTCGACCCGGTAGCGCTCGCCGACGAGCGCCGCGAGGTTGAGGGGCGGCGACGGGATGGTCGGTTCGAGGACCCGGATGCCGCCGGCGTGTGCGATCAGAGGCGGCGGATGCCCGCAGTTGAGGAGCCGCAGCCGGCCGCCGCCGGGCGGGATCTCGGCGAGGATCGCGGTGGCGAAGTGTTCGGGCTGGTCGTGCACGGGGAACGCCGCGCTGTGGCGCGTGACGGTCGTCTCCAGGCGGCGGACGATGCCCGTCAGGTCCGGCTCGTCGTAGGCGGCCTCCCGGAAGCAGCCGATCACCGCCGCGGCCGCCCCGACCGCGGACAGGCCCTTGCCCCGCACGTCGCCTATGAGGAGGCGCACCCCGTGCGGAGTGCCGATCGCCTCGTAGAAGTCACCGCCGATCCGGGCCTGCTCCTGGGCCGCCAGGTACAGCGACTCGATCTCGATGTCCTCGATGCGGCGCGGCAGTGGGCGCAGCAGTACCTTCTGGGCCGCGTCGGCGACGAGCCGGACCTGGAACAACGTCTCCTCCCGCTGCAGCCGGATGTGGCTGCCGTACGCGGCTGCCAGGGTGACCGCGACGATGGCGGCCGACGTGTACGGCGTCCCCAGGTCGGTGTGGAAGAAGCTCAGAACGATCATGAGCAGCAGGCAGACCGCTCCCAGGAGGACCGTGGGCAGTACGGGCCACATCGCGGCCGCCAGGGCGGGTGCCGTGGGCAGGAGTCGGCTGAACGCGATCTCCCTGGGGGTGGAGAACGCCATGCCGGCGATGAGAAGCGTCAGGACCACGGGCGACAGCCGGGCGGCTTCCCATCGGCCGCTGTAGGCCGGGCGACGGCGCCACGGCCGTCCAGACATGATCACATAGGTATCTTATCCGGCATAACGGACACGGGCTCCGGGTGCGGCTCCGCGGCGAACTGCCTGGTGGGCGCAGGGTGAGGTCGAGCGGTGGCTGACCTCGCGAGCACGCGCGGTCCGCCGGCCAGGGATCGGGCGCGCGTGGCCGGTCGGGATCGCCAGTGCTAGAAAGGTCACATGGCGAATCCTTTCGCCCGTTTGCGACGCCTGTCGGTGAAGCGCCAGATCGCGAAGAGTGTGCGGACAGTAGCCGGGCAGGTGCTGGTCTTCCAGGTCGCCCTCGTGGTGCTGCTCGTGGGCTGCGGAGTCTTCGCCCTGATCCTGCAGTCGGAGCGGGACGCCGGCGCCGAGGCCCGGCGTCGCTCCACGGCGGTGGCGCAGACCTTCGCGCACGCGCCGGGTGTCGTGGCGGCCCTGCAGGCCCCGGATCCAACGAGGATCCTGCAACCGCTCACCGAGGCGGCACGCCGCGCCGCCGATGTCGACTTCATCGTGGTGATGGACACGGCGGGCCTGCGCTACACGCACCCGCTGCCGGACCGGATCGGGAAACGGTTCGTGGGCGAGATCGGACCGTCGCTGCAGGGCCGGCTCTACGTGGAGAGCGTCGACGGGCCGCTCGGGCGCGAGGTGCAGGCCACCACTCCCGTCAAGACAGCCGACGGCACAGTGGTGGGCCTCGTCTCGGCCGGCATGAAGGTCAAGAACGTCGAAAGCCAGCTGCACCGGCAACTGCCGATCATCCTGGGCGCCGGGGCCGCGGCGCTCGTGCTGTCGGCCGGCGTGACGGCCCTGGTGGGCAGACGGCTGCGACGCCAGACACACAGCCTCGCGCCGAGCGAGATGGCCCTGATGTACGAGCACCATGACACCGTGCTCCACTCGGTCCGCGAAGGCGTGCTGATCGTGGCCGCCGACGGGCGGCTGATGCTGGCGAACGACGAGGCCAGACGACTGCTGGAGCTGCCCCCGGACATCGAGGGACAGCCCGTCTCGCACCTGACGGGCCTCGACCCCGGCCTGCGGGCACTGCTCGCCTCCGGGCGGGAGGCGACCGACGAGGTCCACCTCGCGGGTGAACGGCTCATCGCGGTCAACCAGCGGCCCACGGGGCGCGAGGGAGGACCACCCGGGCAGACGGTCGTGACGCTGCGCGACTCCACCGAACTGCAGGCGGTGACGGGCCGGGCGGAGGTGGCCCGGGAGCGGCTCAGGCTGCTGTACGACGCCGGACTGCGCATCGGCACCACCCTGGACGTGCTGCGCACCGCCGACGAACTGGCGCGCGTCCTCATTCCCCGCTTCGCCGACTTCGTCACCGTGGACCTCGCCGACGCCGTCCTGCACGGCGAGGAGCCGGCCCGTACCGGGACGGAGATGCGACGTGCCGCCGTGTCCGGCATCGCGGACGACCATCCGCTCACCGAGCAGGGCCGGCTCTTCGACTACCAGCCGGCCACCCCGCAGGCACGCGGCTACGGCTCCGGCCGCTCCCAGCTGGTGAGCGATCTGGCGACGGCCACCGGCTGGCGCGTGCAGGACCCGGAGCGGGCCCGGGCGATCATCGACTACGGCATCCACTCCCTGATCACCGCACCCATCCAGGCCCGGGGCGTCGTGCTCGGCATGGCCAGCTTCTGGCGCACCCGGCAGCACGAGCGGTTCAACGAGGAGGACGTGTCGCTGGCGGAGGAACTGGTGGCCCGCGCCGCCGTGAGTATCGACAACGCCCGCCGCTACACACGCGAACACGCCCTGGCCGTCACCCTCCAGCGCAGCCTCCTGCCGCGGGCGATGCCCGAGCAGAGCGCGCTGGACCTCGCCTACCGCTACATCCCCGCCCAGTCGGGAGTGGGCGGGGACTGGTTCGACGTGATTCCCATGCCGGGCAGC
This sequence comes from Streptomyces sp. NPDC026246, assembly GCF_055567995.1. NCBI lineage: Bacteria > Bacillati > Actinomycetota > Actinomycetes > Kitasatosporales > Streptomycetaceae > Streptomyces > Streptomyces sp. NPDC026246. The sequence continues at coordinate 171,806 of NZ_JBVHPJ010000005.1, read as the reverse complement.
CGGGTGGCGCTGGCCGTCGGCGACGTGGTCGGCCACGGCCTCCACGCGGCCGCCACCATGGGACGGCTGCGCACCGCGGTGCACAACTTCTCCGCTCTCGACCTGCCCCCCGACGAACTGCTGAACCATCTGGACGACCTGGTCGGGAGCATCGACCAGCGGGAGGCGACGGAGAGCGCGGCGGGTGTCGTGGGCGCCACCTGCCTGTACGGCATCTACGACCCCGTGACGCGCACCTGCGTCATGGCGCGCGCGGGGCATCTGGCGCCCGCCGTGGTCCGGCCCGACGGGACGGTCGAGTTCCCCGACGTGCCCACCGGCCCGCCGCTGGGGCTGGGCGGCATGCCGTTCCTGACGGCGGAGGTCTCCCTCGACGAGGGGACCCAGCTCGTGCTGTACACCGACGGTCTCATCGAGGACCGCAGTCGCGACCTGGACGTGGGGCTGGAGCTGTTGCGTGAGGCCCTCGCCGGTCATCCCGGTCGGTCGCCCGAGCAGACCTGCCAGGACGTGCTGGACTCCGTACTCCCCGACCGTCCCAAGGACGACGTCGCCCTGCTCGTCGCCCGCACCCGTCGACTGCATCCCGACCGGATCGCCGACTGGGACGTACCGGCGGACCCCGCCGCCGTCGCGGGAATGCGCGACGCCGTGTCCCGGCAGCTCGACGAATGGGGCCTGTCCGACCTCTGCTTCAGCATGGAACTCATCCTGAGCGAGCTGATCACCAACGCCATCCGCCACGGCTCCGAGCCGATCCACGTGCGCCTGATCCGCGACCGCGCGCTGATCTGCGAGGTGGCGGACGGCAGCAGCACCTCACCGCATCTGCGCTACGCCGCGACGACGGACGAGGGGGGCCGGGGCTTGTTCCTCGTGTCGCAGTTGGCCGAGCGCTGGGGCACCCGGTACACGCCGCAGGGCAAGGTCATCTGGGCCGAACAGGCTCTGCCCTAGACCTGCTGTCCGCGGACCGGCCGGGTGGTGGCCGGGATGCGCTCCAGTACTCCGCCGGCGAAGACGTCGTACAGCGGCAGGGTCTCCAGGTGGACGTAGCCGATGTGGCAGTCGCAGACGCTCAACGGGCAAGCGCGGGGGCCCAGTGCGGCTCGGTAGGAGCCGTCGTAGAGGTTGCCCAGTTCGGTGCGCACGAAGTGGCAGCGGCGCACCGTACCGTCCCCGTCGACCGAGATCACGGACTCGCCGGTGCGGCAGGGCAGCCCGGCGCTGGCGTGCGGGGTGCGGCTGTAGGGGAACAACGCGTCCAGCGCCGTCCAGTCCTCGGCCTCGGCGTCCTGGTAGATGTGCCCCTCGGCCGCGTTGATCCACAGATAGACGTGTTCCGGCAGGTCGGCGCGCAACCGGCGGGCGTCCGCGAGGTGTTCGGGCAGGCCGACCACGCCGACGCTGTAGCGGACGCCACGCCGGGCGAGGTCGCGGCACTTGGTGAGGAACCGGTCGTAGGGGGTCTGGCCCGGGTGGTAGGTGCACCACAGGGCGAGGGCGTCGAGGTCGGCGGTGTCCAGCCAGTCGGTGCGGCAGCTGAGGTTGGTCTGGATGGCGACGCGGCGGATGTGCGGCAGGTGGGACAGCTCCGCGAGGGTGCGCCGGTACCAGGAGCGCACGAGGCCCTCGCCCCAGGGGGTGAACAGCAGGGAGAGGCGGTCGCCGGTCTGCGCGGCGGCCCACGCGGCGAAGCGGTCCAGGGCGGCCCGGTCCGCGCGGAGCCGCGCCGGGGAGTCGCGCCGCTTGGCGAACGGGCAGTAGGGGCAGTCGTAGTCGCAGGACGCGAGCGGCCCGCGGTAGAGGACGGTGAGATCCATGGCCGGGCGTCACTTCCTCTCGTAGGCGGCCATGGCGGCGCGCACCGCCGGGGAGAACAGCCGCGGGCCGATGGCGTCCGAGTGCGCGAGACCTTCGGGCGTCAGCCGCAGACGGGTGGGCGTGGGGCCGGCCAGCCACCCCAGTGCGGCAAGGGTGTCGAGTTCGGCCCCGAAGTCGTCGGCGGGTGCCGAGCCGAAGCGGGCGCGGTAGTCGGCGGTGTCCAGGCCGTCGGCCTGGAGGAGCGACTGCAGCAGATGACGGCGGCGGGCCTCGTGGGCGTCGATCCGGTAACCCACCGCCGCCCGGGAGAAGTCGGTGGTGGCGACGTAGTCGTCGATGATCCCGCGGATCTCGTGCATGCCGACGGCGTAGTCGAACGAGTAGTGCAGGGCGGAGGTGTAGGAGCGGGCTCCGCAGCCGAGGCCGATCATGCCGTCGGTCTGGCAGGCGTAGTCGTCGGCGCCCTGCGGTGGGGCGTCGGCCCGGCGGAACATCCGCATCGACTGCTGCACATAGCCCTGGGACAGCAGATGGTCCCGGCCCGCGCGGTACAGCCGCAGCCGCTGCTCGTCCCAGGCCGGGTCGGCGGCGGCGTCCGGACGGTGGCGGTCGAGGCCGGTGAGGGGGCGGACGTAGAGCGGGTACAGGTAGAGCTCCTCCGGCCGCCAGGCGAGCGCCGCGTCCAGGGAGCGCAGCCAGCTCTGCTCGGTCTGTCCGTCGATGCCGTAGATGAGGTCGATGTTGAGGACCGGCAGGGCGGCGTCGCGGATGCGGCCGAGGGCTGCGTCCACGTCGCCGCGGCGCTGCGGACGGACGGCTGCCCGCGCCTCGGAGTCGACGAAGCTCTGCACGCCCAGACTCAGCCGGGTGGCGCCGCGCTCGGCCAGGACGGCCAGGCGGTCGGCGGTGGCCGTGGCGGGCGATGCCTCCACCGACAGCGGCACCGCGCGCAGATCGGCACCCATGCGGTGCTCGGCGATGTCGCAGAGCCGCTCGAGCTCCCGCGCGGTGAGGAAGGTGGGGGTGCCGCCGCCGAAGGCGGCCGTGGCGAACCGTACGCCGTCGCCGTCGCCGAGTGCGTCACGGACGGCCGTCGCCTGTCGCTCCAGGGCGTCCAGGTAGGCACCGGTCAGGCCGTCGGGGGCGCCGATGCGGGTGAAGAGGTTGCAGAACCCGCAGCGCACCTCGCAGAACGGTATGTGCAGGTAGAGCGAGAGGGCGCTCTTGTCCTGAGCCTCCCACAGGGACCTCAGCGCCGGCCGGTCGGGCAGCGGCCGGTAGGCGGTCTTGTGGGGATAGGCGTAGACGTAGTGCTGGTAGGGGCCGGTCGGCTGGGCGGTGGTCATCGGGCGGCCTCGGCGGGGTCCAGGAAGAAGTGGGCGTACGGCACGGTCCATACGCACTCGTGGCCCAGGCGGTGCCCGGTGTAGCCGTCGTCGCCGTAGGCCGTGCCGTGGTCGGAGCACACGATCGCGAAGCAGCGGCGCCGCGAACTCGCGGCGGCGAACAGCCGCCCGATGTGACGGTCGACGTACTCCAGGGCGGCGGCGTGCGAGGCGCGGGTGTCACCTGCCGCGCGCGTGGCGCCCGGCAGGTGGAACCAGTTCGGCTGGTGCAGGGCGGAGACGTTGACGAAGAGGAACAGCCGCCGGTCCGCGGGGAGTCGGGCGACGATCTCCTCGGCTCGCTCGACCTGGTTCTCGAACGAGCGGGGCGAGGTGACGCCGAACTCCGGCTCCCAGTGGGATTCCTGGAACAGGCCCGGCAGTACCGAGCCGAGCGGGCCCTGCTTGTTGAAGAAGCCCACGCCGCCGACGCACGCCGTGTGGTAGCCGGCCTTCGCCAACCCGGTGACGAGATCGGGTGTGTCGTAGACGAAGGTGCCGTCGGCCGTGGTCTCGCTGCCGGCGAAGCTCGCCGCGAACAACCGGCGGTGGGGTCCCGGGGCGGCCGGGGTGGGCAGGAAGCCGGCGAAGATCGCCTGGTGCGAGGCGTAGGTGAAACTGCCCGGCGCGTGCCGCTTCTCCCAGCGGCCGCCGGGCAGATGGCGCGCCAGGTGGGGGATGCGGCCCGCGGCCGCCAACTCCTCGGCCACGTCGTGACGCAGGGTGTCGAGAGTGACGAGGAGGATGTCGTGCTCGCCGACGATGGCGTTCATGTCGGGCTCGGTCATGCGGTGTTCCTGTTCTGTACGGGTGCGGCGGCCGGCCGGGCCGGGTGGGTCACGCCGCTGGGGCGGGCGCGCGCGGTGCGCCGGACCGCCGCCCCGGCCACCGGGCGCCGGGGCGGCCGGGGTCGCGCAGGACCGCCGCGACCTGCGCGCCGTAGGTGTCCAGGCCCTCCGCGCCGCTGCCGGGCAGGCCGGTGACGCCGGGCAGCAGATCACCAAAGGCGTTGACCTCGCCGACGAACATCCGGCGCCAGCCGACGGCCGGCAGCAGGTCCACGCCGACGCACAGGGTGCGGGGGAAGCACGCGGCCGCCCGTTCGCACACCTCCAGCACGTCGGTCCAGCGGGCGTCCGCCGCCGCCACGGCCGCGCGGGCGGCGTCGAGGTCGCCGCGGTGGCCGCCCAGGTGGAGGTTGGTCAGGGGGGAGCGGCCGATGCGCACCACGGCGTGCGTGGCCCGTCCGGCCACCACGACGATCCGGAAGTCGCTCGCGCGGCCCTGCTGGGATGCCTTGGGCACCCACCGTTCGAGATGCAGACCGTCCGGGGCGAGGGCGTCGACGACGGCGGCGACGTCCCGCTCGTTCTCGTAGCGGCGCAGCTTCAGCGAGTTGTGCAGGTGGCCGCCCGCTGTCACCTCGACGGAGGTGGTCGCCCTGATCCGGCCGCCGCCTGCCTCCACGGCGAGGACTCCGGACGCCGACGACCCGTGGGCCGGCTTGACGAACAGCCGCGACATACGGTGCGCGCGCATCAGCGTCCGCACGTCGTCCCAGTCGCGCACCGGCGCGCCGTCCGTTCCGGAGGTGGGCGAGAAGGGAACGGGTACGCCGGCCGCGTCCAGGACGGCGTGGCAGCGGCGTTTGTCGAACAGCACGGACAGCTCGTCCGGGTCGTCCAGCCGGACACCGCCGCGCAGGCCGTGCAGCGCGGCGGTGAAGCCGGCGTACCAGCGCGCCGAGCCCTCCACCCGGGTGGGCTCCAGATCACCCCGCAGCATGCGGTCCACCTCGGGATGCTCGCCGGGGGAGTCGACGCGGACGATCTCCTCGGGCGCGAAGTCCGCTGCGCCCTGCCGCAGGACGTCCGCCCACGGCACCACACGCGGGCCGGGCAGACCCGCCGCCCGCACCGCGTCGGCGAAGAGCGTCACCCGGCGGTTGCCGGGGTTGCCGACCACCGCGAAGCGCACGCCGGCCGCGGTCGCCACGCCGTCCGTGCTCACTCGCCGACGGAGACGTAGCGCCAGACCGTGCCGTCGTCCTCGGTCTCCTCCTCCGCGTCGCCGCGGTCGAGGTCGACCTCCACACCGGCCGGTTCCAGCACCTGACGCACCCGCTCCTCGAAGGCCTTGCCGAGGTAGTGGTGGTGCAGGTCGAGCTTCTTCAGGTGGGTCAGCGGCTGCCCGCCCAGCAACGCCTCCGCGCCCTCGTCGGTCAGCACCCCCATGGACAGGTCCAGCACCTCGAGGCGGGCGACGACCGGCGCGGCGGCCACGGCGGCGGCCACCGCGTCCTGCATCTCGCTGTTGCGCAGGGCCAGGTGGCGCAGGCGCGGCAGACGGGCGCCGGACAGGATGGGCTCCAGGTCGGCGGCCTCGCTGTCGCCGCCGTAGTCGGGCGTGCCCAGCCACAGGTCGAGGTGCTCCAGCGCGGGCAGGTCGCTGGCGCCGATGCCCCGCACGACCGCGGCGGGCAGGCCACCGGTCTCCACGACGAGGCGGCGCAGCGAGGAGTGCTGCACGGCTGTGAAGGCGAGGCCGGAGCCGCCGCGCACGCCGAACTCCTCCAGGGCGGGGAAGCCGGCCAGCAGGGGCGAGACGTCGGTCTGGTTGATCCACGAGATCTCGCACTCCTCCATCACCATGTCGCCGAGGAACAGCGCGCGCAGCGCGGGCAGCCGGTCGCGGGCGGCGAGCAGGGCCTCGATGACGTCGGAGGGATCGGTCTCGTAGGCCTCCTCCCAGGCGCCGACGACCAGGGCGCGCACCCGGGTGGTGTCGACGGCTGCGCAGAAGCGGGTGAAGGCCGCCGTCCAGCTCTCCTCCGTGTCGTACACGTCCGCGGAGACCCGCCAGGCGACGGAGTCCGGCTCGGGCAGGCGGCCGGCCGGATCGTCGGGGCCGGGGAAGGCGTGCGCGGGCAGCCGGTACAGCTGGTGCAGGTGGTCACCGATGGTCATGCGGCTGCTCCTGGGAGAAAGGGTGTGCGATGCGTGATGCCGCAGTTCTACCAACCGCCACTGACAGCGAAGGACGGTGGGGCGGCTTTCGGGGCGTTGTCAGTGGCGGCCCCTACGGTCGTGGTCATGAGGCCGGTGCGTGGTGCACCCGGCGGTGAGGGGCGAGGTATGTACCGGCAGGGAGACGTGCTGATCGTGCCCGTGGCGCGGGAGGCGGTACCGGAGCACGTGACGCACGCGCCGAGGGAGCGGCGGGACGGGCGCGGCCGGCTGGTGCTGGCGCTCGGCGAGGTGACCGGGCACGCCCACGCGGTGGTGGGGCCGGGGGAGTTGGTGCGCGAGCCCGGGCCGTACGGTCCGCTGCTGCTGCACCTGCCGCAAGGGGGCCGGGTCGTCCACGAGGAGCATGCGGCGATCGCACTGCCCAAGGGCTGGTACCGGGTGGTCAGACAGCGGGAGTACGTGCCGGGGTCCGTCCGGATCGTCGCCGACTGACCACTGTGCCGAAGGAATTGGGGGAGGAAGACATGCCGACGACCAGGACGGACGGCCGGACGGGCGTCCACGAGATGAGCGGAGCGGCCGGCCGGACCGGTGACGAGAGGCGGCCGGAGGCCGGGGCGGACGGGCTGGGCGCGTGGCGCGCCCGGGCCACGGCGATCGCCCGCGCCGACCGCCCCGCCGCCGAGGCGGGGGTCCGGCGCGCCTACCGGCTGGCGGGCCTGGCCGAACCGGAGGTGGTGGTGTGGGTGGACTCCCCGCGCGCGGCCGTGACGGTGATCCGGCAGCTCACCGACCGGGGCCCCAGTGTGCGCGAGGCGGTCCGCAGTGCGCCGTGGGCGCGGGAAAGGCTGCGGCGGCAGGCCGAGTTGGGGGCCGCGGGCTGGTCCGCCCACTGGACGGCGACCGGCGGGCGGCTGTGGGAGTCCACCCAGGCGCTGGTGGATCGGATCCGGGCCGGTGTGCTGGAGGACCTGGTCGGCCGGGACACGGACGCGGAGGCCGCCCAGGTGCGGCTGCTCCTCCTGGACGCGGTGCTGGGGCAGCACGACGCGCCGTGGCTGGCCGCCTTCCCCACCCATGACGGTCCGCTGGGCGCGCTGGCCGAGGTCTGCCGCAGCGCGGGCTGGTGGTGGCCCTTCGCCCGGGTCGCGGTGGTGTCGGAACGCCCGGTGGCACTGCACCGGGACGAGGCCGGCCGCCTCGACCGCGGTGACGGCCCCGCACTGGCGTACCCGGACGGGTTCGCCCTGCATGCCTGGCGCGGCATGCCGGTGCCCGCCGCCTTCCTCACGGAGCTGCCCTCGCTGACGCCGAGCCGCATCCGGGACGAGGAGAACGCCGAACTGCGCCGCGTGATGCTGGAGTACTACGGGTACGAGCGCTACCTCGCGGACTCCGGTGCGCGTCCCGTGCACCGCGACGAGACGGGCACGCTGTGGCGGATCGATCTGCCCGACGACGAGCCGGTGGTGATGGTGGAGGTGCTCAACTCGACGCCGGAACCGGACGGCACCCGGCGCACCTACTGGCTTCGCGTCCCGCCGGCGACCAGGACCGCGAGGGAGGGCGTCGCCTGGACGTTCGGCTTGGGAGCGGAGGTATACGCGCCGTTGCGGGAGACCTGAGGGCTTGGCCGCCCGTGAACGGAGCCGGAACACGGCCGGGTTTGGGGCCGGTGCGGGTGGCGCCCAGCGAGAAGGAGTAGCCGTCGCAGCCACCGTGATCACTCGACCTCCCATGATCGAAGGGCGCCGGCTCCACCATGAGTACGAGCTTCTGCGCGACCGCGTCCTGGGGAAGCGAGGCCGAAACGGTGGCGAGGGCCTCGACGCCCGGGGCGAGTGAACCCGCCGTGCCCCCGTGCGCGAGCGGCCGGCCCTGACGGCGCACCAGCCGAGGGCGGTGCGCGTGAGGCTCAGGAGGCGCGGAGGGCAACGTTCGGAGATCGTTTCGGCTTCGGGACTGTGGAGAAGAGGCAACGGATCGCACACAGATCGCATACGTTTCGGACGCCACGAGGTGTCGGAGAGGGCTCTGTGAGCCGTTGTTGAGTGACTCGTCCTCCGTGATACCGGTGATCTTGGTGGGATGTGTCCGGAAACGCCGGCCTCTCGGCCTCCCCTGACGAGCCTTGAGGGGCGCAGGTGGGCGACGCCGCCGGTGGACGCTAACTGCTTTGACGCGGCCCCGTCACCTCCGTACGGTCTGCGTCTGGCCGAATCCGAGCGGTGCGGCCTTCGCAATCGATCCCTGGGGGGACGCAATGAACTGGTTCATCGAAGTCGTGAAGAAGTACGCGGTATTCAGCGGGCGTGCGCGTCGCAAGGAGTACTGGATGTACGCGCTCTTCTACGTCATCTTCGCGATCGTGGCCTCGATCATCGACGCGGTGGTCTTCGGGTCGCAGATCCTGAGCCTCGTGCTGGCACTCGGCCTGCTGCTGCCGAGCCTGGGCGTCAGCGTCCGACGGCTGCACGACACCAACCGCAGCGGCTGGTGGATCCTGATCGGCCTCGTTCCGCTCGTCGGCGGGATCGTCCTGCTGGTCTTCCTCTGCATCGAGGGCGAGGCCGGCCACAACGAGTACGGCCCCAACCCCAAGTTCGCCGGTTCCCCCGCCTGATCCGTCCAGGCAACACGCCGAGGCCGCCCGTCTTCCGGGCGGCCTCGGCTCGTTTTCGCCGCCGGCGCCGCAGGTGGGGCCGACGTCCTCTTGCCGGCCTGGGACTGCTCCCACCGTGCCGGAGCGGGTGGCGCCGCAGCCGTCCGGGCGGCAGTCAACACCTGATTCGGCCGAACCGGCGGAGTGGTGGCTGTGTGGCCGGAACGGCCAGGGTGGTCGGAGGTGGCCTCGGGGCGTTCCGGCTCGGCCCGACTTTTTCTCCGTGACCCCGGTTTGAGGGTGAACCCCCGGGATACACGCCCTCATTGGTGGGTGCTGAACGGCCATCTCCCCTTCGATTTCGGGGGGTTGCCATCCAGTGACCCAACGTGAAAACTGTGAGCGCACTCGGCCCGGGAGGATCGTGTCGAAGCGCGTTCTTGGCACGTGAGTCAAGGGACAGAGGAGTCCCGTGCAGGCCACTGCGCGGGGGAAGTCACTGGGGGGACGTGGTGGTGTCTGCTAGGTGCCCTGGGCGCGTGTTGCCAGGCTGCGCACGTACGGGCCTGTCCGCTGCTCGGCGGGCGTCCGGCCCGCTCGGAACCGCCGCCCCACCGTCCCCGTTCCGCCCTCAGGTCCGCTGACGCCCCGGCTCGACCTGCCCTGAGCGGCGGATCGCCGGCCGCCTCCAGCCGGTCGCCCCGACCGAGTTGACCGGCCGGGTCGCATCCGCCGAGCTGGTCGCACCGGCTGCTCCGGCCCGCCCGGCCGAGCCGCGCACCGGCCGCCCGACGTCGAGCGAACATCTGCCCGCGGTGCCACATCGATGGCCCGCGCCCGCACGGCCACCGCTGCCCGCGGCCGGCCACGGCGCGACGACGGTTGCCCACCGCACGGGCCCGCGCGTCCCCATCCAAGGAGAAACGGTGACAAGCACACAACTGACCGGTGCCGGATCGCCACTTGACGAGTTACCCGAGCGATGGCGGTCCTTACGCGACGCCGGCCCCGTGACGTTCGACGAGGAACGGCGGCAGTGGCACGTCGTGGACCACCAGGGCGTCTCGTCGATCCTGTCCGACCCGGCGACGTACTCCTCCGACATGACGCCGATCGCCCCCACCCAGGAGGACTTCGAGGCCTTCACCCAGGGCAATTTCGTCGGCATGGACCCGCCGGAGCACCGCAAGCTGCGCACCCTGGTGAGCCAGGCCTTCACCCCGCGCGTGGTCCACGGACTCGCACCGCGCATCGAGGCCATCTGCGCGCGGCTGTTCGACGGAGTCGCCGACCGCGACCGCTTCGACCTGGTCGACACGCTCGCCTACCCCCTGCCGATCATCGTGATCGCCGAACTCCTCGGTATCCCCGCCGAGGACCACAAGCTGTTCCAGGAGTGGGCCGCGACCCTCTTCGGAGGCGAACAGCTCGGCGACAGCCTCGACATGGCCGACCTGGAACGGGCGCTGGAGGCCATCGCCCCGACCGTGCGCGAGATGAACGGCTACGTCCTGGACCACATCCGGCACCGCCGCGCCCATCCCGGGGACGACCTGACCAGCAGACTCCTCGGCGCCGAGGTCGACGGAACACGGCTGCAGGACCAGGAGATCGTCGGGTTCGTCGCCCTGCTGCTGGTGGCGGGCCACATCACCACCACCGCTCTGCTCGGCAACGCCCTGGTCGCCTTCGACCGGCACCCCGGCACGCTCGCCGCTCTGCGCAAGGACCCGGACCGGGTGCCGGACGCCGTGGAGGAGGTTCTGCGCTGGCTGCCGCCCTTCCCCGAGCTGGGCCGGCGCACCACCCGCCCCGTGACGCTCGGCGGCCACGAGATCCCGGCCGACACCCTGCTGATGGTGCACCTGGGGGCCGCCAACCGCGACCCCGCGCGCTTCACCGCGCCGGACGTCTTCGACCCGGCCCGTGACCCCAATCCCCATCTGACCTTCGGTCACGGCATCCACTTCTGTTTCGGCGCCCCGCTGGCCCGCCTGGAAGCCCGTATCGCGCTCCAGATGATGATGGAACGTTTCTCCTCCCTCGCGGTGCCCTCGTACGACGACGTCGCGTACCAGAACCCGGCCGTCATCGTCGGCGTGCGCCATCTGCCGATCGCCGTCACCAGGCCGTAGAGCACGTCGACGCGCACGCCCCGCACCGCTCACCCCGACGGGCCGGCCGCGTCCCCCCTCCTCGCACCCGCTCACACCAGGAGTCGTCTCCCCATGCCCTATCCGACCGCCGCCCCGGCCACAGCCAGGCCATCGTCCCCCTCGCACCACGAGTTGCGCGGCCACCTGGACGCCCTCGCACGCATCCACCGCGTGCCCGGTGCCCAGTTGGCCGTCCACACGGGCACCCACGTCCTCAGCGTGTCCACCGGCACGGCCGACGCCGTGGCCAACACCCCGTTCACCGCCGGGACGGCCGTGCCCCTCGGTTCCGTCACCAAGGCGGCCACGGCCGCGGCCGTCCTGCTCCTCGCGGACGACGGGGACCTGGACCTCGACGAGAGCGTCGGCGAACTGCTGCCCGACTTATCAGGCGCGATACCCGAAGTGACGGTACGTCACCTGCTGAGTCACACCGCCGGTCTGCCCACCGGTCCCGACTCGGACAGCGCCGTCGGCACCACCGCCTCCCGGTACCTCTCGGCGGTCTGCACCGCCCGGAGTTCGCTGTTCCCGCCGGGCACCGCCTTTTCCTACTCCAACGCCGGCTACGTCGCCGCCGGCCGCATCCTGTCCGAAGTGACGGGCATGACGTGGCAGGAGGCGGTGGCGGCGCTCGTCCTGGAACCCCTGGGCATCGTCCCCGCGTTCCTCGGCGACGCCGCCCCCGCGCGGCCGATCGCCAGCGGTCACGCCCTCAACACGGCCACGGGCCTGGTCCGTCCGGCCCACCAGAACCTCGCCCCGGTGGAGGCCCCGGCCGGAGCGCTGCTGGCGAGCGCCGAGGACCTGGTCGCCCTGGGCAGAGCCGTGATCGGCAGGGACGCCGCGCTGCCGGCCGGCGTCGCCGACCTGATGCGGCGCCCCGAGCCGGCCGCCGACCCCGGCGCACTGGCCGACGCCTGGGGCCTCGGCCTCGCCCTCTTCACGCAGGACGGCCAGGTGTGGTGCGGCCACGACGGCAACGCCCAGGGCACCTCCTGCCACCTGCGGGCGGACCCCGACAGCGGGGTCGTCGTCGCCTTCACCGGCAACGCCGGCGCCGCCACCGCCCTGTGGCGTGACATCACCGCGGAACTCGCCCGGCTGACCGGCATCCGCGTGCCCGCCGCCCGGGCCGCCGACACCCACCGCGGGCCCGCCGTAGCGCTCCCGGAGTGCGCCGGAAGGTATCGCAACGGGGGCACGGAGTACACGGTCAAGCTCGACGGGGACGGCAGGCCGACCCTCTCCGTCGACGGTGACTGCCCCATTCCGCTGGTGTGCTACCCGGACCTGTCCTGCGACCTGGTGGACCCGGCCACCGACCGGATCGAGCCGGGCGGCCGATTCCACCGCGACCCCGCCACCGGGGTCATCGACCGCCTGCAGATCTCCGGACGCACCGCGCGCCGCACCGGCACGGACTGACAGCGCGCCGCACCGGCACGGTCCGGCCGCGCGCCGCCGCCCAGGCTCCGGGCGGCCTCGCGTCCCGTCGGCACCGCCCGGCCGCGTGCCGGACCGGACCGCACCGGTAGACGGCCGGACCCCACGGTCCGGCGGCACGCGGTACCGGCACGGCCGACCACGCCCCGCACCCGCTCCGTACGCAAGGACCCCGCTCCGCTCCGGCGTGCCTCCGGGCCGCCCGTGAGCGGCGTGGTGTGTCCGCGCGCCACCCCCGCCCGAAGGACTGCACCCCGATGACGGACCTGCACGCCCAGCGCCCCGCCACACCCGTCCCCCCGGGGGCCGGCACCCTGCCGCCCGCCCCCGTCGGCGACGCCACCCGGCACGTCCCGCTCGGTGAGCTCTTCACCGGGTGGGTGACGCGCGATCCGGACGCGCCCGCGGTCACCGACGGACGGCGCACCTGGTCGTACGGAGAACTCGCCCGGCGAGCCGGCCGGCTCGCCGCGCACCTGGCCGCCCGCGGCGCCGGACCGGAGCGGACGGTGGCGCTGGTGCTGCCGCGCTCGATCGAACTGATCGCCGCCGAGCTGGCGGTCACCCTCACCGGCGCGGCGTTCCTCCCGGTCGACCCCGGCTACCCGGCCGAACGGCGGGCGCTGATGCTCGCCGACGCCGCGCCCGCCGTCGTCCTGGACGACCTGGCCCGGGTCCGCGCGCTGCTGGACGGCAAGGGCGGGGAGACGGACCCGCCCCCGGGCCGGGTGCACCCCGACCAGGCCGCATACGTCATCTTCACCTCCGGCTCCACCGGCACCCCCAAGGGCGTCACCGTCCCCCACCGGGGCATCGCCGGTTTCGCCGCCGCGGCCGCCGAGCGCTACGCCGTCGGCCCGGGCGACCGCGTGCTGCAGTTCTCCTCGCCCAGCTTCGACGCCTCCGTACTGGAGCTGTTCATCTCCGTCCTGGCGGGGGCCGTGCTGGTCGTACCGCCGCACGGGCCGTGGCTCGGCGACGAACTCGCCGGCGTCCTGGACGAGCACCGCATCACCCACGCCCTCATCCCGCCGGCGGCCCTCGCCACGCTGCCCGACCCGGCGGACCTCGGCGGCCTGCCCTCACTGCGCACCCTGATCGTCGGCGCCGAGGCCTGCCCGGCCGCACTCGTCGACCGGTGGGCCCCCGGCCGCCGCATGATCAACTCCTACGGGCCGACCGAGGCCACCATCGTCGCCACCTGGACCGGACCGCTCGCCGCCGGCACCGGGACACCCGCCATCGGCGGCCCGCTGCCCGGCACCGAGGCGCACGTCCTGGACGCGGCGCTGCGCCCGGTGCCGCCCGGCACCGAGGGCGAACTGTACGTGGGCGGCGACGGCCTGGCCCGCGGCTACCTAGGCCGGCCCGGGCTCACCGCCACACGGTTCGTCGCCCACCCGTCCGGGCCGCCCGGCGCCCGCCTCTACCGCACCGGCGACCGGGTGCGCCGACGCGCCGACGGCGAGCTGGAGTTCCTCGGCCGTGCCGACCGGCAGGTCAAGGTCCGCGGCTTCCGCATCGAGCCCGGCGAGATCGAAGCCGCCCTGCTCCGGGACCCGGATGTCCGTGAGGCCGTCGTCGTGGTCCGCGACGAGGAACCCGCCCGCGGCCGCCTCATCGGCTACGTCACTCCCGCCGACCCCGCCCGCAGACCCGAGCCGGCCCGGCTGCGCGCCGCCCTCACCGCGGCCCTGCCCGCCCACATGGTGCCCTCGGCCGTCGTGGTGCTGGACGCGCTGCCGCTGACCCCGCAGCACAAGATCGACCTGCGGGCTCTGCCCGCGCCCGGCGGTACGGCTGCCGAACAGCACGTCGCGCCGCGCACCGACGCCGAGCGGACCCTGGCCGCGATCTGGGCCGACGTCCTCGGCGTCGGCACCGTCGGCGTCACCGACGACTTCTTCGACCTGGGCGGCGACTCGATCCTCGCGGCCCGCACCCTGACCCGCGTCCGGGAAGCGTTCGGCGCCCGGCTGTCCCTGCGCGACGTGTTCACCGCGCGGACCGTCGCCGCGCTCGCCCCGCTGACCGGCGAGCCGTCCGCCGCTCCGCCGGAGCAGATCCCCTCCGCCCCGCGTCCGGGACCCGTCCCGCTCTCCAGCGCCCAGCGCCGCCTGTGGTTCCTCGACGACCTCGCCGACGGCGGCACCGAGTACAACACCGGCGTCGCACTGCGCCTGCACGGCCCCCTCGACACGGCCGCCCTGCAACGCGCCCTCCACCGGCTCGCCGCCCGCCACGCGTCCCTGCGCACCACCTTCGCCACGGTCGACGGACAGGGTGTCCAACTCGTCGCCCCCGAGCCGGACGTGCCGTTGCGCACCGCCGACGCGGGGCAGGTGCCCGCCGACCGGCGGGACCAGGCCGTCGAACTCCTGCTCACCGAGGAACTGCGCCGCCCCCACGACCTGACGACCGGGCCCCTGACACGGGCGCTGCTCGTCCGCCGGGCATCCGAGGACCACGTGCTGCTGCTGGCCCAGCACCACATCGTCACCGACGGCTGGTCGGTCGGGGTCCTGACCCGGGACCTGGCGGCGCTCTACCGCGCCGAGGCCGCGGGCGAACCCGACGGCCTGCCCCGACAGGAGGTGCAGTACCCGGACTTCGCGCTGTGGGAGCGCGGGCGGCACACCGCCGGCGCCCACGCCGACGACCTCGCCTACTGGAAACGCCACCTCGCCGGACTCCAGCAACTCGACCTGCCCACCGACCGGCCGCGCCCCGCGGTGCGCACCACTGCGGGCGCGGCACACCGCCTGGACGTTCCGCGCCACCTGGTGGACCGGCTGCGGCTGCTGGCGGCGGGCCGCGACACCACCGTCTTCACGGTGTTCGCCGCGGCGGCGGCCGTGCTGTTCGCCCGCTACTCCGGGCAGCGGGACGTGGCGTTCGGCACCGTCACCAACGGGCGGGACCGCCGCGAACTGGAGGATGTGACGGGCTTCTTCGCCAACACCGTCGTGCTGCGCGGCGAGGTCGACGACGCCGCCACGGTGGACCGGTTCGTGCAGACCATGCGCGCGACCGTGCTGGACGCGTTCGCCCACGACGGTGTGCCCTTCGACCGCGTGGTCGAGGAACTGGCCCCGCCGCGAGACCCCAGCCGCACCCCGCTGGTGCAGGCGCTGGTGGTGCAGCAGGCGGCCCCCGCCCGGCCGCCGGTCGCCGCCGGCGTACGGATCGACGACCATCCGCTGCCCCGCCCGGCAGCACGCTTCGACCTCGTGCTGGAGTTCGCGCCCCGCGCCGACGGCGGGCACGAGCTGACGGTCGAGTACAACACCGACCTGTTCGACGAGGCGACCGTGGCCCGGATGGGCCGGCAACTGCGGCACCTGCTCGAAGGGATGGCGGACGGCCCGCACCGGACGCTCGCCGAGCTCCCGCTGCTGTCCGACGACGAGCGGCGCGTGCTCCTGGACTCCTGGAACCCGCCCGCCTCGGCAGCGGACCGGGCCGGCGGCGCCACCCTCCCCGCCCTCTTCGAGCAGCAGGTGGCCCGGACCCCCGACCGGACCGCGGTGACCTGTGGCGCGACCCGGCTGGACTACGCCGGGCTGAACCGGCGTGCCAACCGTCTCGCCCGGCTGCTGGCGGCGCGGGGCGCGGGCCCGGAGTCCCTGGTGGCGCTGTGCCTGCCGCGCACCGCCGACCTGCTGCCGGTGCTGTGGGCCGTCCTGAAGGCGGGCGCCGGGTACCTGCCCGTCGACCCCGGCTATCCGGCCGAGCGCATCCGCTTCATGCTCGCCGACGCGGCCCCCGCGCTCGTGCTGGCCACCCGGGAAACGGCGCACGCGCTCCCCGCGGACTGCGTGCCACTGCTCCTGGAGGACGTGGCACCCGCCGACGCCGGTCCTCTGGACGGCACCGGTCACGGAGATGCCGCCGACCTCACCGACGCCGACCGGACGGCACCCCTGCTCCCGTCCCATCCCGCGTACGTCATCTACACCTCCGGCTCCACCGGCCGGCCCAAGGGCGTGGTCGTCACCCACGGCAGTGTGGCCACGCTGGCCGCCTGGGCCGGGGACACGTTCGGTGCGCGCGGCTTCGCCCACGTCATCGCCTCCACGTCCCTCAACTTCGACGTGTCCGTCTTCGAGCTGCTGTGCCCCCTGCTGGCCGGCGGCTGCGTCGAGGTGATCGCCGACCTCACCGCGCTGGCCGACTCCACCGACGGCTCCCGGCCGCGCCGGGCCGGACTCCTCAGCGGCGTGCCGTCCGCGCTGTCCCGGGTGTTCGGCGGCGACGGCGCCCTGGAGGCGGACACCGTCGTCCTGGCCGGGGAGGCCCTGCCCGCCCGGACCGTCCGGGACATCAAGGACGCGATGCCCGCGGCCGAGGTGGTGAACATCTACGGCCCCACCGAGGCCACCGTCTACGCCACGGCCTGGTTCGCCGGCGGCACCGTCCCCGAGCAGGCCCCGCCCATCGGCCGTCCCATCGCCCGCACCCGCGCCTATGTGCTGGACCGTCTGCTGCGTCCCCAGCCGCCGGGCGTCACCGGTGAGCTCTACCTGGGCGGCGGCGGACTCGCGCGCGGCTACCTGCACCGGCCCGGCCTGACCGCCGCCCGCTTCGTCGCCGACCCGTTCGGCGCACCCGGGGACCGCATGTACCGCACGGGCGACCTGGTGCGCTGGAGCGCCGACGGCCGGCTCGAGTACCTCGGCCGCGTCGACCAGCAGGTGAAGGTGCGCGGCTTCCGCATAGAACTCGGCGAGGTGGAGGAGGCTCTGCGCCGCTGCGCGGGCGTCACCGAGGCCGCTGCCACCGTCCGCGAGGGCGACGGTCACCGCCGCCTGGCCGGATACGTCGTCCCCGCCGCCGGCGCGACCGTGGAACCCGAGGCCGTACGCCGCGAACTCGGGCGCACCCTGCCCGACTACATGGTCCCCTCGGCCGTCGTGGTGCTGCCCGCCCTGCCGCTCAACCCCAACGGCAAGCTGGACCGGAGCCGGCTCCCCGACCCGGCTCCCGCCGAACCCGCCGCCCGCCACGTCGCGCCCCGGACCCCCACCGAACGGACCCTGGCCGCCATCTGGGCCGGCGTCCTGCACGTGGAGCGCGTCGGAGCGGACGACAACTTCTTCGCGCTGGGCGGCGACTCCATCCTCAGCATCCAGGTCGTCGCCCAGGCCCGGCAGGCGGGCCTGACGATCAGCTCGCGAGACGTCTACCAGCACCAGACGCTCGCCGCCCTGGCCCGCCGCGCCGACGAGACCGGCAGCCGGCGCAGGCCCGCCCCGGCCGCCCCCGTCGAGGCCACCGGCACCGCGCCACTGACTCCCATCCAGCACTGGCTGTTCGACAGCGCCGCCGAACGGGCCGGGCACTTCGCCCAGACGCTGTCGCTGGAACTGCCCGCCGACGTCGACGAGAACGCGCTCCAGGCCGCCCTGGACGACGTGGTCGCCCACCACGACGCGCTGCGCTCCCGGTTCCGCGCCGACGGGGCGGGCGTCCGGTGGCTGATCGACGGCCCCGCCGCGCGCTGCCGCCTCACCCGCCACACCGGCCCGGACACCGACGCCCCGCACCTCGGCCCGTACGACCTGGACCACGGCCCGCTGCTGCGCGCCGTCCTGCACGAGCGGGGCGCGGGACGGCCGCCCGTCCTGCACCTGTCCGTCCACCATCTGGTCGTGGACGGCGTCTCCTGGCGGCTGCTCCTCGAAGACCTCGAACTCGCCTACCGCGCACGCCGCGAGGGCAGCGACGGCACGGCCGCGCTGCCCGGCAAGTCCTCCCCGCTGCGGCAGTGGGCGCAACGCCTGGCCGCGCACACCGCCGGCGGCGCCTTCGCCGCGGAGAAGGCCTACTGGACCCGGGAGACCGAGGGCGCCCTGGCGGCCCTGCCCACCGACCGGGAGGGCGCCAACACCTACGCCTCCCAGCGCTCGGTGACGGTGCGGATCGGCCCCGAGGACACCGACCTGCTGCTGCGGACCCTGCCCGAGACCTACCGCACCCGGGCCAACGACGTCCTGCTCGCCGCGCTCGGCCGGGTGCTGTGCGGCTGGAGCGGCCATGAGCGGGTCCTGGTCGACGTCGAGGGGCACGGCCGCGAGGACCTGTTCGCCGACGTCGACACCAGCCGCACCGTCGGCTGGTTCACCACCCGCCACCCCGTCGCCCTGGCCGTCCCGCCCGAGGACGGATGGGACGGCGTGCTCAAGCGGGTCAAGGAACACCTGCGCGCCGTGCCCCGCCACGGCATCGGCCACGGCGCCCTGACCCTGCCGGGCCACGACGGCCCACCGCTCCCGGCGACCAGCGCGCAGATCAGCTTCAACTATCTCGGCCGGTTCGGCCTGTCCGAGACCTCCGAGGAGGGCCTGTTCCGCCGGCTGGCGCGCCCGCTGGAGCTGGACGCCGACCCCGCCTCGACCCGCCCGCATCCCCTGGAGGTCGTGGGGCGGCTCGACGGTGACAGCCTGGAGTTCACCTGGTTCTACTCCGACGCGCTGCACCGCCCGGAGACCGTCGCCGACCTCGCGGAGCGCTACGCCGACGCACTGACCGGGCTCGCCCGGCACGCGGCCCGTCCCGGCGCCGCCGGACGCACCCCCTCGGACTTCCCGCTGGCCCGCCTCGACCAGAGCCACGTCGACCGGATGGCGGGGGAGGACCCGGCGGGCCTGGAGGACGTCCACCCGCTCACACCCACGCAGGCCGGCATGCTCTTCCACCGGCTCTCCCAGGCCGACCGGGGCGTGTACTTCCAGCAGTTGACGTTCGTCCTGGACGGCGTGCCCGACCCGGCGGTGCTGGCCGACTCCTGGCAGCGCGTCACCGACCGCACCCCGGTGCTGCGTGCGCGGGTGATGTGGGAGGACGTGCCCGAGCCGCTGCTCGTGGTGCGGCGCCGGGCCGCCGTACCGGTGGAGTCCGCCGACTGGCGCGGCCTGACCGCGGCCGAGCAGGACGAGCGGCTGCGCGACCTTCTCGACCGCGACCGTGCCCGGGGTGTCGACCTGACCCGCGCCCCGCTCCAGCGCCTGGTGCTGGCCCGGGTCTCCGACACCGCGGTACGCGTCGTGTGGTCCTTCGACCACCTGATCCTGGACGGCTGGAGCCTGTTCCAGGTCCTGTCCGACGTGTTCGCCTGCCACGCGGGCCTGTCCGGCACCGCACAGCCGGCGCTGCCCGAGCGCCGCCCGTTCCGCGACTACGTCGCCTGGCTGCGGGAGCACACCGACGGCATCGAGGGCGAACGCCACTGGCGGGCCCGTCTGAACGGCCTGACCGAGACGACGGCGCTGCCCTTCGACCGCGAGCCTCGCGAGAGCCACCGCGCCGAGT
Organism: Streptomyces sp. NPDC026246; assembly: GCF_055567995.1. Classification (NCBI taxonomy): domain Bacteria; kingdom Bacillati; phylum Actinomycetota; class Actinomycetes; order Kitasatosporales; family Streptomycetaceae; genus Streptomyces; species Streptomyces sp. NPDC026246. The sequence goes on along the minus strand of NZ_JBVHPJ010000005.1, from coordinate 152,113 downwards.
CCACGGCGGCGGTGCGCGTCACCCTGCCCGAGGCCGTCACCAAGTCCCTGCTGGACGTGGCGAGGACGGCGGGCCTGACGCTCAACACGCTCGTCCAGGGCGCCTGGGCGGTGCTGATGAGTCGTCAGGCAGGGTGTGAGGAAGTGGTGTTCGGCACCACCGTCTCCGGACGGCCGCCCGAGCTGCCCGGCTCCGACGCCATCACCGGCCTGTTCATCGCCACCCTGCCCACCCGCGTGCGGGTGCCGCGCGACGAGCCGCTGCTCACCTGGCTGGCCCGGCTCCAGCAGGAGCAGAGCGAGGACCGCCGCCACGACCACGTGCCGCTGCACCGGATGACGGCGTACACCGACCTGCCCGAGCGGGCCGCCCTGTTCGACAGCATCGTCGTGTTCGAGAACTACCCGGTGGACGACGACCTCGCCGCCGCGCACGGCCTCCGGCTGAGCGGCCTGGAGGGCATCGAGACCACCAACTACCCGCTCAGCCTGGTCGCCTACCCCGGCGTGGAGCTCGCCCTGCGCCTCGGCTACGACCCGGACCTGTTCGACGCCGCCACCGTCGAGCGGATGGCGGAATACCTCACCGTCCTGCTGGAGGGCTTCGCCACCGCCCCGGGGTCCGTCCCCGCCCGGCTGTCCCTGCTGACGGCCGTCCGCCGCGAGCAGGTGCTGCACACCTGGAACGACACGGCCACCGACGCGCCCGTCACGACCACCGCGGACCTCTTCGCGGCGCAGGTGGAACGCACCCCCGACGCCGTGGCCCTGCTGGCCGGCGAGGAGCGGCTGACCTACGGCGAACTCGACGCCCGGGCGAGCGCACTGGCCGGCCGGCTGGCCGCGCTCGGGGTGCGCCCGGAGGTCGCCGTCGGCGTGCTCATGGACCGCTCGACCGCCCTCGTCGTCGCCCAGCTCGCCCTCGCCCGCCTCGGCGGCGTGTACGTCCCGCTCGACGGCCGGGCCCCCGGGGACCGGCTGCGCACCATGCTTGCCGAGGCCGGCGCCGAGCTGCTCCTCACGGACGCTGAGTGGCACGCGACGGCCGCGGACCTTCTCCCCGAAGGGCACGTCCTGCGCCCGGACCTGGACACCGACGGGCCCGCAGCGGACCTCGCCGGCTTGCCGCGCGCGCACCCGGAGAACGTCCAGTACCTCATGTTCACCTCCGGCTCCACCGGCAACCCCAAGGGCGTGGCCGTCCGGCAGCGGGACGTCGCCGCGCTCGCCCTCGACCGTGCCTTCGCGCGCCACGACCGCGTCCTCGTGCACTCCCCGCACGCCTTCGACGCGTCCACCTACGAGCTGTGGGTGCCCCTCCTGCGCGGCGGCACGGCCGTCCTCGCCCCGCCGGGAGAGCTGGACGCCACCGCCGTACGCCACGCGATCACCGAACAGGGCGTCCGGTGCGTGTTCCTGACGATCGGCCTGTTCCGCCTGTTCGCTCAGGAGGACCCCGCCTGCCTGCGCGGCGCCCGCGAGGTGTGGACCGGCGGCGAGGCCGTGCCCGGCGCCGCCGTACGGCGCGTGCTGGACGCCTGCCCCGACCTCACCGTCGTCGACGTCTACGGCCCGACCGAGACCACCACCTTCGCCACCCGCCGCCCCTTCCACGCCGGCGACACCCTGCCCGCGGCGCTCCCCATCGGCCGCCCCCTGGACGACACCCGCGCCTACGTCCTGGACGGCGCACTGCAACCGCAACCACCGGGGGTTACGGGCGAGTTGTACCTCGCGGGCGCCGGACTGGCCCGCGGCTACACCGGCCGCCCCGGCGCCACCGCGGCCCGCTACCTGGCCGACCCCTACGGGCCGCCCGGCGGACGGATGTACCGCACCGGCGACATCGTGCGCTGGAGCGCCGACGGCGACCTGCACTTCGTGGGACGCGCCGACGACCAGATCAAGATCCGCGGTTTCCGCGTCGAACCCGCCGAGATCGAGGCCCGGCTCACCGCCCACCCGGCGGTCGCCGAGGCGGTGGTGTCGGTGTCCCGGCACGAGGGCCGCAAGCGCCTGGTCGCGCACCTGGTGCCGGCCCTGGGCGCCGCCGTGCCGCAGACGGCCGAGCTGCGCGCCCACGTGGCCGCGGAACTGCCCGACTACATGGTCCCGGCCGCGTTCGTCCCCCTCGCCGAGCTGCCTCTGACCACGAACGGCAAGGTCGACCGGCGGCGGCTGCCCGCACCCGAGTGGTCGGCCGCGGCCGACACCGCCCACCGCGCGCCGCGCACCGAGGCCGAGCAGGTGCTCGCCGGCATCTGGGCCGACCTGCTGGGCGTGGAACGCGTCGGCCTGGACGACCACTTCTTCATGCTGGGCGGCGACTCGATCGTCAGCATCCAGGTCGTCTCCCGGGCCCGCACCGCCGGGCTCGCGCTGACCCCGAGGGACCTGTTCCGCCACCCCACGCTCGCCGCCCTGGCCGCCGCCTCGACCGGCGCCGCCACGACCGTCGCGGGCACCGGCACGGTCACGGGCGAGGTCCCCCTCACCCCGATCCAGCACTGGTTCCTCGACGCCGAGCCGCCGCGCCCGGAGTACTTCAACCAGTCGGTGGTCGTCGAGACCGGCGAGGACGTGGACCCGGCCGCACTGCACGCCGCCCTGGCCGCGCTCTGGAGCCACCACGACGCCCTGCGCGCCCGCTTCACCCGGGCCGACGGCACCTGGCACCAGGAGTACACCGCCGCGGACGCCGACGTGCCGGAACTGCTGCGCACGCACGACCTGGGCGGCCAGGACGCCGAGGCCGCCGCACGGGCCGAGGCCCGCCTCACCCACGAGGCGCACACCGGCTTCCGCCTGGACACCGGGCCGCTGATCGCCGCGCGCCTCTTCACCGGCGGCGGCCGGCCCCCGCGCCTGCTGCTGACGGCCCATCACCTGATCGTCGACGGCGTCTCCTGGCGCGTCCTCCTGGAGGACCTGGAGACCGCCTACCGGCAGGCACGGACCGGCGAGCCGGTCCGGCTGCCGCAGCGCACCACGTCCGTGCGGGAATGGGTGCGGCGGCTCACCGCCCGCACCGGCGAGGCGGACCTCGTGGCGCAGCGCGCCCACTGGGCCGACGTCTCCCGGCACTGCGCCGCATCCCTGCCGGTGGACCTCGACGGCGGCAACACCGCCGGCGACCTGCGCGCCGTGACCGTACGCCTCGACCGGCAGCGCACCGAGGACCTCCTGCGCAAGGTCCCCGGCGTGTACCGCACCCGCGTCGACGACGTCCTGCTGACCGCCCTCGGCCGCGTTCTGGCCGACTGGACCGGCCGCAGCACCGTCGCCGTCGGGCTGGAGGGCCACGGGCGCGAGGACCAGCACTTCGACGACCTCGACCTGTCCCGCACGGTCGGCTGGTTCACCAGCCTCTTCCCCGTCGCCCTCGACCTGCCCGACGGCGACTGGGGCGCCGCGCTGAAGGCCGTGAAGGAACAGCTGCGGGCCGTCCCCGACCGGGGGATCGGCTACGGCGCCCTGCGCCACCTCGCGGGCGACGAACACCTCGCCGGGGCGCCGCTGCCCGCCATCAGCTTCAACTACCTGGGCCGGTTCGACTGGTCCGCCGCCGACGCCGAGCTGGTCCGGGCCGTGCCCGGCGGCCTGGACGGCGCGGAGGACCCCGGGGCGCCCCGGCCGCACCTGCTGGACGTGGTGGCCCGCGTCGAGGACGACCAGTTGGAGATCATCTGGCACTACAGCGGCGGCCGCCACCGCGAGGAGACCGTCACCTCCCTCGCCGGGGACATGCTGCGCTCCCTGGGGGAGATCGTCGCCCACTGCGCCGCCCCGCAGGCCGGCGGCCGCACCCCCTCGGACTTCCCGCTGGCCCGGCTCGACCAGGCCGCCGTGGACCGGGTCGCGGGCGACGGCCGCGGCGTGGAGGACGTGTACCCGCTGACGCCGATGCAGGCGGGCATGCTGTTCCACAGCCTGCTGGACCCGCAGGGCCGCACCTACGTCAACCAGGTGCAGGTCGTCCTGCACGGCGTCACCGACCCGCACGCCCTCGCCGCGGCGTGGCAGGACACGGCGGACGCCAACGCGATCCTGCGCACCCGCCTGGTGTGGCAGGAGACCGCCGAACCCCTCCAGGTGGTGGAGAAGCGGGCCGCCGTGCCGGTCACCCACCACGACTGGACCGGACGGCCCCCCGAGTGGTGCGCTCGCGAGACGGAGATGCTGCTCGCCGCCGACCGCGAGGCGGGCATCGATCTCGGCGCGGCCCCGCTGATGCGGCTCGCGCTGATCCGGCTTGGCCCCGACCGGGTGCGCATGGTGTGGACGTTCCACCACGTGCTGCTCGACGGCTGGAGCGCGGCCCAGGTGTTCGACGAGGTGTGCGAGCGGTACGCGGCCCGGACCGGCGGCCGCCCCCCGCAGGTGACCGACCGGGCCCCCTTCGCCCGCTACCTGGAGTGGCTGGCCGCCCAGGACACCGCCCGGGCGGAACAGCACTGGCGCGAGACCCTCGCCGGGTTCGCCGTGCCCACCGAACTGCCCCGGGACCGGCGCCCCGCCGACACCCACGGCGCGTCCTCGTCGGGCACCGTGCGGGTGGCCCTCGGCAAGGAGGTGTCGGCACGGCTCAGGGACACCGCCCAGCGCGCGGGGCTGACCGTCAACACGGTGCTCCAAGGCGCCTGGGGCCTGCTGCTGCACCACTACGGCGGCGGCGACGACGTCGTCTTCGGCACGACCGTGTCCGGCCGCCCGGCCGAACTGCCCGGCGTGACCTCGATGGTGGGTTTGTTCATCAACACCCTGCCCACCCGGCTGCGCGTCGACCGGCGGCGCCCCCTGCTGGAGTGGCTGCGCGAACTGCAGGCCGCCCAGTCCGAGTCGCGCCGCCACGACTTCGTGTCCCTCGCCCAGCTCCAGTCGTGGAGCGAAGTCCCGGGCGGAACCGGCCTGTTCGACAGCATCGTCGTCTTCGAGAACTACCCGTTCGACGCGGGCGCCCTGGCCCGGCACGGCCTGGCCGTGGAGCAGGAACGCGACGTCGAACCGACCAGCTACGCGCTCAGCGTGGTCGTCGCCCCCGGCGACGACGTCACCGTGAGCCTCGACTACGACCCGGCCGCCTTCGACGCGGCCACCGTCGAGGGGATCGGCACGAGCCTGCGCACGCTCCTGACGCAGTTCGCCGCCGACGCCGACCGCACTGTGGCCGACCTGGCCCCGCTCGAACCGGCCGACGGACGCCGCCTACTGGACCGCCTCGCCGGGCCCGGGGCGCTGCTCCCGCGACGCACCCTCCCGGACGCCTTCGCGAATCAGGTCGCCCGCACCCCCGGCGCGCCCGCCGTCCTCCACGGCGCCGAGGAACTGATGTACCGTCAGCTCGACGAGCGCGCCAACCGGCTCGCCCGCCTGCTGATCGAGGCCGGGGCCGGGCCGGAGCGGTTCGTCGCCCTGGCCCTGCCCCGCACCGCCGACCTGGTCGTGGCGCTCCTCGCGGTCCTCAAGAGCGGCGCCGCCTACCTGCCCGTCGACCCCGGCTACCCGGCGGAGCGCATCGCGTTCCTCTTCGAGGACGTACGCCCCGACGCGGTGATCACCAGCGCGGAGACCGCCGCACGACTGCCGCAGGGCTCGTACATGCGGATCGCCCTGGACGACCCGGACCTGGCCGTCCGGCTGGCCGCCGTGTCCGCCGCGCCCGTCGGCGACGGCGAGCGGCGCGGCAGGCTGCTGCCGGACCACCCGGCCTACGTCATCCACACCTCCGGCTCCACCGGCCGGCCCAAGGGCGTCGTGGTCCCGCACGCCTCCGTGGTGGCGCTGACCGACTGGGCTGCCGCCGAGTTCACCGGCCGCGGGCTCGCCCACGTGGTGGCGTCCACCTCGCTCAACTTCGACGTGTCGGTGTTCGAGATCTTCTCGCCGCTGCTCGCCGGCGGCCGGGTGGAGGTCGTCCGCGACCTGCTGGCCCTCGCCGAGCGGTCCGAGCCGTGGCGGGCGGGGCTGCTCAGCGCCGTCCCGTCCGCCCTCGGCCGGCTCCTGGCCGAGGACACCGTGCACGTCGGCGCCGACACCGTCGTCCTGGCCGGCGAGGCGCTGCCCGCCCGCGCCGTGCGGCAGGTGCGCGCGGCGGTGCCCGGCTGCCGGGTGATGAACGTCTACGGCCCCACCGAGGCCACCGTCTACGCCACCGCCTTCACCTGCGACCCGGCCGACCCCGACCGCGTCCCGCCCATCGGCCGCCCCGTCGGCGGCGCCCGCGCCTACGTCCTGGACGCCCGCATGCGGCCCGTGCCCATCGGCGCACCCGGGGAGCTGTACCTCGCCGGCACCGGGGTGGCCCGCGGCTACCTCAACCGGCCCGGCCTGACCGCCGGCCGCTTCCTCGCCGACCCCTTCGGCCCGCCCGGCAGCCGCATGTACCGCACCGGCGACCTGGTCCGCTGGAGCACCGTCGGCGACCTGCTGTACCTCGGCCGCACCGACGACCAGGTGAAGGTGCGCGGCTTCCGCATCGAACTGGGTGAGCTGGAGGCCGCGTTGGCCCGGCACCCGCACGTCGCCGCGGCCGCCGCCCGCGTCGTGGAGCACGACGGTCACAAGCGCCTGGTCGGCTACGCCGTTCCCCGCGCCGGCGACCTCCCCGCCCCGGCCGAGCTGCGGGAGTTCCTCGCCCGCACCCTGCCCGACCACCTGGTCCCGGCGACCGTGGTGCCGCTGGCGCGGCTGCCGCTGGGCGCCACCGGCAAGCTGGACCGCCGCGCCCTGCCCGAACCGGTGTGGTCCGCCGCCGTCACCGCGCGGGACACCCGCCCGCCGAGCACCGCGACCGAGCAGACCCTCGCCGCGATCTGGGCGCAGGTGCTCGGCCTGCCCGAAGTGGGCGCCACGGACAACTACTTCGCGCTCGGCGGGGACTCCATCCTCGGCATCCAGATCGTCTCCGCGGCCCGCCGCGCCGGTCTCACCCTGACGCCCCGTCACCTGTTCGCCCACCAGACGATCGCCGAACTGGCCGCCGCGGTCGACACCGCACCGGCCGGCCCCGCCACCTCCACGGCCGACCAGGGCCCGGTCGTCGGCGACGTCCCCCTCACTCCCGTGCAGCACTGGCTGTTCGACGTCCTCACCGGCGACCCGGCCCGCTTCACCCAGGCGGTCTCCTTCGAGGTGGCGCCCGACACGGACGAGGCGCTGCTGCGCGCCGCCCTCGCGGCGGTGCTGGAGCAGCACGACGCGCTGCGCATGCGCTACGAGCCCTCGGGCGACGGCCGGTGGCGCCAGGTGGGCACCCCGCCCGGCGCCGCACCGCACCTGGAGGTGCACCACGCCCCGGACGAACCGGCCGACGTGGCCACCGAGTTGTGCTCCGCGTTCGACCTGGCGGGCGGGCCGCTGCTGAAGGCCGCCCTGTGCCACCGGGACGGCGACCGGCCGCCCGTGCTGCTGCTGGCCGCCCACCACCTGGTCGTCGACGCGGTGTCCTGGCGGGTGATCCTCGAAGACCTCGAGACCGCCCACCGCGTACTGCGCGCCGGCGGCACCCCCGACCTGGGCGCGAAGACCACGTCCTTCCGCGACTGGTCCCGGCGCCTGGCCGCGCACACCGCCGACGGCGGCTTCGACTACGAGGCCGCCCACTGGAGCGCCCTGCACCCCACCGACCTGCCGACCGATCTGCCCGGAGGCAACAGCGCCGCCGACGAGGAGACCGTGACGGTGGCCCTCGGCGCCGAGGAGACCCGGCGCCTGCTGAAGGAGGTGCCCGACGCCTACCGCACCCGGGTCAACGACGTCCTGCTGTGCGCGCTGGGCCGGGTCCTCGCCCGCTGGACGGAACAGGACCGGGTGGTGGTCGCGCTGGAGGGCCACGGCCGCGAGGACCTCTTCGACGGCGCCGACCTCTCCCGCACCGTCGGCTGGTTCACCACCATGTTCCCCGTCGGCCTCGACGTGCCCCGCGACGCCGACCTCGGCGCCGCGCTCAAGACCGTCAAGGAGAACCTGCGGGCCGTACCGCGCGGGGGAGTGGGCTACGGCGCGCTGCGCCACCTGCACCCGACGGCGGGGGCCGGGCTGCCCGCCCTGCCGCAGATCGGCTTCAACTACCTCGGCCGGCAGGACCGGAACGCCGGCGGGGACGGCCTGCTGCGGGCGCCCCACGAGGGCCTGACCGGCGGCATGGACCGCTCGGCGGAGCGGCCGCACCTCATCGACGTGCTCGGGCAGGTCACCGACGAGTGCCTGGAGTTCACCTGGTCGTACTCCCGCGCGGTGCACCGGCCGGAGACCGTGACCCGCCTCGCCGAGGAGACGGCGCAGGAGCTGCGCCGGATCGTCGCGCACTGCGCCGAGCCCGGCGCGGGCGGCCGCACCCCGTCCGACTACCCGCTGGCCGCCCTGGACCAGGCCGCCGTCGACCGGCTCGTCGGCGACGGCCGGGACGTGACGGACGTCTACCCGCTCACCCCCACCCAGACCGGCATGGTCGTGCACGGCATGGACGAGCCCGGCGAGGGCCTCTACGTCGAGCAGATCACCTTCGTCGCCGACGGCGTGCGCGACCCCGCACTGCTCGCGGCCGCCTGGCAGCACGTCGTGGACGCCACGCCCGTGCTGCGCACCGCCGTCGCCCTGACCGGGGTTCCGGTGCCGCTGCAGACCGTGCACCGCCACGCGCCGCTGCCCGTCACCCGGCTCGACTGGACCGACCTCGGCACGGCGGAGCGTGAGACCGCACTGCGGCAGCTGCTCGACGAGGACCGGGCCCGCGGCATCGACCTGGGCCGTCCCCCGCTGCTGCGCGTCACCCTGATCCGGCTCGGCCCGGACGAGGTGCGTGTGGTGTGGACCTTCCACCACGTCCTGCTGGACGGCTGGAGCGTCTTCCACGTGCTGGCGGACGTCCTCGAGGCGCATGCCGCGCTCACCGCCGGAACCGAGCCCCGTCTCCCGGCGCGGCGGCCCTTCGCGGACTACGCAGCCTGGCTGGCCGGCCGGGACAGCGCCGCCGCCGAGGAGCACTGGAAGGCCGCCCTCGCCGGGTACGCCGCGCCCACCCCGCTGCCGTACGACCGCAGGCCCGCCCCAGGTGCCGCCGCCCGGTCGGGCACCTGGCTGTCGCAGCGCCTCGACGCGGCCGGCACCGCCCGGCTGACCGACTTCGCGCGCCGCCACCGGCTCACCCTCAACACCCTGGTCCAGGGCGCCTGGGCGCTGCTGCTCGCGCGCTCCGGCGGCGAGCGGGACGTGTGCTTCGGCACCACGGTCTCCGGGCGGCCCGCCGACCTGCCGGGCGCGGACACCATCACGGGCCTGTTCATCACCACCCTGCCCGCGCGGGTCACCGTGGACGACGCCATGCCGTGCCCCGCCTGGCTGCGGGAGGTGCAGGCCGCCCGCGCGGAGGACCGGCGCTTCGACCACGTGCCGCTGACCGACCTTCACCAGTGGAGCGAACTGCCCGCGGGCACAGCACTGTTCGACAGCCTGCTGGTGTTCGAGAACTACCCGGTCGGCGACGCCACCGCCGGCGCGCACGGCGTGCGCTTGCACGGCCTGGACGCCCGCGAGGCGACCAACTACCCGCTCACCGTGGTGATCTCGCCCGGGGACGAGCTGACCGTGGAACTCGGCTACGACCCGCGGTACTTCGACGAGGCCACCGCCGACGCCCTGGCCGCCCGGCTGATGCACACCCTGACCGCCCTGGCCGCCTCCGGCGACGAGGCACCACTGCACGCGGTGGACGTGCTGCCGCCCGCCGAACGCCACCGGCTGCTGCACGGACCCGCCCGCCCGCACCAGACGCCGCCGCCCCCGGCGACGCTGCCCGCACTGATCGAGGCCGCCGTCGACCGCCGGCCCGGTGAACCCGCCCTGGAAGGGGGAGGGCCGACGCTCACCTTCGCCGAGGTGGAGGCCCGCGCCAACCGGCTGGCGCACCGGCTGATCGCCCGCGGTGCGGGGCCGGGCGACATCGTCGCGCTGGTCCTGCCGCGCTCGGCGGACATGGTCCTCGCCCAGCTCGCCGTGGCCAAGGCGGGCGCCGCGTTCCTCCCGGTGGACCCCGGCTACCCCGCCGAGCGGGTGGAGACGATGCTGCACGACGCGCGGCCCGCCGTCACCCTGACCGCCGAGGAGGTCGCCGGCCTTATCGCCGCACCGCCGGACGGCACGCCGGACCACCGGCCCGCCGACCCCGACCGCGTACGCCCGCTGCACCTCGACGACCCGGCGTACGTCATCTACACCTCCGGCTCCACCGGCACCCCCAAGGGCGTCGTCGTCACCCACCGGGGACTCGCCGCGTTCGCCGCCGCCGAGGCCGCGCACTACCAGGTCGGCGCCGGGGACCGCGTCCTGGCCTTCGCCACGCCCAGCTTCGACGCCTCGGTGCTGGAGCTGTGCATGTCCCTGCCGCACGGCGCGGCCCTCGTCGTACCGCAGCAGGGCCCGCTGCTCGGCGCCGAACTGGCTGGCGTGCTGCGCGACGCGCGCATCACGCACACCCTGCTGCCGCCCGCCGCGCTCGCCACCCTCCCGCCGGACACTCCCGGCACCCTGCCCGACCTGCACACCCTGATCGTCGGCGCGGACGCCTGCCGGGCCGAACTGGTCGCCCGCTGGGCGCCGCACCACCGCATGGTCAACTCCTACGGGCCCACCGAGGCCACCGTCGTCGCCACCTGGTCCGACCCGCTGGCACCGGACGGCGAGGCGCCCCCCATCGGCCGCGCGCTGCCCGCCACCACGGCCTACGTCCTCGACGCCCGGCTGCGCCCGGTCCCGGACGGCGTGCCCGGCGAACTGTGGCTCGCGGGACCGGTCCTGGCCCGCGGCTACCTGCACCGCCCCGGTCTGACGGCGACCCGCTTCACCGCCGACCCGTTCGGACCGCCCGGCGCCCGTATGTACCGCACCGGCGACCTGGTCCGCCGCGACGCCCGCGGCGAACTGCACTACCTGGGCCGCACCGACCACCAGCTCAAACTGCGCGGCCACCGCATCGAGGCCGGCGAGGTGGAGGCGACCCTGGTGCGCCACCCGGCGGTCCTGGACGCGGTGGTGAGCGTGCGGGAGGACGAGCCGGGCCTGCCGCGCCTGGTGGCCCACGTGCTCGTCGCCCCCGGCGCCGAACCGCCCACCGGCGCCGACCTGCGGGCCCTCGCCGCGCGTACCCTGCCCGGGCCCATGGTGCCCTCGGCGTTCGTGACGATGGACCGCTTCCCGCTCACGGAGAACGGCAAGACCGACCGGGCCGCGCTGCCCGCCCCCGCCCCGGAGACCCGGGAGGCGGACGCCGGGCACGTGGCGCCCCGCACGCCCACCGAGGAGGCCGTCGCCGCCCTGTGGGAGGAGGCCCTGGAGACCACCACCGTGGGCGCCGAGGACGACTTCTTCGACCTCGGCGGCGACTCCCTGCGGGCCCTGCTCATCGCCTCCCGCGCCAACGACACCTTCGGCGTGACCCTCACGCCCCGCGACGTCCTGGTCCACCGCACCGTGGCCGCCCTGGCGGACCTGGTGGAGGAACAGGTGCTGAGCGAACTCGAAGACGCCGCACGCGGCGACAGCGACCACGAAGAACGGTGAGGACCGGACGACCATGACGTCTTCGAAGCGAAACCGTGCCGAGGCCCTCCCGCAGGACCTCCAGGAAGCACTCCGCCGCCGGCTGGCCGGACGGGCCGCCGCGGGCGCCCCCGGCACCGCCCGGCAGGCCATCCCGCGTGCCGACCGCACCCGCCCGCTGCCGCTGTCCTTCGCCCAGCAGCGCCTGTGGTTCCTGGACCGGCTGCGCCCCGGCGACCCGCGCTACAACAGCGCCGTGGCGCTGCGCCTGACCGGCGCCCTCGACCACACCGCCCTGGCGGCCGCGCTGGAGCACGTGGTGGCGCGGCACGAGGCGCTGCGCACCACGTTCGAGGAGCACGACGGCACCCCCGCGCAGCGCGTGCACCCCGCCGGGCCGCTGCCGCTGCCCGTGCACGACCTCGCCGACGGGGCCGGCGCCGACCTGGAGGCGGCCCTGCTCGCCGCCTACGAGCGGCCCTTCGACCTGGAGGCCGGGCCCCTGCTGCGCGCCCTGCTCCTGCGGGAGGCCCCCGACACGCACGTGCTGCTGCTGACCGCCCACCACATCGTCACCGACGGCTGGTCCATGGGCGTCCTGCTGGACGAGCTGTGCACCGCCTACGACGCCCTCGCCCAGGGCACGGGCCCGGCCCTGGCGCCGGTGGCCACGCAGTACCCGGACTTCGCCGTCTGGCAGCGCGAGCAGCTGTCCGGCGCCCGGCTGGAACGCCACCTGGCGTACTGGAAGGAGCATCTGTCCGGGGCGGTCGCCCCCGAACTGCCGCTGGACCGGCCCCGCCGCGGCGAGGAGTCCGGCGCGGGCGCGGTGCACACCTTCACCGTCCCCGCCGCCACCACCGCCCGGCTGAAGCAGCTCGCGGCCGACCGGCACACCACCCTGTTCACCGCCCTCGTCGCCGCCTGCCAGAGCCTGCTGGCCCGCTGGTCCGGGCAGGACGACATCACCGTCGGCTCGCTCACCCCGGGGCGCGGCCGCACCGACCTGGAGCGGGCCGTCGGGTTCTTCGTCAACACCGTCGCGCTGCGCACCCGCGTCGAGACCGGCGGCACCTTCCGGGAGCTGCTCACCGCAGCCGCGGACACCGTCAACGACGCCTTCGCGCACGGCGACACGCCGTTCGAGCGGCTGGTCGAGGCCGTCGGCGCGACCCGCGAGGCCGGCCGCAACCCCCTGTTCGACGTGATGGTCCTGCTGCACCCGGCGCCCCCCACCGCACCCGACCCGCACGGCCTGGCCGCCTCCCCGGTCGCCGTGCCCCGGCGCGCCGCCACCTTCGACCTGAGCGTGGAGTTCGTGCCCGACGGCGACGGGCTGACCGGCCTGCTGGAGTACCGCACCGACCTCTTCGACGCCGCCACGGCCGAGCGCATGGCGGACCAGTTGCTGCGCACCCTCGACGGCGCGGCCGCCGACCCAGACCGGCCGCTCGGCGCCCTGCCCCTGCTCTCGCCCGAGCAGGAGCGGCAGGTGACCCGGGACTGGAACGCCACCGCCCGCCCGGTCCCCGCGGAGACCCTGCCCGAGCTGTTCGCCCGGCAGGCGGCCCGCAGCCCGCACGCCACCGCCCTGGTCGCCGGTGACGTACGCCTCGACCACGCGACGCTCGACGCGCGTGCCGATCGCCTGGCCCGTCAGCTCGTATCGCGGGGAGCAGGCCCCGAGCGTCTGGTCGCCCTCCGACTCCCGCGCACCGCCGACATGATCGTGGCGATCCTCGCCGTCTGGAAGGCCGGCGCAGGTTATCTGCCGCTGGACCCGGCACTGCCCGAGGACCGGGTGCGGTTCCTGCTGGACGACGCGCGCCCCGCGCTCGTCCTCGACGAGGCCGCGCTGCGGGAGGCGTACGACGCTCAAGACGGCGCCACCGGCGCTCCGTTGGCGCCCCCGCACCCCGACACCACCGCCTACGTCATCTACACCTCCGGCTCCACCGGCCGCCCCAAGGGTGTGGCCGTGACACACCGGTCCGCGGCGAACCTTCTCGCGGGCCACCGCGAGGGCTTCGTGGCCGAGGCGGGCGGCGGCCCGCTGCGGGTGGCCCTCACGGCGTCGTTCTCCTTCGACACCTCCCTGGAGGGCGTGCTGCTGATGGCCGACGGCCACCCGCTGCACCTGGTCGACGAGACGACCCGGCTGGACGCCGCCGCCCTGGTCGGGTACGTCGTCGAGCACCGCATCGACTTCCTCGACCTCACCCCCACCTATCTGCGCCAGCTGCTGCCCGCCGGGCTGCTCACCGACCCGCGCCACCGCCCGCGCGTCCTCATGCTCGGCGGCGAGGCCGTCGGACCCGCCCTGTGGCGGGAGCTGGCGGCGCGGCGGGACGTCGCCGCGTACAACTTCTACGGGCCCACCGAATGCACCGTCGACGCGCTGGCCTGCCGCATAACCGGCGACGGCCGGCCCACCGTGGGCCGGCCGCTGCCCAACGTGCGCGCCTACGTCCTCGACGACCGGTTGCGGCCCGTCCCGCCCGGTGTCGGCGGCGAACTGTACCTGGCCGGTGTCCAGCTGGCCCGCGGCTACAGCGGGCGGCCGGGGCTGACGGCCGCCCGGTTCCTGCCCGACCCCTTCGGCCCGCCCGGCACCCGCATGTACCGCACTGGAGACCTGGCCCGCTGGAGCGCCGACGGACGCCTGGACTACCTGGGGCGCGCCGACGACCAGGTCAAGGTGCGCGGCCACCGCATCGAGCCCGGCGAGGTCGAGGCGGCCCTGACCGACCTGCCCGGGATCGCCGCCGCCGCGGTCGTCGCCGTCACCGACCCGCACGGCCACGTCCGGCTCGCCGCCCACCTCGTCCCTGCCGACCCGGGTGCCCGGCCCACCGCGAGCGAGGTGCGGGCCGCCGTACGGCAGGTGCTGCCCGACCACATGGTGCCGTCCTCCTTCACCGTGCTCGACGCCCTGCCGATGACCGTCAGCGGCAAGGTCGACCGGCGTGCCCTGCCCGCGCCCGACTTCGAAGGCGTCGAGCAGGAGCGGGAGTTCGTCGCCCCGCGTACCACCGAGGAGGAGACCCTCGCGCGTATCTGGGCCGAGGTGCTGGGCGCGCGCCGGGTCGGCGTCACGGACAACTTCTTCGAGCTGGGCGGCGACTCCATCCTCAGCATCCAGGCCGTCTCCCGCGCCCGCGCGGCCGGGCTGCACCTGACCTCGCGGGACGTCTTCCGCCACCAGACCGTCGCCGACCTCGCCGCCGCCGCGTCCGTGCGCACCGCGCAGGTGCCCGCGCCCCGGCGCCCCGCGGCGGAGGGCCCGGCGCCGCTGTCGCCCGTGCAGGAGTGGTTCCTCGCCACCCACGGGCCGCTGCGGCACTTCGCCATGTCGATGCTGCTTGACCTGCCGCACGACCTCGACGAGCCGGCCCTGGAGCGCGCCCTGGAGGCGCTGGCCGCCCACCACCCGGCGCTGCGCACCCGGTTCGCCCGCTCGGGGAACACCTGGCGGCAGCACCCCGGCGAGGGCCCGGCCACCGGGCTGCTCACCCGCCACGACCTCACCGGCACCGCCGACCCGGCGGGGGAGCGCGAACGCGCCGCCGAGGCCGCCCGCGCCGCCCTCGACCCCGCCACCGGCGCCCTGCTGCGCGCCGCCCTGTTCGCCCGGTCCGGTGAGCGGCCGCAACTCTTCGTCACCGCTCACCACTTGGCAGTGGACAGCGTCTCCTGGCGCATTCTGCTCGCCGACCTCGCCGAGGCCTACCGGCAGGCCGCCGGGGGAGAGGCCGTCCGGCTGGAGCCCGTCGCCACGTCGTTCACCGACTGGGCCGCGCACCTGGCGCGCCGGGTCCGCGACGGCGACCTCGACGCCGACCTGCCGCACTGGACGGCCGAGGCCGCCGAGCCCCGCACCCCGCTGCCCGTGGACCGCCCCGGCACCCCGCCGGCCGGCTCGGTCCGCACCCTCGGCACCCGCGTGGACCGCGCCACCACCGAGGCGCTGCTGCGCCGGGTGCCCGCCGTCTACCGCACCCAGGTCAACGACGTGCTGCTCGGCGCGCTCAGCCGGGTCCTCGCCGACTGGACGGGCGCCGAGCGGGTGACCGTCCTGCTCGAAGGCCACGGCCGCGAGGACGAGACGCTCGACCTGTCGCGCACCGTGGGCTGGTTCACCGCCCAGTACCCCGTCACCCTCGCGCCCGCCGGTCCGTCCGGGGCACCCGACTGGGGTGCCACCCTCAAGGCGGTGAAGGAGCGGCTGCGGTCCGTGCCCCGGCACGGCCTGACGTACGAGGCCCTGGCCCGCCTCGGCTCGCCCGACCCGGCCGCGAGCGCCCTGAAGGACGTGCCGCTGCCGCAGATCAGTTTCAACTACCACGGCCAGTGGGAGGCCCCCGACGGCGGCGACTTCGCCCCGGCGGGCGAGACACCCGGCCGCGACATCGCCCCGGACACACCCCTGGACCACCTGCTGGACGTCTCCGCCGTGGTCACCGACGGCGAACTCCACCTCACCTGGCACTACAGCGACCGGGTGCACGACGAGGCCACCGTCCGCGCCCTCGCCGACGGCATGACCGGCGCGCTCGCCGCGATCACCGAACACTGCGCCCGGCCCGGCGCGGGCGGCCGCACCCCGTCCGACTTCCCGCTGGCCCGCCTCGACCAGGACCGCCTGGACCGCCTCGTCGGCGACGGCCGCGACGTGGAGGACGTCCTGCCGCTCACCCCCCTCCAGGAGGGCATGCTCTTCCACCGGCTGGTCGGCGGCCCCGACGACGTCTACGTCGACCAGGCCGCCCTGCTGCTCGACGGCGTCGCCGACCCGCACGCCTTCGCCGTCGCCTGGCAGCGCGTCACCGACCGCACCCCCGCCCTGCGCACCTGCGTCGTCTGGGAGGACGTGCCCGTACCCCTCCAGGTCGTGCGCCGCGACGTCCGGATGCCGGTCACCCACCTCGACTGGCGCGACCTGGACGAGGAGGAACGCGCCGAGCGCCTGGGCCGGCTGCGCGCCGACGACCTGGCCCGGGGCATCGACCTCGCCGCGGCGCCGCTGATGCGCCTGACCCTGGTCCGGCTGCCCGACGCCCGGCTGCACCTGCTGTGGACGTCCCACCACATCGTCCTGGACGGCTGGAGCCTCGCCCAGGTGCTGAGCGAGGTGTGCGAGGAGTACGCCGCGCTCACCGCGGGCACCGAGGCCCGGCCGCCGCTGCGGCGCCCCTTCGGCGACTACGTGCGCTGGCTCGCCGACCAGGACCCCGACGCGGCCCGAGCCCACTGGCAGAACGTCCTCGCCGGGTTCGCCGAACCCACCCCGCTGCCCGCGGACCGCCCCCTGCGCGAGGCCCACCAGGCCCGCTCCGCCGCCCTGCACACGACCGGCCTGGACGCGGAGGCGTCGGCCCGCCTCGCACGCACCGCCCGCGAGGCCGGACTCACCCTCAACACCGTCGTCCAGGGCGCCTGGGCGCTGCTGCTGTCCCGCTACGCCGCCCAGGACGACGTGCTGTTCGGCACCACCGTGTCCGGACGCCCCGACGACCTGCCCGGCGTCGAGTCGATGGTCGGCATGTTCATCAACACCGTTCCCACCCGCGTCCGCGTCGACCCCGCCCTCCCCGCCGGGGACTGGCTGCGTGAACTCCAGGACGCCCAGGCCGAGTCGAGACGCTTCGCCGCCGCCTCGCTCGCCGAGCTCACCCAGCTGAGCGACGTGCCGTCCGGCAGCCCGCTCTTCCACAGCATGGTCGCCTTCGAGAACTACCCCTTCGACGAGGCCCGCACGGCCGGGATCCGCCTGGCCGAGGTGACCTCCCGCGACGCCACCAACTACCCGCTCGTGCTGCGCGCCTACCACGGCGAACGCCTCGGCTTCGACCTCGCCTACGACCCGGACCTGTTCGACGCGGCGACCGTCCGCGCCCTCGCCGGCCGGCTCTGCCTGCTCCTGACCGGGCTCGCCGACGGCACCGACCGGCCGCTGCGCACCCTGGTCTGGACGACGGCCGAGGAACGGCACCGGATCCTCACCGACTGGAACGGCACCGCGTCCGGCCGTCCCGCCGAGACACTGGTGGACCTGTTCGAGGCGCAGGCCGCCCGCACCCCCGGCGCCGTCGCCGTCACCTGCGGGACGGAGCACCTGGACTACGCGGCCCTCGACGCCCGCGCCGGCCGCCTCGCCCACCGGCTCGCCGAACTCGGCGCCGGGCCCGAACGGTTCGTCGCCCTCGCCCTGCCCCGCTCCACCGACCAGGTCGTCGCGGTCCTCGCCGTGCTGAAGACCGGCGCCGCCTACCTGCCGATCGACCCGAACTCGCCCGCCGAACGCATCGCCCACCTCCTCACCGACGCCACCCCCGTCGCCCTGGTGACCACCACCGGCACCGCGGCCCGCGTCGACGGCACCGGTGTGCCCGTCGTCCTCCTCGACGCCCCGGACGAGGAAGCCGACCTGGCCCGGCGCCCCGCGACCGGCCCCGAACCGGCCCGCCGCCCTCTGCCGGAGAGCCCCGCCTACGCCATCTACACCTCCGGCTCCACCGGCCGCCCCAAGGGCGTGGTGATCCCGCACGCCAACGTGGTGCGGCTGTTCACCCGCACCCGCCCGTGGTTCGCGTTCGGCCCGGACGACGTGTGGACGCTGTTCCACTCCTACGCGTTCGACTTCTCCGTGTGGGAGTTGTGGGGACCGCTGCTGCACGGCGGACGGCTCGTCGTCGTGCCCGACGAGACCGCCCGTTCCCCGGAGGACTTCCTGCGGCTGCTGGCCGACGAAGGGGTCACCGTCCTCAACCAGACGCCGTCCGCGTTCTACCCGCTGGTGCGCGCCGACGCCGAACACCCCGACACGGGTGCCCGCCTCGCCCTGCGCACGGTGATCTTCGGCGGTGAGGCCCTCGACGTCGGCCGGCTCACCGACTGGTGGGCCCGCCACCCGGCCGACACCCCGCGCCTGGTCAACATGTACGGCATCACCGAGACCACCGTGCACGTCACCCACGCCCCCCTCGACCCCGCCACCGCCGCGCACGGCCCCGCCAGCCCCATCGGCGTCGCGATACCCGACCTCAGGGTGTACGTCCTCGACGCGGACCTGGCACCTCTGCCGCCGGGCGCGACCGGTGAGCTGTACGTGGCGGGGGAGGGCCTGGCCCGCGGCTACCTGGGCCGCCCCGGCCTGACCGCGACCCGGTTCCTCGCCGACCCGTTCGGCCCGGCCGGCAGCCGCATGTACCGCACCGGCGACCGGGCGAAGTGGCGGCCCGACGGCACCCTGGAGTACCTGGGCCGCGCCGACGCCCAGGTGAAGATCCGCGGCTACCGCATCGAGCCCGGCGAGATCGAGGCCGCCCTGCACACCCACCCCGGGGTCACCGACACCGCCGTCGGCGTGTTCGAGGACGCCTCCGGCACCCGCCGCCTCGTGGCGCACGTCGTCGGCACCGGCGGCGCGACACCCCCGGCGGCCGAGCTGCGCGCCCACCTGGAACGGCTGCTGCCCGCCCACATGGTGCCCGCCGCCTACGTCCCGATGGACGCCCTCCCGCTCACCGTCAACGGCAAGCTCGACCGGCGCGCGCTGCCCGCCCCGACGGCGGACGGCTACGCCGCCGACACCGACCGGACCGCACCGCGCACCCCCGCCGAGCGGGCCGTCGCCGCCGCCTGGTCGGACGTCCTCGGGGTCCAGGAGGTGCACGCCGGGGACGACTTCTTCGCGCTCGGCGGCGACTCCATCCTCGCCGTCCGCGTCACCGCCCGGCTGCGCGCCGCGTTCGGCCCCGACGTGTCCCCGCGCCTGCTGTTCACCCACAGCACGCTGGCCGCGCTCGCCGCCGAGCTGGGCGACCCGGTGGGCGACACCTCCGCAGCGCCCGCCGACGCGATCCCCGCGACCGCCCCGCAGACCCCGGCGCCGTTGTCGTACGCCCAGCAACGCCTGTGGTTCCTCGACCGGTTCGAGCCCGGCAGCACCGAGTACACGACGCTGTCCGTGCTGCGCCTGCGCGGCTCACTCGACGAACGAGCCCTGCGCACCGCCCTGGACGGCCTCGTCGCCCGCCACGAGTCCCTGCGCACCACCTTCGCCGAACACGACGGACAGCCCCGGCAGGTGGTGCACCCGCCGCACCCGGCCGCCCTGACCGTGGACGACCTCACCGCCGCCCCCGATCCGCGGGCCGCGCTGGAGGAGCTGCTCGAGCGCGAGGCCGCCACGCCCTTCGACCTGGCGACCGGGCCGCTGCTGCGCGCCCGCCTCGCCCGCACCGCGGACGACGAACACGTGCTGGCCCTCGCCGTCCACCACATCGTCACCGACGGGTGGTCGCTCGGCGTCCTCGGCCGGGACCTCGGCGAGCTGTACGCGGCCGCCCACGAGGACCGCCGGCCCGAACTCCCCGAGCTGCCCGTTCGGTACGCCGACCACGCCGCCTGGCAGCGCTCCCGCACCGACCAGGTCGAACGGCAACTCGCCCACTGGCGCGAGCGGCTGGCCGGCGTACCGCCGCTGGAGCTGCCGACCGACCGGCCGCGTCCCGCCGTCCGCACCCGTGACGGCGCGCTCGTCACCTTCACGCTGCCCGCCGAGCTGACCGAGCGGCTGCGCGAGCGGGGGCGTGAGGCCGACTCCACCCTCTACATGACCCTGCTCGCCGGCTGCACGGTCCTGCTGTCCCGCTGGGCCGACCAGGACGACTTCGCCCTCGGCACCGTCACCGCCGGCCGCGAGCGCCCCGAACTGCACGATGTCGTCGGCATGTTCGTCAACACGCTGGTGCTGCGCAACCAGGTCCGGCCCGGCACCTCGTTCCGTGCGCTGCTGGAGCAGGTGCGCGGCACGGTCCTGGACGCCTTCGCCCACCAGGACGTGCCGTTCGAGCGGCTGGTGGACGTCCTCCAGCCCGAACGCGACACCAGCCGCACCCCCCTGTTCCAGGTCATGGTCGCCCTGCACAACCTGGGCGCCGAGGCACCCGCGCTGCCCGGCCTGGACGCCGAGCCGCTGCTGCCGCCGGTCCGGCACGCCACCTTCGACCTGGCCTTCGACTTCGTCGAGGGCGACGACGGCGTCACCGGCCACCTGGAGTACGACACCGCCCTGTTCGACGAGGACACGGTCCGCGGCCTCGCCGCCCGCCTGCGCCTGCTGCTGGAGGCGGCCGTACGGGAACCGGACCGCGACGTACGGGCGCTGGAGCTGATGACCGCCGACGAACGGCAACGGGTGCTGCAGGACGGGCAGGGAGACCTCCTCGCCGTCCCGGACACCACCTTCCCCGCCCTGTTCGAGGCGCAGGCCGCCCGTACCCCGCACGCCACCGCGCTGGTCGCCCGCGACGCCACCCTCGACTTCGCCGCCCTCAACGACCGGGCGAACCGGCTCGCCCACCACCTGCTGGCCCTGGGCGCCGGACCCGAGCGGGTGGTCGCCGTCCGGCTGCCGCGCACCTCCGAGCTGGTGGTCGCGGTCCTCGCCGTCGCCAAGTCCGGCGCCACCCTGCTCCACCTCGACCCCGACCTGCCCGCCGAACGCGCGGCCGGGCTCCTGGAGGACGCCGCCCCGCACACCGTTCTCACCGCCGACACGCTGCGCGCCACCCCGTGGGACCGGCTGCCCGCCCACGACCCCACCGACCGCGACCGCCCGACGCCGCTGCGTCCGGACCACGCCGTCTACATCATCTACACCTCCGGCTCCACCGGCCGGCCCAAGGGCGTCGTCGTCGAACACCGCCACCTGGTCAACCTCTGCCACGACCACCGCGACGGGCTCGTCGCCCCGCACACCGCGGACGGGCGGCGGCTGCGCGCCGTGCTCAGCGCCTCGTTCTCCTTCGACACGTCCTGGGAGGGCCCGCTGCTGCTCGCCCTCGGCCAGGAGGTGCACCTCGTCGACGAGGACGTGCGCCTGGACCCCGAGGCGTTCTGCGCGCAGATCGCCGAACGGAATCTGGACCTGGTCAACGTCACGCCGTCGTTCCTGCGCGAACTCCTCGCCGCGGGACTCCTCGCACCCGGCCGTCACCACCCCCGCGTCCTGCTCGTCGGTGGCGAGGCGACCGGCCCCGACACCTGGCGCGAGCTGTGCGCCGCCTCCGCACTCGGCGTCACCGTCTACAACATGTACGGCCCCACCGAGTGCACCGTCGACGCCACCTACGGCCGCGTCACCGACCGCCCCGACCGGCCGGTCATCGGACGGCCCGGCGCCAACCTGCGCGCCTACGTCCTCGACGGCGCCCTGCGCCCGGTGCCGCCCGGCACGCCCGGCGAGCTGTACCTCGCCGGCGCCCAGGTCGCCCGCGGCTACCTGAACCGCCCCGGCCTGACCGCCGCGCGGTTCCTCGCCGACCCGTTCGGCGCGCCGGGGGAGCGGATGTACCGCACCGGCGACCGCGCCCGCCGCGACGAACAGGGCGTGCTGGAGTTCCTGGGCCGCGCCGACGAACAGATCAAGATCCGCGGCTTCCGCGTCGAACCCGGCGAGATCGAGGCCGCGTTGCTCGCCCACCCGGACGTCACCGACGCCGTCGTCACGGCACGCGACCACGCCGGCCGGCTGATGCTCGTGGCCTACCTCGTGCCCGCCGGAGACACGACCCCGGCCGCCGACGCACTGCGCCTAGCGCTGCGCCGCACCCTGCCGGACCACATGGTGCCCGCGGCGTTCGTGCCGCTGACCCGGATACCGCGCACCACCAGCGGCAAGACCGACCGCCGCGCCCTGCCTGCTCCGCCCGCCCAACCCGACACCCTGGAAACCTACGTCGCACCCCGTCCCGGCACCGAACAGGCCCTCGCGACGATCTGGGCGGACGTCCTGCGCGTCGAACGGGTCGGCGCGCGCGACAACTTCTTCGCGCTCGGCGGCGACTCGATCCTCAGCATCCAGATCGTCTCCCGCGCCCGCCAGGCCGGTCTCGCGCTGACCACCAAGGACGTCTTCCGCCACCAGACGGTCGCCGAACTCGCCCTGCGCGTCACCGAGTCGACGCCGGTCGCCACCGACTCGACCGCCCCCGCCGAGGCGCCGCTCACCCCCATCCAGCGCTGGTACCTCGACGGCCGCAGCCCCGGCGACCCGCTGCGCTTCACCATGTCGCAGCGCCTCGAACTCGCCCCCGGCACCGACCTGTCCGCCCTGCGCACCGCCGCCGACGCCCTCGTACGGCATCACCCCGCCCTGCGCACCCGCTTCCGCCACACCGAGGACGGCTGGCGCCAGGAGGTCCTGCCCGGCGTCCCGGACACCACCGTCACCCTGCACGACATGACCGGCCTCGACGGCACCGCCCTGGAGGCCGAGGCGGCCCGCCTCGCGGACGAGGCCCGCGCCGCCCTCGACCCCGCCGAGGGCCGGGTGGCGCGCGTTCTCCTCCTCGACCGGGGCCCGCACGCCCCCGCCCAACTCCTCTTCACCGTGCACCACTTGGCCGTCGACGGCGTCTCCTGGCGCATCCTGCTGGCCGACCTGGAGACCGCCCACCGGCAGACGGCCGCCGGACACCCCGTCGAGCTGCCCCAGGCCACCACCGCCTACGGCCACTGGGCGGCCCGGCTGGAGGCCCACACCCGCTCCGGCGCCCTGGACGGCGACCTCGACCACTGGCGGCGCACCATAGAGGCCCCCGCCGACCTGCCCGCGGGCCGCTCAGGCCCCAACACCCACGGCACCGCCGCCACGATCACCGTGGAACTCGAACCGGAGACCACCGAGGCCCTGCTGCGGCAGGTCCCGGAGGTCTACCGCACCCAGGTCAACGACGTCCTGCTCAGCGCCCTCGGCCGCACCCTGGCCCGCTGGTGCGGACGCGACAGCGTGCTGGTCGGCGTCGAGGGCCACGGCCGCGAGGACCTCTTCGACGACCTGGACCTGTCCCGGACGGTCGGCTGGTTCACCGCCGAATTCCCGCTCGCGCTGACCGTCGCCCCCGACGCCGGCTGGCACGACGCCCTCCGCTCGGTCAAGGAGCAGCTGCGCGCGGTGCCTCTGCACGGCCTGAGCCACGGCGCGCTGCGCCACCTGCTGCCCGACAGCCCGCTGGCCGACGCTCCGGCACCCCGGATCGGCTTCAACTACCACGGCCAGTGGGACGCCGACGCGGGCGGCAACGGCCTGTACGCCGCCGCCCTGCCCCCGGCCGGCTCCGACACCGACCCCGACGCCCCCCGGCCCTACCTGCTGGACATCACGGGCGTGGTGCAGGAAGGCCGGCTCGAACTCGGCTGGACCTACCCGCCGGCCGTCTACGACGAATCCACCGTCCGGACCCTCGCCGAGGAGATGTGCGCGGCGCTGCGCGAGATCGCGGCCCACTGCGCCTCCCCGGACGCGGGCGGCCGCACCCCGTCCGACTTCCCGCTGGCCGGGCTCGGCCAGGGTGAGCTGGACCGCCTGGTGGGCGACGGCCGGCACGTGGCCGACGTCCTGCCGCTGACCCCGCTCCAGGCCGGCATGCTCTTCCACGGCCTGGTCGACACGGCGGGCGCCTACTCGGACCGTGTGGCCGTCCGCCTGTCCGGGGTGAGCGACCCGCACGGCTTCGCCGCCGCCTGGCAGCAGGTCGCCGACCGCACCGAGGCCCTGCGCACCAGCGTCCACTGGCAGGGCCTGCCGCACCCCGTGCAGGTCGTGCACCGGCGCGTGGAGCTGCCCGTCACCCACCTGGACTGGCGACACCTCACATCCGAGGAACGCGCGGCGGCCACCGAGGACCTGCTGGCCACCGACCGTGCCGCGGGCATGGACCTGACCACCGCGCCCCTCACCCGCATCACCCTGGCCGTACTGCCCGGCGACGAGGTCCTGCTGCTGTGGTCCTCCCACCACCTGATCTTGGACGGCTGGAGCACCGGACAGCTCCTCACCGAGGTGTGCGAGCGCTACGCCGCCCTCACCGGCGGCCGGGCGGCCCCCGCACCGGTCAGGCGCCCCTTCGCGGACTTCCTGCGCTGGCTGCACGACCAGGACGAGACCGCCGCCGAGGCCCACTGGACCGACACCCTCGCCGGGTTCCCCGCGCGCACTCCGCTGCCCTACGACCGCACGCCGGCCGAGGAGCACCGCGCCCGCGCCGCCGCCCTCACGAGCCGGCGACTGGACGAGAACCTGTCGGCGCGGCTGCGGCAGGGCGCCGCCCGGGCCGGGCTGACGGTGAACACCGTCGTCGAGGGCGCGTGGGCGCTGCTCCTGGCCCGCCACAGCGGCCGCGACGACGTCGTGTTCGGCACCACCGTCTCCGGACGCCCGGCCGAACTGCCCGGCGTGGAGTCGATGATCGGCATGTTCATCAACACCGTGCCCACCCGGGTCCGGGTCGCGGGCGGGGGAGCGGCGTCCTGGCTGCGCGCGGTGCAGGAGCACCAGAGCGACACCCGGCGCTTCGACCACCTCGCCCTGCCCCGCATCCAGGCGCTGAGCGAGATCCCCGCCGGAGAGGCGCTGTTCGACAGCATGGTGGTGTTCGAGAACTACCCCGTCGACGAGTCCGCCACCGCCCGCACGGGCGTACAGGTCGTGGAGGTGCGCGCCGAGGACGCGCCCACCTTCCCGCTGTGCCTGCGCGCCCACCTCGGCGACCGCCTCGGCCTCGACCTCGCCTACGACGACGGCCTGTTCGACACGGACACGGCCGAACGCCTCGCGGACCGCCTCACGGTCGTCCTGGGCGCCCTCGCCGACGCGCTGGAGACCGACGCCGACGTCACCGGCCTGGAGGCGCTGACCGAGGACGACCGCGCCCTGCTGGAACGGTGGAACACCACCGTTCGCCGGACCGAGCCGAGCAGCCCCGTCGACGTGTTCGCCGACCGGACCCGCCGCACGCCGGAAGCACCCGCGCTACGCGACGGCGACACCTGCCTGACGTACCGTCAACTCGACGAGTGGTCCGACGCGGTCGCCTCCCGGCTCCTCGCCGGCGGACTGCGTGCCGAGGACCGGGTGGCCCTGTCGATGGACCGCTGCGCCGCCCTCGTCGTCGCCCAGCTCGCCGTGCTCAAGGCGGGCGGCGCCTACGTGCCCGTGGACGCCCGCGCCCCCGAGGACCGACGCCGCACGCTGATCGAACGCGCGGGCGCCACAGTCCAGTTGTCCGCCGAGGACGTCACCGCCGCACGCACCCCCGTGCCGGACGCGCCCGCCGCCGCACCCGCGGACCCCGACCGGCTCGCCTACGTGATGTTCACCTCCGGGTCGACCGGCGAGCCGAAGGCGGTCGCCGTACGCCACCGCGACGTGGCCGCCCTCGCCACCGACAGCCGCTTCACCGGCGGGGTCTGCGACCAGGTGCTGCTGCACTCCCCGGTGGCCTTCGACGCCGCCACCTTCGAGGTGTGGGCGCCGCTGCTCACCGGCGGCTGCGTCGTCGTGGCCCCCTCGCAGCCGCTGGACGCCGCGCTGCTGCGCCGACTCGTCCGCGACACCGGTCTGAGCGCGCTGTGGCTGACCGCCGGCCTGTTCCGGCTGCTCGCGCAGGACGCGCCGGACTGCTTCACCGGACTGCGCCAGGTGTGGACCGGCGGCGACGTCGTACCGGCCGCGGCCGTACGCCGCGTCCTGGCCGCCTGCCCGGGCCTGTCCGTCGTGGACGGCTACGGCCCCACCGAGACGACGACGTTCGCCACGTCGTTCCCGCTCACCGACGCGGCCACCGTCCCCGACACCGTGCCCATCGGCCACCCGCTCGACGACATGCGCGTGCACGTCCTCGACGGCCGGCTGCGGCCCGTGCCGCCCGGCTG
The DNA here is from genome assembly GCF_055567995.1 of Streptomyces sp. NPDC026246. Lineage (NCBI taxonomy): Bacteria > Bacillati > Actinomycetota > Actinomycetes > Kitasatosporales > Streptomycetaceae > Streptomyces > Streptomyces sp. NPDC026246. The sequence continues at coordinate 125,858 of NZ_JBVHPJ010000005.1, read as the reverse complement.
CCCGGGCGAGCTGTACCTCGCCGGCGAGGGCGTCGCCCGTGGCTACCTGGGCCGCCCCGGGGACACCGCGGCCCGCTTCCTGGCCGACCCGGCCGGCCCGTCCGGCAGCCGCATGTACCGCACCGGCGACCTGGTCCGCCGCCGCCCCGACGGCACCGTCGAGTTCCTCGGCCGCGCCGACGACCAGGTGAAGATCCGCGGCTTCCGCGTCGAGCCCGGTGAGGTCGAGGCCGTCCTCGCGGGACACCCTGGCGTCACCGACGTGACCGTGCTGGCCCGCGAGGACCGGCCCGGCGTTCGCCGCCTGGTGGCCTACGTCGTCGGCACCGAAGACGTCGCGGCCCTGCGGGAGTTCGCCCGGCACTCCCTGCCCGACTACCTCGTGCCGTCGGCGTTCGTCGTCCTGCCCGCCCTGCCGCTCAGCCGCAACGGCAAGGTCGACCGGGCGGCCCTGCCCGCGCCGGAACCCGCGAGCGGCGCACAGGACGCGCCGGTCGAGCCGCGCACCGACGCCGAGCGCCGCACGCTGGAGATCTTCGCCGACGTCCTGTCCGTGCCGCGCCCCGGCGTGCGGGACGACTTCTTCCAGCTGGGCGGTGACTCCATCCTCAGCATCCGGCTGGCCGTCCGCCTGGCCGAGGCGTTCGGCACCGAGCTGTCCCCGCGCGCGGTGTTCACCCACCCGACCCCCGAGGCCCTCGCCGCCCTCCTCACCGAGGAACGGCCCGCCGGCACCGCCCCTGCCGCGATCGTCCCGGTCACCCGGGACACGCCCGCCCCGATGTCGTACGCCCAGCAACGGCTGTGGTTCCTGGAGGAGTTCGCGCCCGGCAGCGGCGAGTACGTCACCGCGCTGGCCCTGAGGCTGCGCGGCCGGCTCGACGTGCCCGCCCTCACCGCGGCGCTGCGCTCCCTGGTCGAGCGGCACGAGGCGCTGCGCACCACCTTCGACGCGGTCGACGGCCACGGCGTGCAGATCGTCCACCCGGCCGGCGACGTGCCGCTGACCCTGCACGACCTGTCGCAGCTCACGGGCGGTGAACGCGACGCCCTGCTCGCGGACCTGCTGGACGCCGAACGCGCCCGCACCTTCGACCTGCGACGCGGCCCGCTCCTGCACACGGGTTTGATCAGGCTCGCGGACGGCGAGCACGTCCTGACGCTGACCCTGCACCACATCGTCACCGACGGCTGGTCCACCGGCGTGCTCACCGGCGATCTCGCGCACTTCTACCGCGCCGAACTCGGCGCCGGGACCGGCGCGTTGCCACCGCTGCCGGTGCAGTACGCCGACTACGCGCACTGGCAGCGCGGGCGCGGCACGGACGACCACCTCACGTACTGGAAGGAGCACCTGGCCGGTCTGGAGACGCTGGACCTGCCCACCGACCGGCCCCGTCCCGCGGTGCGCACCCACCACGGCGCCTCCGTACGGCTCTCCCTGCCCCGCGAGACGACCCGCCGCCTCGCCCGGGTGGGCCGGGACCGGCAGGCCACCCTGTTCACCACGCTGGTCGCCGCCGCCCAGGCCTACCTGGCCCGGCTGACCGGCGGTGAGGACATCACCGTCGGCACGGTCACCTCCGGCCGCGACCGCGCCGAGGTCCAGCACCTCGTCGGGTTCTTCGTCAACACGCTCGTGCTGCGCTCCCGCGTCACGCCCGACCGCCCGTTCCTCGAGTTCCTCGACGAGGTCCGCGGCACCGTCCTGGACGCCTTCGCCCACCAGGACGCGCAGTTCGAGCAGGTCGTGGACGAGGTCCAGCCGGTCCGCGACACCAGCCGCACCCCGCTGTTCCAGGTCATGGTCGTCCTCCAGAACGCCCCGGCAGCCGCCCTCGACCTGCCCGGCCTCGACGTCACCGACGTCGACAGCGAGCTGCGGCACGCCGCGTTCGACCTCACCCTGGAGTTCGCCGAGACCGGCTCGGGCGAACTGCACGGCGTCCTCACCTACAACACCGACCTGTTCGACACGGCCACCGCCGAACGCATGGCCGACCAGCTCGGCACCCTGCTGACCGCCGTCGCCGACGACCCCGACCGGCCCCTGGGCGCCCTGCCCCTCGCCACCGACGAGACGCTCAAGGCCGTGCTCGACCAGGGGCGCGCCACCGCCCGGCCGATCCCGGCCGCCACCCTGCCCGAGCTGTTCGAGCGACAGGCCGCCCACACCCCCGACGCCGTCGCCCTGGCCGACGCCGACGGCCGGGAGCTGACGTACGCGTACGTCGAACGCGCCGCCAACCGGCTGGCCCACCACCTCATCGCCCGGGGCGTGGGACCCGAGCGGATCGTGGCCCTGGCCCTGCCCCGCAGCGCGGAGACGGTCGTGGCGCAGCTCGCCGTCACCAAGGCCGGCGGCGCCTTCCTGCCCGTCGACCCCGACTACCCGCAGCAGCGCCGGGAGTTCATGCTGCGCGACGCCGGCGCCTGGATCGTCCTGGACGACCCGGCCGCCGTACGGGACGCCGACGGCCCGGACACCGCGCCCACGGACGCCGACCGCACGGCCCCGCTGACCGTCGACCACCCGGCGTACGTGATCTACACGTCCGGCTCCACCGGCACCCCCAAGGGCGTCACGGTGACGCACCGCGGCCTCGCCGCCTTCGCCGCCTCCGCCGCCGACCGCTACGACGCGGGCCCCGGCGACCGCGTCCTGCAGTTCGCCTCACCCAGCTTCGACGCCTCGGTGCTGGAGCTGTGCGTGTCCCTGCTCAGCGGCGCCACCCTGCTCACCGGTGACGAGGGCCCCCTCGTCGGCGAGCGCCTCGCCGAGGTCCTCGCCGGGCGGCGCGTCAGCCACACCCTGATCCCGCCCGCCGCTCTCGCGACGGTCGACCCGCGGGCCGCCGACGCCCTGCCACACCTGCGCACCCTGATCGTCGGCGCCGAGGCATGCCCCGCCCACCTGGTCGAACGGTGGGCCCCCGGCCGACGGATGATCAACTCGTACGGCCCGACCGAGGCCACCGTCGTCGCCACCTGGACCGGCCCGCTCACCCCGGGCGCGGGCGCCCCGCCCATCGGACGCCCGGCCGGCGCCACCCGCGTCCACGTCCTCGACGCCGCCCTGCGCCCCGTCCCGCCCGGCGTCACCGGCGACCTCTACGTGTCCGGACCCGGACTGGCCCGCGGCTACCTCCACCGGCCCGGCCTGACCGCGTCCCGCTTCCTCGCCGACCCGTTCGGCGCCCCCGGCGAGCGCATGTACCGCACGGGCGACCGCGCCCGCTGGGACGCGAGCGGCCGACTGCGCTTCGCCGGGCGCGCCGACGCCCAGCTCAAACTGCGCGGCTTCCGCATCGAACCCGGCGAGATCGAGAGCGCGCTGCGCGGCAGCCCGCTGGTGCGCGACGCGGTGGTCACCGTCCGCGCCGGCGGCAGCGACCCGGACGGCCGCTCCGGTGCCCGCCTGGTCGCCCACGTCGTCCCCGCCGACGGCACCCCGGACCCCCTGCCGGTACCCGAGCTGCGCGACCACCTCGCCGGGCTCCTCCCGGCGTACATGATCCCCTCGGCGTTCGTGCCGCTGGACCGGCTGCCGCTCACCCCGAACGGCAAGACCGACCGCAGCGCGCTGCCCGAACCCGGGCCCGCGCACACCGCCAGTGGGCCGCACACGCCGCCGCGCACCGACACCGAACGCCGCATCGCCCGCATCTGGGCCGACGTCCTCGGCGTGGCCGACGTCGGCGCGCACGACAACTTCTTCCACCTCGGCGGCGACTCCATCCTCAGCATGCAGGTCGTCTCCCGGCTGCGGCGCGACGGGCTGCACCTGACGACCCGTGACCTCTTCACCCACCAGACCCTCGCCGAACTGGCCGGGGTGGTCACCGCCGCGCCCCGGCACGCGGGTGACGAAGCGGTGAGCGGAGAGGTGCCGCTCACCCCCATCCAGGAATGGTTCCTGGGCAGCCCGCGCGCCAGCCACGCCCACTTCAACCAGTCCCTGCTGGTGGAGCTGGCCCCCGGCGTGGACGTCACCGCGCTGGAAACGGCCCTGGACGCCCTGCTCGACCACCACGACGCCCTGCGCATGCGCTTCACCGCGGACCAGGACGGCTGGCGCCAGTTCAACCCGCCGCCGGCCGACACCGACCGCGCCGGGCTCCTGATCCGTCACGACCTCGGCGGGCTCACCTCCACCGACGCCGACGCGGCGATGGAGAAGGCCGCCGATGACCTGCACACCGGATTCGACCTCGCGCACGGTCCGCTGCTGCGGGCGGCGCTGTTCACCGGCGCCGCCGACCGGCCCGACTTCCTCCTCCTGGTCGGCCACCACCTGGTCGTGGACGCCGTGTCCTGGCGCATCCTGCGCGACGACCTGGAGGCCGCCTACCGGCAGGCCGCCCAGGGCGAAACGGTCACGCTCGGCGAACGCACCACGTCCTTCCGCGACTGGTCCCGCGGTCTCGCCGCACACGTCGCCTCGGGCGCCCTCGACCACGAACTGCCCTACTGGGAACGCGCGGTGGACACCGAGCCCGTCCCGGCCGGAACGCCGGACGGCCCCGGCACCGGCGCCGTCGACACCCTCACCGTCGAACTGGACGAGGCGGACACCGAGGCTCTGCTGCGCGCCGCGCCGACCGCCTACCGCACCCGCGTCAACGACGTGCTCCTCGCCGCCCTCGCCCTCGCCCTGGCCCGCTGGACCGGCCGCGAGGAGGTCCGCCTCGACATGGAGGGACACGGCCGCGAGGACGTCCTCGACGACGTCGACCTGACCCGCACGGTCGGCTGGTTCACCACCGTCCACCCGGTCGCCCTCCAGGTCCCCGAACCCGCCGACCCGGGCCCCGACCGCGACTGGCGCGCCCTGGTGAAGTCCGTACGCCGCCAACTGCGCGCCGTGCCCGGCAACGGCCTCGGCTTCGGCGCGCTGCGCACCTTCGGCCCGCCCGAGGTGCGCGAGCGCCTGGGACGCGCCGGGCACGGGCAAGTCGTCTTCAACTACCTCGGACAGTGGGACGCCCGCCCGGAGAACCCCGGGGACGGCCTCGTGCGCGCCGAACACGGTTCGTTCGGACGCCACCACGACCCGCGCGACAGCGGCTCCCATCCGCTGGAGATCGTCGGCGCCGTCCAGCGCGGCCGGCTGTCCTTCACCTGGCACCACCGGCCCGCCCTGCACGCCACCGACACCGTGCGCCGGGTCGCCGAGGACTTCGCCCGCGCGCTGCGCCACATCGCCCGCCACGCCCGCGAGCGCCGGTGAACCCCCGCCCCGTGGGCCGCGCCCCACCACCGGCACCCCGGGACCGATCCGTTCCGGACCGCACCACCCACCCGTACCGCAACGAGAGAGCGAGACCGACAGACATGGACGAGAACACCCGCTACCAGGTGCTGCGCAACGACGAGGACCAGTACTCGCTGTGGCCCGTCGACATCGAGGTGCCCTCCGGCTGGCAGCCCGTCGGCAAGGAGGGCACCGAGGCCGAGTGCTCCGCCTACGTCGACGAGGTCTGGACCGACATGCGCCCGCGCAGCCTGCGGGAGCGCATGAAGAACGCCGAAGCCTGACGCACCTGCGCGGGACCGGGCCGGGGCGCGCCCAGCGACGACACGCCCCGGCCCGGCCCGCCCGCCCGGCCCGCACTGCTCGAGGAGCCCTCATGACGCCGGTCCTGCACACCGAACGACTCACCTTCCGCCCCTACCGACCCCAGGACGAGGACCACTTCGTGGAGCTGCTGCGCGACGAGGAGGTCTGCCGCTGGATGGGCCAGGACCGTGTGCCCGAGGCGGACATCCGCACGCTGTTCCGCGCCATCCTCACCGACGTCTACCCCAAGCGGATGTTCGACGTGTGGGGCATCTGGGAGTCGGAGACGTTCATCGGGCACGCGGAGGTGAAGAAGACCGGCAACGTCGACGGACACGAACTGATCGCCGCCCTGGCGCCCCCCTACTGGGGCCGGGGCCTGGGCACCGAGGTGGTCCGCGGACTGCTGCGTCACGCCGCCGACAACCTCGGCCTGAAGGAGGCCTACGGCATGGTCGGCGCCGACAACACGGCCAGTCTGGCGATGTGCCGGCGCCTGGGCTTCCGGCACGTGCGCGACGTGACCGGCGACGACGGGAAGGTCACCAGGATGGTGGTGATCCCGACGACGGAACGGGACTGACCGGCGCCGGCCGACCGCCCCCGTCGCCCCGGCGGACGCCGGCCGAGGCGCCCCGAGGAACCTGCTCAGGGCGTGAAGACCTGCTCCAACCGGTCGATGGCCCCGTCCTTGCCGAGGTGGTATCGGAAGACCAGGCCGCTGTCGGGGTGCGCCTCCAGCCAGTCGAGGAACTCCTGCACCCCGATGGGCTGGTTCTCCGTGCTCGCCACGATGGGGTCGGTGACGGTGACGTACGCGGCCTGGTCCATGGGCAGGTAGGTCTCCTTGCCGACCGTCTCGAACGGTGCGCCGTCCGAGTCCGGTGTGCCGCAACCCCAGTTGCCGTGCCGGAAGATCAGGCTCAGGGACCCGCCCTCCGGTGTGTAGCGGTACACGGCGATCTCGTCCGGCGAGATCGGCATCTTGTGGTCGCAGCCGTCGTCCTCACCCCCGGCGCCGGAGGAAGCCTTCGAGCCGGGGGCCGACGGCGCCGCGGGTGTACCCGCAGGCGCCGGGGGAGTGGACTTGCCGCCCGCGGACGGCGAGGCCTTCCCGGCGGGCACCGCCTGCGAGGGCGACGCCCCGGCGGTGGCCTGCTTGCTCTGAGCCGGCGAGGACGTGACGGCCGGTGTCGCCGTGCCGCCCGCCGTCGGCGCGTCGGGAGAGCAGCCGGCGAGCGTCACGACGCCGGCCACGCAGGCGGCCAGCGTGAGCGTCCGGAAAGCGATCGGTCTGGAGCGGCCTGCGGTCATCACGATGTGTCCCCCGATGCGGTGGCGGCGACTACTGCGTAGCCGCGTCAGCTTGAGGACTCATATTCAGCCACCCTCACTCCGTTCGACGCCGCCGGACGGCATCTGTTGCAGATCGGTGACCCTGTCCGGACCACCGGCTCACCGTCCGCGACGGCGGCGACCGGCAACAGGCTCCGGTGTCTTTGCAGACGCTCATGTGCGGACCGGCAGGACGTCAGGTCATCCCGGACATCGCGGCCCTGCGCCCCGACGGCGCGGTACCGGGCGGCGCGCGCGTCATCCGGCGTGCTGCGGGACGGATACCGATATTCGTCGTGCGGCGCATGCTAACCGGACGGAATCCCCCGGTGGGGAGATATCAACTTGGGTCCGTACACGCCTGTTTGACTCCGGTTCACCTGCGAGAACCTTCAGCGCCGGGAAGCGTGTAGTGGCCACTTGGTTCCGTGAGTCATCTCACAATGTGATCCATTGCGACTCCACCCACCGCTCACGGAGGATCACTCCGGGTACGCCGACCGATTGGTCTCGACCGGTTGTCGGCCGGCCCGTTTCACTCAAGGATGGGGGAGTCCTACATGTCTACGGCGCTTGATGTGCACACCCGGGAACTTGCAGAGCAGGGGTACACGCTGCTCGAGGGAATCGGCACGGACGAGGAGGCGGCCGCCGCCGTCGGCGTCTTCGGTGACCTGATTCCGCAGTACGACGGCTCGCTGCGCTACCAGGTGAAGGCCGCTCCGGGCTTCGAGGAGCGCCGCTACTCGAAGAGCGTCAACACCATCCTGGTGCACACGGAAGCACCGGGCTGGAACCCGCCGCCCACCTACCTGGCCCTGCACTGCCGGGTCCAGGCCACCTGCGGCAGCGGTCACACCGAACTCGCCGACATGCGGCAGTTCGTCGCCTCGCTGCCCGACCGCGACCGAGCCGCCCTCTATGAGCGACACGTCGAGTGGGTCGGACACAACACCGGGGGAGTCGGCACCGAGGGTGTCCGCCGCCCCGTCGTCGACGTCACCGACAGCGGCCAGGAGATTCTGCGCTTCAGCTACAACCTGCTGACCACCGGCCAGTACGACCCGCCGGTCGACGCCTCCGTCGACCCGGAGCGACTGCCGCTCGGCAGCTTCGGCATCCACCTCGCGGAGCAGGCCGAAGCCTTCTTCCGGGAGCACCGCGTGTCGGTGCTCATCCCCGAGAACCACGTCCTGGTGTGGGACAACCAGCGCATGGTGCACGCCCGTTCGGCCTACACGGACAAGCGGCGCCACCTGACCCGCTACTGGATCGCCGCCCAGCGCTGAGACCGCGCACCCGTCACCAGTCACCCCGTCACCGGTGGCACCCGCACCGGGACAGAAACCGATCACGTGAGGCCCACGCATGACTGACGACCGGATCGCGCCGGTTCAGGACGAGCAGTTCCCCACCGGGCTGCCGGAAGAGCTCCGGGGACTGCCCGAAGGCGTACCCCGCCACGACCCCGACGACCAGATCGAGAGCGCCGTCATCCGCCGCCTGGTCGGGAACTGGCACCGGCGTGCCACCGTCAAGCGCGACGAGCCGAACCTCGATGACCTGTTCGAGCTCGACCGCCCCGACTACCCCGAGCGGATCCTGCCGTTCCACGACCACCCCACCTACCGGGCGCTCGACCCCGAGAAGCGGACCCAGCTGCTGAGCTGGGCCTGGATCGCCTACAACCGGCACACGATCATGGCCGAGCAGAAGGTGGCCAACCCCGCCTTCGCCCTGGTCATGGAGGGTGAGTACCCCGAGCTGCAGGACGAGGCGCTCAACATCTCGCTGGCCCAGGCGATGGTCGACGAGCAGTACCACACGCTGATGCACCTCAACGCCAGCGCCGTCACCCGGCGCCAGCGCGGCTGGGCCATGCCCGATCACCACCTGCCGATCTCCCACACGGCACGCGAGCACCAGCGCCTGCGCGACAGCGCGGACGAGCGCTGGCAGCAGTCCCTGACCACCCTCGCGTTCGCGACGGTGTCGGAGATCTCCATCAACGCCTATCTGGACCTGCTCGCGGACGACCCGGACATCCAGCCGATCAACAGCAGCACCGCCAAGCTGCACAACCGCGACGAGTACTGCCACGCCTCGATCTCCGCCGTGCTCGCCGAGGTCGTCCACGACCGGCTCGACGAGAAGAAGCAGCGCTACTTCCGCGACATGCTCTTCGAAGGGCTGGAGGCCTTCGTGGCCACCGACTACACGACCTGGCACCGCATCATGGACCTGGTCGGCGTCGAGGGCGGTCACGAGATGCTGCACGACTGCCAGGCCGAACAGAGCCGCAGCCGGCTGGTCCGCGACTACACGGGACTGCACACCCTGATCGAGCGGATGGGTGTCCAGGAACTCGTCGAGTTCGACTGGTCCAAGTCCTACGTGGCGCGCTGAGCGGAATCGAGACGAACCCGTGAAGCACTATGCGAACGAGCGCCTCGCCCAACTCGCGCGCGACCGCGGCATGCCGGACGAATACGTCCGTGACCTGCGCGTGGTCTCCAGCGTCCTGCCGTTCAAGGTCAACGAGTACGTGGCCGACGAGCTGATCGACTGGTCGGCGGCACCGGACGACCCGATCTTCCGGCTCACCTTCCCGCACCGGGACATGCTGCCCGCGGAGGTCTTCGACCGGATGGCGGCGCTGTCGGACGCGGGGGCGCCGCGCGCGGAACTGCGCGCGGCCGCCGTCGCCGCGCAACTGGAACTGAACCCGCACCCGGGCGGCCAGCTCGAGTCGAACGTGCCGACCCTCGACGGGCGCCGGCTCGACGGCCTCCAGCACAAGTACGCCGAGACGGTGCTGGTCTTCCCCTCGCAGGGGCAGACCTGCCACTCCTACTGCGGCTACTGCTTCCGCTGGGCCCAGTTCGTCAGCCAGGAGGAACTGCGCCAGGCCCTGCGCGACCCGGCGGACCTGACGGGCTACCTGGCCCGGCACCCGGAGGTCACCGACGTCCTGTTCACCGGTGGCGACCCCATGATCATGCGGACCGAGGTGGTGCGCCGCTGGGTCGAGCCGCTGCTGACGTCCGTCCCCACGGTGCGCACCCTGCGGTTCGGCACCAAAGCCCTGTCGTACTGGCCGGCCCGCTTCACCGAGGGCCCGGACGCGGACGACCTGCTGCGGCTGTTCGAGGAATGCGTCGCGCGGGGCCGGCACGTCGCCGTCATGGCGCACTTCTCGCACCCGCGGGAGCTGGAGACCGACCAGGTGCGCGAGGCGATCGCCCGCATCCGCGCCACCGGCGCCGAGGTGCGGGCCCAGGCCCCGCTCGTCGCGCACGTCAACGACGACCCCGACGCCTGGTCGCGGATGTGGCAACTGCAGGTCGAACTGGGCGTCGTCCCCTACTACATGTTCGTGGAGCGGGACACCGGGGCGAGCAGCTACTTCGGCATTCCCCTCGTCCGTGCCCTCGACATCTACCGCGAGGCCGTGCAGCAGGTGTCCGGCCTGGCCCGGACCGCTCGCGGGCCCGTGATGTCCGCCGCGCCGGGCAAGGTGATGCTCCACGGCACGACGGAGGTGGCCGGGGAGAAGGCGTTCGTCCTCAGCTTCCTGCAGGCACGCCGTCCCGACTGGGTGGGGCGGCCGTTCTTCGCCGCGTACGACGAGCACGCGCAGTGGTACGACGAGCTGAAGCCGGTGTCCTTCGGCACCACCCTGCCGACGTACGAGGGCGAGCAGGGATGAGGCTCCAGGTCCACGAGATCCGCCTCACCGACCACGACGTGTGGCGCAGCGCGCGCGAGGCGATCCCGGTGCAGCCCGGCATCCTCGTCGAGCTGACGGCGGGTGGGCGGTCGGGGTTCGGCGAGGCCTCGGCCTTCATGACCGACCGCTACGACTCCTCGCTCGACGCCCTGCACGCGGCGCTGCGCCGCGTCGCGCCGACCCTGCGGGAACTGCCGCCCGACGACCCGGAGGGCGCGTTCTCGGTGCTGGCGCCGGAGCTGTCCGGGTCACCGTTCGCGCTGGCCGCGCTGGACGTGGCCGCGCACGATCTGGCGGCCCGGGTGGCGGGCGTACCGCTGTGGCGGAGGCTGGGCGCCCGGAAACCGGCCGCCCTGCACTCCAGTTACAGCATCGGCCTGGACGAGCCCGCAGTGATGGTGCGCAAGCTGCTGGAGCGGCCCGGCTGGCCCGCCTACAAGGTCAAGCTGGCCGCTCCCGGCGACCTGCACATCCTCGAGGCGCTGCGCGAGCACACCGACGCGCCGTTCTTCGTCGACGGCAACTGCGGATGGGAACCCGCCGCGACGCGGGCCGCCCTGGGCGCGATGGCGGACCTCGGCGTGACGTTGCTGGAGCAGCCCTTTCCCCGTGACATGTGGGCGGAGGCCAGAGCGCTCAAGGACCTCTCCCCGATCCCGGTGTACGCGGACGAGAGCATCACGGGACCGCAGGACCTCGAAGCCTGCGCCGAGGCGTTCCACGGTGTGAACCTGAAGCTCATGAAGGCCGGTGGCATCACGCCCGCCCTGCGGATGCTGCGCGCCGCGCGGGAGGCCGGGCTCGGCACGATGCTCGGCTGCATGCCGGAGTCCAGCGCCGGAGTGTCGGCCACGGCCCATCTGGGGCCGTTCGTCGACCACTTGGACGCCGACAGCATCGCGCTCCTCGCGGTCGACACGGGCACCGGCGTCGTCCTCGACGACAAGGGCGGCATCACCCTGCCCGAGGCACCCGGTACGGGTTTCGAACCGGCGTTCAAGGGGCCGGCGTTCACCGTGCGCCCGACCACGGCCGGGGAAGCCGGCTGGGACGGCGAGGAGTTGTCCGTCCACCGCGACGGCACGGCCCTCGCCTCGGTGCGGATCAGGCGTCGTCCCCTGCCCGGGCGGACGCCGTCGGACACCTTCCGGCAGCTCGACGGGCCCGACGGCCCCGCCGCCGACGCGGCCGGCCCGGAGGAACTGGTCGCGCTGATCCGCTGCGCGATCACCCGCGCGGTCGCCGAAGGAGCGGACACGGTCTGGCTGCGCACCGCTCACGCCGGTGTGCGGCGAGCCTGCCGCACGGCCGGGTTCCGTCCCCTCGACGGCACCCCGGGCCGGGACGGTCACGGCGACATCCCCGGCGACGACACCCCCGCGGGCGACGGCGACCCGTCGTCCCTCCTGGTCTGGAAGGCGAACCGATCCGCATGACCGATGTGCACGACATGCCGGACACGACGGCCCCGGCCCACGCAGCCGTCGCCGGGGCCGGGCACGGCCCCTTGCTCCCGGCCGCCACCGCCGAAGCCCTCGCCGAGACGGCCCTGACCCGCGCCGGTCTCACCTCCGACGACGCCCGGAGCGTGGCACAGGCCCTCACGGCGACCTCGCTGCGCGGCATCGACACCCACGGTCTGCGACTGCTGCCGCAGTACCTGGACGAACTGGCCGCCGGCATCGCCACCGCCCGCCCGGACATCCGGACCGTCCGGGACTCCGGAGCGGCCGTCATGCTCGACGCCGGGGGCGCGCTGGGGGTGGTGGCCGGACTGACCGCCGCCCGTATCGCCGCCGAGCGGGCCCGCACGCACGGCGTCGCCGCCGTCGGGGTCCGCAACTCCAACCACTTCGGGGCGGCCTCCGTCTACAGCCGCCACCTCGCCCGGGAGGGCCTGGTCGGCATCGTCACGACCTCCGCCGCCTCCCGGGTCGCTCCGTTCTCCGGTACCGAGCCGCTGTTCGGCACCAATCCGCTGAGTTTCGCCGCGGCCGTCGAGGACGACGAGTTCGCTCTCGACATGGCCACGAGCCAGGTCTGCTTCGGCGAGATCAAGGAGCGCCGCAAGCACGCCAGGGCGCTGGACGCCGGCTGGGCCACCGACACCGAGGGCAGGCCCGCCACCGACCCGGAGCAGGCGTACGCACTGTCACCGCTGGGCGGCTACAAGGGGCAGGGCCTGGCGATGGTGGCCACCCTGCTGGGTGCCGTGCTGACGGGCTCCCCGGCGGACTGGGAGCTGGAGCACATCGGCTCCTCCACGCCCGGCCGCAGCCGCGGCATCGGGCACCTCCTGGTGTGTCTGGACCCGGCCGCCTTCGCCGGCAGCGCACCGTTCGCCTCGGGGCTCAGGAACATGCTGGACACCACGCGCGGCGCCCGGCCCGGGGCCGACGCCGAACAACCCGTGCAGGTGCCCGGCGACCCCCAGCGGCGCATCGCCGGCGAGCGCGGCGAGCAGGGCATCCCGCTCGACCCGCACACCGCGCAGGCCTTCGCCGCTCTCGCGGCCGAACAGGGCGTCGACTGGCCGGGGGTGCCGGCGTGATCCTCGTCCTGCTCAGCCCGCGCAACGCGGGCCTGCCCTTCGCCGCGTGGCTGCCCGAGGAGTCGGGGCGGCTGCTGGCCGTCACCTCGCAGGAGGTGACGGCCGGACCCGGCTTCGCCGATGTGGAACGGGTCGCCGACTACACCGACGACGCCTCGGTCCTGGCGGCGGCCCGGCGGCTGGCGGACCGCCACGCCGTGACCCGCGTGCTGGCGCTGGCCGAGGTCGACGTCGAGCGGGCGGCGCAACTGCGCGACGAACTGGGCCTGCCGGGCCAACGGCCCGCCAGTGCCCGCGCGTACCGCGACAAGGTGCTGATGAAGGAGCTGGCGGCGGCCGGCGGTGTGACGGTGCCGCCCTTCGCGGCGGTGGCCACCGCCGCGGACGTGGCGGCCTTCATGGCGGACCACCCGGGCCCGGTCGTGGTCAAACCGCGCGGCGGCTCCGGTTCGACCGGCGTCGCGGTCCTGGACGATCCGTCCCAGATCCCGCAGGTGGCCGACCGGGTGACCGGCGGCGGCCACGAGGTCGAGGGCTACGTCAGCGGCCGGATGTGCCACGTGGACGCACTGCACGTCGACGGGCGGCCCGTGGTGTGCGTGCCGTCCGTGTACACCGACGGCGGCTGCCTGTCGCACTGGACGGACTCCGGGAACGGCAGCTGGACGCTGCCCGACTCCGATCCGCTGCACGAGCGGCTGGTGGCGGAGACGTGGCGGCTGGTGAAGGCACTGCCCGCGGCCCCGGCGCTGTTCGTGCACGCCGAGTTCTTCGTGACGGACACCGGCGAGACCGTGCTGTGCGAGATCGCCGGCCGGGTCGGGGGCACACCCATCCCCGCCATGCTGCACGCCGTGCTCGGGATGGACCCGCGGCACCTGTGGGCCAGGATCGAGTGCGGACTCCCCGTGGATCTGGACGCCGTACGGGCGCACGCCGAGGCGGCGCCCCTGGTGGCCAACTTCGGCCTGCCGCCACGCGACGGGCGCATCGTCCGGGTGCCCGCCCGGGCCCCTGACGGGGCGCGTGACTTCACCGTCCACGCTCAGGCCGGCGAGGACTGGGGCGGCGCCCGGTACGCGGGCCGCAAGTCCGGGGACTTCGTCGCCACCTGGCTGGTGACGGCGGACGACGCCGAGGAACTGCTCGCCCTGCTCGACAAGACCGGCGCGCAGGCGGAGGCCGGCTTCGGCTGGGAGCCCTCCGGCCGGCCCGGCAACGACATCGACTCGGTGGTCGACGCCCCGGCGGACCACGAGGAGGCGACCCGGTGAGCGACCTGACCGCCGAGATCCTCGGCCCCGGTGCCCGCCCGACCGCGGCGACCTTCCCGGCCCTCGCCGACCCGGCCGTGATCTGGGAGGACGACCGCTGGTGGCGCTTCACCGAGCGCACCGATCTGCACGAGGTGCGCTACCTCGCCGTGCGTGAGGACGGCGCCCTCGTCGCCCTGGCGCCCCTGCTCCTCACCCGGGACGCCGGAGGGCTGCTCTTCTACGACACGCCGAAGATGACCGGCGACACCAGTGCGTTCGGCGCCCCGGAGCTGCTGGACGCCGAGCAGCAGGCACGCTGGGAGGACCTGACCGCGCGCCTGGCCGACGCCCGTCGAGGTCAGTACCCCTCGGTCGCCCTCTCCGTGTTCGGCTCCCACCACGGCATCGTCCACGCCGAGGGCCGTGACGCGGCCGGCCGGGCGCGGGTGCTGGCCGAGCTGCCGCGCCTGCTGGACGAGACGGCGGAACAGCTCGGCTGCCGCAGCAGCTCCCTGCTGTACGCCACCGACGAGCAGGCCGCCGTCCTCGGCCCGGCAGCCGAGGCACGCGGCCACATCCCGGCGGTGCTCGGCGCCGAGTCCGTCATGCGGCTCGACGCCCCGGACTGGGACGCGTACCTGGCCGGGCTGACGAGCCGCAAGCGCACCCGCCTCCTCAAGGAACTGCGCGACTACACCGCGGCCGGCTTCACCACCGTGGTCCGCGAGGGCCCCGGGGCGCTGTCCGAACCGATTGTGGACCTGCAGGTCAAGCTGCGGGCCAAGTACGGGTTGCCCGGCGGGCACGCCCGTGTCCAGCGGGACTTCGACGCCCTGCGCGAGACCGTCGGCGACAGCTGCATGGTGATCAGCGCCGAACGCGACGGCGAGACGCTGGGGTTCGTCCTCTACCTGCGCTCGGGCCACGCCATGTACGGCCGCACGGCCGGCTTCCACGAGGACGCCAAGGGCGTCTACTTCGCCCTGACCTACCACGAGACGTACCGCTGGGCACTGGCCCACGGCGTGCGCGAGATCTGGTACGGCCTCGCCGCCTACGACGCCAAGAAGCTGCGCGGCTGCGACCTCGAGGCACGCCACGGCTGGTTCCGCTTCACCGGCACCGGCGGCACCGAGCTGGAGGAGGTCCTGCGGCTGCAGGGCACCAGCGAACGCGACCGGCTCCGGGGCCTCGGGTACGACAGCACGACTTCACAAGGAGACTGAGCACATGCCACTGACCCCGACCCCGCTCATCTGGATGGACGGCGAGCTGGTCCCCTGGGACGACGCGAAGGTCCATGTGCTGACTCCGAGCCTGCACTACGGATGGGGCGTCTACGAGGGCATCCGCGCCTACGCCACCGACTCCGGCCCTGCCGTGTTCCGGCTGCGTGAGCACATGGCGCGGCTGCGCGACTCCGCCCGGGTCTACATGATGGAACTGCGCTGGACCGACGAGGAGCTGGTCGCCGCGGTGCTCGATCTGGTCAGGAACAGCGGCCACGACTCCTGCTACATCCGGCCCCTGGCCTACCTCGGCTACGGCGAGATGGGCGTCGCACCCCAACTGGACGCGGTGCGCATGTCGATCGCGGTGTGGCCGTGGGGCTCGTACCTGGGGGACAAGGCGGAGGCCGAGGGCTGCCGCCTCATCGTCAGCAACTGGCAGCGCAACTCGCACCAGACCGTACCGCCGCTGGCCAAGGCCACCGGCGCCTACGTCAACAGCGCCCTCGCCAAGGTCGGGGCGAAGCGGGCCGGTTACGACGACGCGCTGATGCTGACGGCGACCGGCCACATCGCGGAGGCCTCCGCCGCCAACCTGTTCCTGGTGCGGGACGGCGCCCTGATCACCCCTCCCGTCAGCGACGGCATCCTGCCCGGCATCACCCGCGACAGCGTCATCACCATGGCCCGCGATCTGGGACTCGACGTGACCGAGCGGAGCATTCCGCGCAGTGAGGTCTACATCGCGGACGAGGCGTTCCTGACCGGCACCGCCGCCGAGGTCGTGCCGGTGGCCTCGGTGGACGAGCGGCCGATGGGCGCCCGGGGCGTCGGGCCGGTCACCAAGCAGCTCCGCGAACTGTTCCGGGACGTCGTCGCCGGCCGGCACGAGCGGTACGCGCGCTGGCTGGAGCGGGTGTGAGCCGCACCGAACCGACGACCGGCACGGCGGACGAGCGAGCCTGCGCCGTACCGGCCCACCACGGCACCGGGGAGGACGCGGTCCGCACGGCGGTCGCGGGTCTGGAGACCACCGTGATCCGGCTCCAGACGGTGCTGACGGCACCGGCGGCCGACGCGGCGGCCCGCGCGGCCGGTGCGCCCGCACCCGCAGGACGGGCCGCCCTGGACGAGGAACTGTGCGATCGGATGGTCGAGTTGGCGGCGGCCCGGGCCTGGGCCGAGCGGGAGGCGGCCTCCGCTCCCGCTGCCGGGCCCGGCGAGGACGCCGCCGCGGCCGTGCTGCGCGGATGCGCGCTGTGGGCCGTCCAGGCCGACACCGTGCGCGCCTCGACCATGACGGGGACCGCCGGGGAGGCCGGCGGGGCAGCGGACGCCGTCGCGGCACACGGCCGCGCGGCGGCCCTCGTCGCCGCCCTGGCCTGCGCCGAGGTGTACGACGCGGTGTGCGCCGCACTGCGTACCGCCCTGGGTGGCCGCCCGGCCGGCCGGGCGGCCACCGCCTGGGAGACGGCCGACGCGGCCCTGGCCGGGCTGGGCACCACCCGCGGGGAGTGGGTGGACGCCGACCCGGCGCACACCGCCGCGGGCGGCTGGGTCCTGGTGGACCGCGTCGGCCGGCTGGCGCTGGCCGCCGCACTGCTGTCGTCCGCCCGCGGTCTGCCGGCCGACCGGGCGGAGCTGTGCGTCAACGCCGCCCGGCGCTACGTCTGGAACCACCTGCGCCAGCCGCCGCCGGAGGCGGCCACCGCCCTCCACCTGCGGCGTACCGCGGAACTCGTGGACTGGATCGCCGGCACCGCAGCGCGGAGCGGCACATGAAGGGGGAGAGGACCCCATGACGGGGGAACCTGACAAGCGCGCGACCGGAAGGGCCGCACGTCTGCTGCTGTCGATCCTGCCGAGGACACCGGCCGGGCGCCGGCTGGCGGCGGGCGCCGCCGTCGACTCGGTGGGCTCGGGCATGTTCCTGGCCGCGTCCACCCTGTACTTCGTCACGGTCGTGGGCCTGCCCGCCGGCCGGGTCGGTCTGGTGCTGTCGGTGGCCGCCGTGGCCGGGCTCCTCAGCCCGATGCCGCTGGGCCGGCTCGCCGACCGGATCGGCCCGACGCGGGTGTACGTGGCGCTGCTGGCCCTGCGCGGACTCGGATACGCCGGTTTCGCCCTGGTGGAGAGCTTCTGGCCGTACGCGGTGCTGACGTGTGTGCTCACCGCGCTGGACCGGGGCTGCTCACCGCTGCAGCAGGTCGTCGTGGGCATCATCGAGGGGAGCGAGAACCAGACCCGGACGATGGCGTCGATCCGCTCCGTGCGCAACATCGGCCTGACGGGTGGCTTCCTGCTCGCGGGCGCCGTCCTCGCGATCGAGGAGCGCGCGGCCTTCGTCGCCCTGTTCCTGGGCAACGCCCTGACCTTCTGGGTGATCGCCGCCGTGGTGGAGCAGCTGCGCCGCCGGGCGGCCGCCTCCGCCCCCGACGGCGTGCCCGCCGTGCCCGCGGAGACGAAGCCGCTCGCGCCGGACAGCCCGGACAGCGACGCCCCGGCCCCCGCAGCGATCCGGACCCCCTTCCGGGACGTGAGGTTCCTGCTCTTCACCCTCTCCAACGGCGTGCTGTCGCTGCACGATTCGGTGCTGTTCGTTCTGCTGCCGCTGTGGCTGACCACCGCCACCGACGCGCCCTCCTCGGCGGTCTCGGTGCTGCTGGCCGTCAACACGGTGCTCACCGTGCTGCTCCAGGTGTACGTGTCCCGCTTCGCGGAGACCACGGCCGGGGCGCTGCGCCTGGTCCCGCTGGCCCTGCTTCCGCTGCTGGTCTCGTGCGTGGCTTTCGCGGGCGCCGAACACGTACCGGTGTGGCCCGCTGCGGCATGTGCCGTCGTCGCCGTGGTGCTGCTGACGGTGGGCGAGAACCTGCACTCCGTCGCCGTGTGGAACCTGTCGTACGAACTGTCACCGGCCCCGGCCCGCGCCCGTTACCTCGGCGCCTTCAGCCTGGGCATGACGGGTCAGCAGATCGTCGGTCCCGCGCTGATGACGGGGGTGCTCCTGCCCCTGGGCACCGCGGGCTGGGCAGTGCTCGCCGTCGTGTACGCCCTGGCGGCCGTGGTCCTGCGGATCACCGGTGCGCCCCGCACCGCCCCGGCGGAGTCCGTGTCCGTCAAGGCCTCCACCCCCGCAACCAGTTCTCCCACCGAGGTGACCCCATGACCGAACACGTGCTCATCGTCGGCGGTGGCCGCGAGATCCCCGGCCTCATCCGGGAGGTGGGCGGCCCCGGCACCGCCACGACGATCCTGTGCCGGATGGACTTCGTCCCCAAGATCCGCACACCCGGACAGCACGACCGGGTGCTGGCGCTGCGCAGCGACGCCCCCGACGAGGAGTGGATCGCCCTGGCAGCAGCCGTGCACGCACGGCACCCCTTCACCCGCGTGGGTACGTTCGGCGAGCGGGACCAGGACCGCGCCGCCGCGGTCGCCGCCGCGCTGGGCCTGCCCTGCCACTCGCCCCGCACCATCGCCTGGGTGCACGACAAGGACGCCATGCGGCGACGCCTGGCGGAACGGGGCGTGGACGACACCCCGGGCGGACGGGTCGCCGACGTCGCCGAGTTGCGGGCGTTCCTGACCGAGCACGGCACGCCCTGCGTGGTCAAGCCGGTCCGGGGGGCCGGCAGTTTCGGCGTCTCCGTCGTACGGTCCGTCGAGGAAGCGGAGGAGGCCTTCGCGCGCGCCGCCCGCGACTTCGGCCTCATCCCGGACGCGGGCGTGCTCGTCGAGCGCTTCCACGAGGGCCCTCAGTTCAGCGTGGAGGCCTTCTCCGAGGACGGCGAGCACGAGATCCTCGCCGTGACGCGCAAGTTCTCCGACCCCGTCGGCTTCGTCGAACTCGGTCACGTCGTGCCCGCCGGGCTCTCCGCCGAACAGACCGACGCGGTGCACACCTACGTGCGGCGGCTGCTGGACGCCCTGGACATCGCCCACGGCGTCACCCACACCGAGGTGGTGCTGACGGAGGCGGGGCCGCGGGTCATCGAGACACATGTCCGGCTCGCGGGCGACGAGATCCCGTATCTGGTGCAGGACGTCACCGGCGTGGACCTGGTGGACTGCGTCGTGCGGCAGACACTGGGGCAGCCCGTGCTCCCCGGCATCCGCAAGACCCTGGCGGACCCGTCGGTGGACGGCAGCCCGGAGGCGATCTGGTTCGCGGTGCCCCGGGCCCGCGGCACGCTCACCCGCATCGACGGCCTGGAGGAGGTCGCCGACCGGCCGGGCGTGGTGGCCGCCGAGGCCCTGCTGAACGCCGGCGACACGCTGGGGGACCTGGACAGCTCCGAGTCGCGCGCGGCCTTCGTCCGGGCACGCGGAGCGGACACCGACGAGGCCGTGACCCGTGCCCGGCAGGCCGCTGCGGCGCTCAGGTTCGAGGTCACGGTGCCCGGCGACGACCCGGCCCGCGACGCGCAGGACTGGGTCTGAGATGGCGGAACCCGCGTCGGGACCCGGGGCGCAGGACCTCGGCATCAGAGCGGCGCCGGACCTGGCCGCGCGGGCGAGGGCCGTACTGCCGGCCGCGGCGTACGACTTCTACGCCGCGGGATCCGACGAGGAGATCAGCGCCCACGAGGCGGAAGCCGCCTGGCGCGGCCGGCGGCTCCTGCCCCGGGTGCTGCGCGACGTCTCGTCCGTCGACACGAGCGTCGAACTGCTGGGCACCCGGCTGACGGCCCCCGTGCTCGCGGGGCCCACCGCCTTCCACCGCATGGCGCACGACGAGGGTGAGACGGCCACGGCGGCCGGCGTCGCCGCAGCCGGTTCACTGCTCGTGCTCTCCTCCCGGGCGACCCGCCACCCAGAGGAGGTCGCCGCGGCCGCCGGCCCCTGGTGGTTCCAGGTGTACTGGCTGCGGGACGCCGAGGTCACCCGCGGCCAGGTCGACCGGGCCGTCGCGGCCGGGGCCCGTGCGCTGGTCCTGACGGTGGACGCCCCCTACGTACCGCCCAGGGCGACGTCGGGGCTTCCGCTGCCGCTTCCCGAGGACGACCCCCTGTGCCGCTCGGTGGGGGTGGGGACCCGGCTGCCCGGCTGGGAGCAGGACCCGTCGCTCGGACTGGACGCCATCGAACGGCTGCACCGGATGTCCGGACTGCCCGTGCTGGTCAAGGGCGTGCTGCGGGCCGACGACGCGAAGGCGTGCGTCGCCGCGGGAGCGGCGGGGGTGATCGTCTCCAACCACGGCGGCCGGCAGCTGGACCGTGCGGCGAGCACCGCCGACGCACTGCCCGCCGTCGCGGCGGCCGTGGGCGCGGAGGTACCGGTGCTGGTCGACGGCGGCGTGCGCACGGGCACCGACGTCCTCATGGCCCTGGCCCTGGGAGCACGCGCCGTACTCCTGGGACGCCCGGTGGTGTGGGCCCTGGCGCTCGGCGGGGCGGCCGGGGTGACGGCGCTGCTGGACTCGTACCGTACGCAGTTGTCGACGGCCATGGCTCTCGCGGGCTGCGCGCGCCCGGCGGACATCGACGCGGACCTGCTGCACGGCGGATCCTGACGCGTCGAGGCGGCGGCTGCCGTACGGTCCGGCCCGTCGGCCGGGACGGCACCGACCCGTCGGCCGGGACGGCACCGCCCCGTTCCTCAGGGGACTTTGGCGGCTCTCTTAAGGCTTCTTGAAGATGACCTTCGAACTGCGGTTCCCGCCCCGGCCGGGTCCTAGGCTCTCGAACACCCCCCACAGGTCCGGTGGCCGCGATCGCGGCCACCGGGCTCGGGGGGCGAGTCAGCCGACCGACAGACCGAGGTGTCCTGCATGGGTTCCCGTCGAGCCGCCCGCCCGTCCCGCTTCCACGCCCGTCCCCGCAGTGGGCTGAAGGCACGCGGTCCCGCGCTGGCCATCGGAGCCGTCGCCGCGATCGCGGGCGTGGGGATCACGGTGGCCGTCGCGGGCGGCCAGGACGGCGGCGGATCGGACCGGGTGGTCGCCGACGGCACCGGAACGAGGCCGGGCGCCGCGAAGACGACCGTCAGCGCGACGCCCCTCGCCTCGGCCTCGGCGAGCCCTAGCGCCAAGGCGAGCAGCTCACCGAGCGCGAAGCCGAAGGAGAAGCGCAAGAAGCCGGCGAGCCCCACCCCTCCCCGGCGGAAGGCCACCGAGGCCGCGCCCGGGGCACCCGCGGGCACGGCGGCCAGGAGCAGCCGCGGCGGGACGGCGAGCGGTGCCGGCCGCACGAGCTCCGGCGGCACCGGAGCGGGCTCCGGGTCTGCTTCCGGGTCCGCTTCGGGCGGGCCCGAGGCCCAGGTGCTGGCGCTGGTCAACAAGGAGAGGGCCACGGCGGGTTGCTCACCCGTCACGGCGAACGACCGGCTCACCCGGGCCGCCGACGACTACAGCGACGTCATGGCGAGCAGCGGCGTGATGTCCCACACCGGGCCCGACGGCTCGACGATGACGACCCGGGTCGAGGCCGCGGGATACCAGTGGTCGACCCTGGGCGAGAACATAGCCCGCGGCCAGGCGGACGCCGCGTCGGTGATGAAGTCCTGGATGAACAGCCCCGGTCACCGCGCGAACATACTCAACTGCTCCTTCAAGGAGCTGGGCGTGGGCGTCCACTTCGGCGACGGCGGCCCCTGGTGGACGCAGAACTTCGGCGCCGGTCGCTGACCCCGCCTCACCGCTGTCCGCCCCCGGCGCCGCCCGCGTCGGCCAGGACGAACGACACCCGCACCCGCGCGCCGCCCAGCGGCGCGCGGGTGATCGTCATCTCACCGTCCGCCGCGCCGGCCGCCCGGGCCACGATGTCCAGACCCAGCCCCGTCGACCCGCCGACACTCACGCCCCGCGTGAGCGCCGCGTCCGGGTCCGCCACGCCCGGCCCCGCGTCGTCGACCGTGAGGATCGCATGCCGGTCGACCCGCTCCACGCGTACCGCGAAGGCGGTGCCCTCCGGGGTGTGCCGGAAGACGTTGCCGATCAGGGCGTCGACGACGGCCGCGAGGTCGTCCTCGGGGTAGGCGACGGGCGCCGGGCGCGGGGTGAGGGAACGCTCGTACGGGCGTCCCTGCTGGGCGGCGAGGACCGACCAGAAGTCCAGGCGCATGGCGACCACCTCGGCCACGTCGCACGGTTTCGCCGCGCTTGTCGCCGCACGGGCCGGCTGCGCCGACGCCAGCGGTGTACGGGCCGCGGCGATGATGGCGTCCAGTTCGCTCTCCAGCTGGCCCGCCGCCTCGGCGACCCGCCGCGCGCTGGGCGTCGAGCCCATCCGGTCCGCCTCCAGGTAGAGGGCGGTCAACGGGGTGCGCAGCCGGTGCGAGAGGTCGGCGACCAGTTCGCGCTCCACGGCGAGCAGGTCGAGGAACCGGTCGGCCATCGTGTTGAACGCGGCACCGGCCTCCTGCAGTTCGGGCGGCCCGTCGGGCTCGACACGCACGTCCAGGTCGCCGGAGCCCAGGGCCAGTGAGGCGCGCTTGAGACCGCGTGAGGAACGGACGACGCGAGCGCCGAGCCGGTCCGCGACGAGTACCGAGCCGCCGACCAGACCCAGCGCGAGAAGCGCCATCACGCCCCACGACGCCGCCACACCCCGGGTGAGGTCCGCGGCGGGCACGAAGGCTTCCACGATCGCGACCCGGTCGCCCTGCAGAACGACCGGCTGGAGGTAGACCCACCCCCCGGACGTGTCCACGGCCAGCGTCTCGCGTCCCCGCACCGCCCGGTCCAGCGTCGCCCGGGGCGCGTGCGGGGTGCCGACGAACCCGCCGTCGGGCAGCCGGACGACGAGCTGGTCCGACGAGCCGAGCTCGGCGACGGCCTGCTGCACGTCCGCGCGCCGGGTGGTGAGGGCCAGCACCGGGGACAGCGCGGAAGCCCGCTGCTCGGCGGCCGTGGTGGCCCGGTCCCGGGCCTGTTCGCGCACGAGGAGAGCGAGGGGGATCAGGAAGGAGAGGGCCACCATCGAGGTGACGGCGAGGGCGATCCCGGCGAGGGCACGTCTCATGGCGAGCTGACCAGCTTGATGCCCAGACCGCGAACGGTGCGCAGATAGCGGGGCTTTCGTGCCTCCTCGCCCATCTTGCGGCGGAGCGCGGAGAGGTGGACGTCGACCGTCTGGTCCTCGACGTACGGCTGCTGCCACACCTCGGCGAGTATGCGCTGCCGCGAGACGACCTGGTCGGCGTGGGCGGCGAGATAGGCGAGCAGGTCGAACTCGCGCCGGGTGAGGGGAAGTTCCCGGCCGGCCAGGTGCGCGGTGCGCGCGGTCGGGTCGATGCGCAGGTCGGCGACCTGGAGGACGGGCCGCCTGGCCGCCTGTACGTCCGCGGGCACGGTCCGCCGCAGTACGGCGGCGAGCCGGGCGGCGAGCTGACCGCCGGAGAACGGCTTGACCAGGTAGTCGTCCGCGCCTGCGTTGAGCAGCCGGATGATCTCTCCTTCGTCGTCGCGGGCGGTGGCGACCAGGACGGGCACGCGGGAGATGCCCCGGATCATGCGCAGCACGTCGAGACCGTCGAGGTCGGGCAGACCCAGGTCCAGGACGACGATGTCCGGTGGGCTCTGGGTGATCTCGCGCAGCGCCTCGAAACCCTGGTGGGTGGTCCGGACCGCGTAGCCGTGACCGGTCAGGACCTCGATCAACGCGGCCCGGATGACGGGGTCGTCCTCGACGACAAGTACGGAGGCCATGAGCAGGCACGTTAGCCGGTCCGTCACTATGGTGTCGTGTCCCGCCTCCTGCGCTACCTGATCATCTGGCTGGTCTGCACGGCAGCCAGTGTCACGGCTGTCATCGTCACGATCCACTTCGTCGTGGGGTCGACGCGGCCGACCGCGCCGGTCGCGCAGTCGGCGCCGAGCGAGCCGGTGAGGTCCCCGCGGCCCGGCCCCACCACTGCGAAGCCCTCCCCGAGTCCCTCGGCGAGCAGCCGCACACCCAGCCCGCCCTCCCGGAGCAGCGAGGCGGCGACCGCCCCCACCCCGACGCCCAGGCCGACGGCGGCACCCACGGCCCGCCCCACTGCCTCCGAGGGGCCGGCCGGCGGGGGCGGCGACGGGTGTGAGGACGGCGGCGCCGGCGTCTACACGGTGCCGTCCGAAGGCGGCAAGGCCACCGTGCGGTTCGGCGAGGACGCGGTGTGCCTGATCTCGGCGGTGCCGAACCGGGGCTTCACGGTGAGCACGAGCCGGACCGAGGCGCAGACGCTGACGGTGACGTTCTCGGCGAACCGCCACCGCTCGGAGATCACCGCCACGGTTGTGCCGCAGAGCGGGGCGAAGGTGCGTGAGGTGTCGTGGTGATCGTGTGCCCCGCGCTTCTCACCGCGGTCGCGAGAGACGACAAGGGAGAGAGGGCCGGGGGTCGTGGGTCGGGGTCACGGACTGGGTGCGCTCAGGTACCGCTGGATCGTCGGTGCCAGCCATGCCACGACCTCCGCCCGCGCCAGCCCCACCGCGGGCGGCATCCGCAGCACGTATCGCGTGAGCGCCAGCCCCAGTAGCTGCGACGCCATCAGCGCCGCCCGCGCCGGTACCTGTTCGGGGTCGGGGCACACCTGCCGGGCGACCGGCAGCAGTTGGTCCCGCAGGATCGTCTGCATGCGCTCGGCCCCGGCCTGATTGGTCACGCCGACCCGCAGCAGGGCGGTGAGGACCTCGTTGGTCTCCCACATGTCGAGGAAGTGCTCCACGAGGATGCGCCCGGCCTCCTGCCGGCGGTCCGCCCCGCTCACGTCCGGCAGTCGCAGGTCGATGGCGACGGCCGCGGCGAACAGGCCCTCCTTGTTGCCGTAGTACCGCATCACCATCGACGGATCGATGGCGGCGTCCTTGGCGATGGCGCGGATGGTGGCTCGCTCGTAACCGTCGGTCGCGAAGCGCTCGCGGGCGGCCGCGAGGATCGCGCCGCGCGTGGCGTCGGAGCGGCGGGGGGCGTCGGAGCCGGGGGCCGGGATGCTGTCGCTGCCGTTCATGCCAACAAGCGTAGGCCAACGCCTGTAGGTCAACCAGCATTCGCCAACAATTGTTGGCCAACACGTGTTGACATCGGCTTCGCGGGCTCGCTACCGTCGTCAACAAGCGTTGGCCAACATTCGTTGGCAAGCCGTCGATGACGCGTAGGCGTCGGCACCAGGAGGCCACCATGGACGCAACCGGCACCGGCACGGGCACGGGAACCGGCACGGGCGGCCGCAACAGCAAGGGCGCCGCCACCCACCACACCGTGATCGTCGTCGGCTCCGGCCCCACCGGTCTGCTCCTGGCCGGTGACCTCGCCACCGCCGGTGTCACCGTCACCCTCGTCGAGAAGCGGCCGCACGGGATCAGCAACCTCTCCCGCGCCTTCGGGGTGCACGCCCGCACCCTGGAGCAGCTCGACGCCCGCGGGCTCGCCGACGACCTGGTCGCCACCGGCGACACCCTCACCGGCCTCCGGCTCTTCCGTCGGCTCTCCCTGGACCTGAGCACGCTGCCGTCCCGCTTCCCGTTCCTGCTCGTCACCCCGCAGTACGAGGTCGAGCGGCTCCTGGAGCGGCGGGCCAGGGAGGCCGGCGTCGAGTTCGCGTACGAGAGCGAGGTCGTCGGACTGCGGCAGGACGACGAGGGTGTCGACCTCGACGTGCGCGGCCCCGACGGGACGGTCGTCACCCGCCGAGCGGCCTACGTCGTCGGCGCCGACGGTCACCGCAGCTCCGTGCGGGAGGCGATCGGTCTCGCCTTCCCCGGCGTGTCCGTCATCAAGTCGCTGATCCTGGCCGACGTGCGGCTGACCGAGAAGCCCGAGAGCGTCCTCACCGTGAACGGCCGTGGCGACACCTTCGCGATGATCGCCTCCTTCGGCGACGGCTGGTACCGGGTCATGGGCTGGAACCGGCGTAACGAGGTCTCCGACGACGCGCCGCTCGACCTCGACGAGGTCAAGGCGATCACGCGCCGCGCCATGGGCACCGACTACGGCATGCACGACGCCCGCTGGCTCTCCCGTTTCCACAGCGACGAGCGCCAGGCACCGCACTACCGGGTGGGGCGGGTCTTCCTCGCCGGGGACGCCGCACACATCCACTCCCCGGCCGGCGGGCAGGGCATGAACACCGGGCTCCAGGACGCCGCCAACCTGAGCTGGAAGCTCGCCGCGACCCTCCAGGGCCGGGCGCCCGACGGGCTCCTCGACACCTACGAGGCCGAGCGCCACCCGATCGGCCGGGCGGTGCTGCGCAGCAGTGGCGGACTGGTCCGGCTGGCCCGCGCGCGCAACCCGCTGCTGCGCGCCGTACGCGCCCTGGTCTCCGCGTGCGTCGACATGGCCCCGCCCGTCCGGCGCAGGGCCCTGGGGCAGATCACCGGTGTCGGCTACGCCTACCCCGCCCCCCGTGGCGCCCACCGCCTCACCGGCACCCGGGCCCCCGACGTCGCCCTGAAGGACGGCCGGCTCTACGAGGCGCTGCGCGGCGGACGGTTCGTGCTCATCACGCCCGGGACGTACGAGGGTCCCGGCGTGCGCGAGGGATGGCTGACCGTGGCGCACTGGGCGAGTGACCGGCGGACGACCGTCCTGGTGCGGCCCGACGGATACGTCTCCTGGGCGGCGGAGTCCGCGGACGCCGCCGACATCGACAGGGCGTTGGCCTGGTGACCGCGACCGTGACCGCGACCGCGACCGCGACGGCGACCGCGATCGGGCAGTGGCGCGCGAGCCCCGGGCCGCGGACGACGCCTCAAGCTCACTGCTCCAGGAACTCGGTCAGCGCCGCCAGCAACCGGTCGACGTCCTGCGGGCTGTTGTAGGGGGCGAGTCCGATGCGCAGACCGCCGGTGTCGCCCAGGCCGAGGTGCCGGGAGGTCTCGATGGCGTAGAAGTGGCTGGAGGGGGCGTGGATGTCGCGCGCCGCGAGGAAGCGGTACGCGTCGGCGGTGTCGTGCTGCTCGAAGGTCATCAGGAGGGTGGGGGTGCGGTCGGCGGCCCGGGAATGGAGGGTGGCGCCGGGGAGCGCGGCGAGTTGCTTCTCGAGCTGGGTGCGCAGGGTGCCCTCGTGTCCCTCCAGTGCCGCGAAGGAGGCCGTCAGGCGTTCGCGCCGGGTGCCCGTGGCGTTCGGGTCGAGTCCGGCCAGGAAGTCGACGGCGGCACGGGTGCCGGCGAGCAACTCATAGGGCAGAGTGCCCAGTTCGAAACGTTCGGGAACCGCGTCGCTGGAGGGCAGCAGCTTGTCGGGGCGCAGGGTCTCCAGCAGCGCGGGCCGGGCGGCCAGGACGCCGTGGTGGGGGCCGAGGAACTTGTACGGGGAGCACACGAAGAAGTCCGCGCCCAGCGCCGGCAGGTCGACCAGTGTGTGCGCGGTGTAGTGGACGCCGTCGACATGGGTGAGCACCCCGGCCTCGCGGGCCAGGCGGCAGATCTCGGCGACCGGAGGGCGGGTGCCGATCAGGTTGGAGGCGGCGGTCACGGCGACGAGCCGGGTGCGCTCGGACAGGACGGCGCGGATGTCGTCGGCCGTCAACTCCCCGGTGGCGGGGTCGAACCCGGCCCAGCGCACGGTGGCGCCGGCCCGCTGAGCGGCCTGCACCCAGGGGCGGATGTTGGCGTCGTGGTCGAGCCGGGTGACGACGACCTCGTCGCCGGGCACCCACGAGGCGGCGAGGGTGCGGGCGAGATCGTAGGTGAGCTGGGTGGCGCTGCGCCCGAAGACGACCCCCGCCGGGTCCGCGCCCAGCAGGTCCGCCACGGCCCGGCGTGCTCCGGTGACGACGGCCTCGGCGTTGCGCTCGCCCAGCGAGTACTGCCCGCGGTTGGACAGGGGCCGCGCCAGCGCGTCGGCGACGGCGTCGATGACGGGCTGCGGCGTCTGCGTGCCCCCGGGCCCGTCGAAGTGGACGGTCCCGGCGGCCAGTGCGGGAAAGCGGGAGCGCAGCGCGGCGATGTCGTACGTCAATGTCGTAGCTCCTGTCGAGGTCCGGCCCAGGAGAACGAGTCAACATCATCGGCTGGACGGAGGCGAGATCGCGTCCCCGGCGGTCCCGCCGACGGGCGCCGATACGCGCTCGGTGATTCCCTACATCCTCATCCGCCCTACGTGAGTCCAACTGGCACGGAGTTCACCGACACACGACGGATGGGAGTGCGGCATGCAGGTAGGGAAGCGAGCAGCGATCACCGGAGCGCTCGCTGCGACACTGCTGACGGCTACGCCGGCGGCAGCAGCCGACGGCCGGGACACGTGGCTCAGAGTCACCTTGGAGAAGGGGCACGCCGTCGCGTGTCAGGCGGAGCGGGACGGCATGGAGGTGTCGCTCGACCTGTACGAGAACTCCGCCTTCGGCACCCACGTCAGTCTGTCCGTGGAAGCCGACGGAGAGCGGTACGGGGGCGGCGGGCCCGTCGAGCGCGGCCTGTTCGACCGGGGCGTCATCTCCGGCCGAGTGGAGTACAGCCGGGTCGAAGAGGCGGCAGCGGACCGGCAGTTCGCCCGTGTGGAGGGCTCGTACGAGGCGTCGGGGCCGCGCGTGCGGGTGCGGGAAGTGCACCCGGAACCCTGGGGCAAGGTGGTGGCCAACGGATGGCGGACCCCGCTCGCCGCCGAGGTGACGGTGCACGTGCTGGGCCGGCAGGTGCCGCTCACCTGCGGTGAAGCGTTCGCCTTCGACCTGCGGGCCACGCGTGTCGGGGATCCGGGCAGCACCCGGCGGACGCGCTAGGAGAAGCCGTTCAGGCGGGTGTGCGGGGCCGCATCGTCCATGCGGCCCCGCACACCGCGGTGGTCAGGCGGTCAGCGCCTGCTCGATGGTCGGATGGCACGCGATCAGCGTGTCGACGCCGGTCATCTGCAGCACGCGCAGGACGGGCCGCTGTGCGCCGGCGATGCGTACCCACCCCTGTGCGGCCTCGGTCTGCAGATGGGCGGCGAGGAAGACGTTGACGCCGCTGGAGTCCATGAACGTGACGCCGCTGAGATCGGCGACGATCCGCGCCGACGCCATACCGGCTTCGCCCAGCAGGCCCTCGCGGAGCACGTCCTGGACATCGCGGTCGATCTCGCCCCGCAAGGTCACGACACGTACTCCGTCGATCTCGTGGTGCTCGGCGGAGAGGTGGTGCGGGCGGTCCGGACGCTGAGTGTGGGACACGGTCTCCTCGACTGCGGATCTGGGCCCGCCCTGCCGGGCGGAGCGCGTGACACGATCGTGCCCCACCGTACGCCCGGACACGGGCAGCCGACACAGCCCGGCCGGCCGGCTGCCCGGACACGGGCAGCCGACCCAGCCCAACCCGCCGGGCGGCAACGAGGATCCGGGCAGGCACACGCGCGGGACGCGACGAAGGCCCGGCCTTGGGGACGTGGTGCGCGCGGCGCGCCGGCGGGCGTCCCTGGCGTGGCGTCCGAACTCGTCGCCGTGCTCGAACCCGCCGGCCCCAGCCGTGCGCGCTGCCGGTGGGGGCGTTCGCGCCACTCACTCTCCCGCGCCGAGTCGCCGCAGGAAGCGGGCCTGACGGTCGAGGAACCCCGCCGCGTACAACTTTCGCGGTGCGAACACGGCGGTCGCGGTCAGCCGCAGCGACGAGCCTTCGGTGTCGTGGTCGACCAGCGAGTGCGTGGCGTCGGGGTAGTGCTGGACGCGCAGCGTGGAGGCGGGAAGGATCTCGCGGTAGACGGCCTCGGTCTCCGCGACGTCCACGTTCACGTCGTGGCCGGCCAGTGCGAGCAGGACGGGAGTTCCCCTCATGGCACGCAGGTCGGCGACCGCGTCGGAGGTGTGATTCGCCGCGATGAAGCGCCATCGGCCGGGTGAGATGTCGGCGGAGCCGCCGACTTCCGCACGGTACTCCTCGTAGGTCGCGCCCCGGCGCAGCAGCCGCAGAGTCGTCTCGCGGCGGCGCATCGCCTGCTCGACTTGTCGCTGGTCGGCACCGTCCCGGCGGAGCTCGGCGAGCAGGTTGTAGCGGCCCTGCCGGATCCAGTTGACGGCAGGGGAGACGGCGATGACGAAGCGTATGCCCCGGTCCCGAGCGGCGGCCTTCGGCAGCACCCAACCGGCCTGGCTCGCTCCCCACAGTCCGATGCGACGCCCGTCGATGTCGGGACGCTTGCGGGCCCAGGCGACCGCCGCGAGGGCTTCTTCGGCGCGGTCGTCCATGCTCTGTTCCAGCCAGTCGCCCTCCGACCCCGCCACGCCGGGTTTGCTGAACGACAGCGAGGCGTACCCCGCCCGCGCGAACGACTCCCACAAGGGCCGGTAGAAGGTGTCGTGCGTCGCGTCCACGGGCCCGTCGCCGTGCACGAAGACCACCAGTCCGAACGGTCCGTCGCCTGCGGGCGGGCGGGCCAGCACCCCCTCCAGGCGATGACCGTGGTGCCGCAGCGCCACGCCTTCCTCGCGGAGGGCGTAAGTGTTCTGCCACACCACGATCCCGCCGAGACCGCCTGCCACCAACACGGCCCCCACCAGCACCCACAACAGGCCCCGCCGCCCGCGCCCCGCGCGGACCCCCTCCCGTCGCCTCAGCACCCGGCCCTCCGATCTATCGTTCAGAAAACGCTCGTATGGATAATGAACGTACTACACTCGATAGAGTCAGGCGCCGAGGACGAGAGAGGGGAGCAGCCGCGCATGGAGCCGGTGAACCCGCAGGGCCGCACGACGGAGGAGGGACGGGCCGGTGAGGGCTGGACCCCGCGAGTCGAGTGTCGACGCCAGGTGCCCGAAGGAACCGAGGGCGAGGTGGCCGCGCTGTACTGGGAGGCGTTCGGCCGCAAACTCGGATCGGCACTCAACCCTCCCGACACCGGGCGGGCCTTCATCGCCGCACACCTGAACCACGACCGGGGGGTGACCGCCCTCGCCGACGGGAAGGTGGTCGGGGTGGCGGGATACCAGCTCGGCGGGCGCGCGCTGACCGGCGGCGGCGTGCGGGACGTGGTGTCCACCTACGGCCTCTTCCGTGGCCTGCCCCGGGTCGCGGTGCTCGCCCTGTTCGAGCGCACGCCCCGGAAGGGCGAACTGGTCATGGACGGCATCGCGGTGGACGCGCGGCACCGGGGCGGCGGGATCGGCAGCCTGCTGCTGAAGGAGGTCGCCGCCATCGCGGCCGACCACGGCTGCCGTCGCATCCGTCTGGACGTCATCGACACCAACCCCCGTGCCCGGGCCCTGTACGAACGGCACGGCTTCGTCGCCGGGCACACCGAGCAGACGCCCTACCTGCGCCGCCTGATGGGGTTCGGCGCCGTGACGACCATGTACCGCCCCGTCACCCGGGCGGACCGGACCGGCGGGGGCGTGCGATGACGGCCGCCGGCACCCTCACCACGGGTGCCCATGCGGACGGCCCTCCCCGCCCCGAGGTGCCCACCCGGCTGCTCGTGCACGCACTGGTGCGGGAGGACGGCACCGTCGACGCCGGCGAGTTGTACAGCGTGGCGAGCCTGCTGGGCATGACCGACCAACAGGTGCGGCTGTGCATCAAACGCCTGGTCGCCGACGGCCGGTTCACCCAGGACGGGCGCGGACGCAAGGCCGTGCTGCGGGCCGTGGCCGACCCCACCGGCGCCCTCGCCCCGGACGCGGATTACGTGCGGCACGCCTACCGGCAGGACGCCGGGCAGGTCCCCTGGGACGGTGTGTGGCACCTGTTCGCCTTCGCCATCCCCGAATCGCGCCGCACCACCCGGGACGCCCTGCGTGACACGCTCCTCCACCTCGGCGCGGCCCCCCTCCAGGGCGGTCTCTACGTCACCGCCAACCCGGTCACCGACATCGTCGAGGCCCACGCCCGCCGGCTGGGCGTCCTGGACTCCTTGACCTTCCTCACGAGCACCGACCTGCGCCTCGGCGCCCTCACCGAACCGGCGGCCCTGGCCGCCGAGCTGTGGCCCCTGGAGCAGATCGCCGCGCGCTACGAGCGGCTCGATGTCTTCGCGCGGCACTGCCTGACCGCACTGGGTGCGCCGCAAGCGGCCGACGACACCGGGCGCGTGGCCGCCGGACGGCTGGCCATGGCGGTCGAACTCGCGGCGGAGTTCACCGCGGCCGTGCGACCCGACCCGCTGCTCCCCCCGGAGCTACTGCCCCAGCCGTGGCCCGGCACCCACGCACGCCGGCTCACCGCCGACTGCTGGCAACGCCTGTCCCGGCCCGGCCCCGACGGGCCGGAGGGCCTGCGCCTGTTCCGGCTCTACGCCGACACCCTCGGCGCCCCACCCGAGGCATCCTGACAGCGCGCCCACGCCGGACGCCCGGCAGGCCGCCCGGACCTCATCCGAGTCGACGGCGGTGACGCGGTTGCTCAGGTGCCCGGGGTCCACACGCCGAACCACTGCTCGGCGCCCCACTCCTCGAACCGCTCCACCTCGCTGAACCCCAGCTTCTCGGCGAGGCGCACGGAACGGGAGTTGGCGGTCCGGGTGCACAGCACCACCGGCTCGCCGGGGAGTTCGACGGCGAACCAGTCGAGTGCCGCTGCGCACGCCTCGGCGGCGTACCCGCGTCCCCACGCCTCGGGGAGCAGCATGTAGCCGAGTTCGGCTTCCCCGCCCTCCGGGCGGACGTGCCCCGGACGGGTGGCGTCGCGCCTGTCCAGGAGGGTGATGGTGCCGATCATCGCGCCGTCCAGTGCGACCACGAAGACGCCCGGGCGACGCCCGGGCACTTCGGGGACCACGCGTTCGAGCTCGTCGCGGGAGCGCGGGCCACCGAGGTAGGTGTGCACCTGCGGCGAGGCGAAAAGGTCGATGAACGCCCGGCGGTCCCCGGCCTCCGACTGGCGCAGCACGAGCCGTTCGGTCCTGATCGCCGCAGGCGGCCAGGCGACGGATCCGGGGTCGGTCATGGCGGGACCGTAGCGCACCGCTCCAGCGGGGTGTGCTCGGGTGGGGGAGGTGAGCGGTGACGACGACGCTCCGACCAGCCCTGTACTTCCCGTGTCTACACGGTGTCGCACCATCCGTACGGCCATCTGTGTCGGCGGCGTGGGCCATCCGTCGGTGGTGCGCATCGAGGCCCGGATGCTCCGCGCGCCCTGTGGTCGGCCCTTGCCCGCATCTCCACCCGGGGGAAGAGTCGGGGCCCGCCATCGGACGTCGCCCATCCGCGACCGTCCGCTCAGCGTCCCCGAGAGGAGTCGCACCATGAAACGATCACGCCCGAGAGCCTGGCTCCTGACCGTCGTCATGTCCGTGCTGACCGCGACACTCGCGTTGTCGCCCGCGCAGCCGGCGGCGGCCGACCCCGCCGGAGTCCTGCGCACCCTCGACTGGGAACAGGCGGCCGACCGCACGCTCCCCACCACCGCGCCGCCCAACTTCCTGAAGCAGTGGGGCACGTCGTACGGCGCCACCAACGTCACCGGCCCCACGCGCGACGGCTCCCACGGGGCCCGCTTCGAGCTGCGCAAGACCGACCCGGTCGTCTCCGGCAGCAAACGGGCGGAGATATCGCAGCGCGACGAGCAGCCGGCGAATGCCGAGCGATGGTACGGCTTCAGCATCAACCTGGCGTCGAGCTGGGCCTATGACACCTCGGCCGAGATCGTGAGCCAGTGGCACCAGTGCGACGTGGGCTGCCCGGGCGGTTCACCGCCCTTGGCGCTGCTCACCGACGAAGGGCGCTGGAAGATCGACTTCCGCGGCCAGTTCATCGACCTGGGGGCGTACAGCACCGGTGTCTGGGTGGACTGGGTCTTCCACGTCACCTGGCGCGCCGACAGCAGCGGCGTGCTGCAGGTCTGGAAGAACGGCGAACGGGTCGTGAACCGCACCGGCGCCACCCATGACGGCGGACCGCGCTCGCCCTACTTCAAGTTCGGCATCTACAAATGGGACTGGAACACCGGAGCCCCGTCCAGCACCACCCAGCGCGTGCTGCACTACGACGCCCTGCGCCTGGGCGACGAGCGGGCCGTCCACAAGGACGTCGCACCGCAGCGGACCTGCGCCCGGGCCGCACCGGTGACGGCAGCGACCGCCACCACCCACGAACCGGCGAACCCGCCCGCCCATGCCGTCGACGGTGACCTGACGACCCGCTGGTCCGGTCAGGGCTTCGGCGCGGCACTCATCCTGGACGCCGGCACGCAACGCCACCTGTGCGGCGCGACGGTGGCCTGGCACCGCGGCGACCTGCGGTGGAACGACTACACCATCCACGCCTCGCAGGACGGCGTCTCGTACACCAAGGTGTGGGAAGGCCGCAGCTCGGGGACGACCACCGCGCCCGAGACCGTCCTGTTCACCACCGGACCTCTGGACGTCCGCTATCTGAAGATCTCCTTCTGGGCGAACCCCGAGAACGACTGGGCGAGCATCACCGAAACGAGTTCTCTGGGACTCTGACCGGCCGCCCCCCGGGGGTCCGCGACCAGCCCCGCCCCGCACGGCACCCGCCTCGCACGGCACCCGTCCCGTGCGGGGCGCTGCCGCGGGATCTCCTCACTAGGACTCGCCGAGGACGCAAGGGACGCCGAGGACGCCGAGGACGCCCGGGACGTTGGGGACGTCGGCGCCGACCGGCTCCCCGGAGCCGGCCGTCAGGGCTGCGGCTGCCCTCGCAGGCCGTCGAGGATGAGCGCGAGCATGCGGGGAGCCCGGTCCTCGGGGGTGGTGGCGGCGCGCCACAGAGCACCGGTGAGCTGGAGGAAGTCGCCGGCGTCGGCGTCCGCCCGGATGCTCGCGTCCCTTTTGCCGGCGTCGAGAAGCTCGGAGATCGCGGCGATCACCGGGCCGTAGCTCTGCTCGCTGATCGCCTGGTGGGCGCCCGGCCCGAGAGCGTCGCCGAGGCCGTGCTTCCGTCGCATGGCCTCGACCAGGTCGAGCGTCCACGTGCGCAGCGCCTCCAGCGGCGGCAGCGCGGCGAGGAGATCGGGCACGGTGCCCACGATGCGGGTGACCTCGTCCTGGTAGACGGCCAGCACCAGCGCCTCGCGGGTGGGGAAGTTGCGGTACAGCGTGCCCGGCCCGACGCCCGCCCGCTGGGCGATCTGGTTCATCGACGTGCTGCCGTCCTCGGCCAGCGCCTCGCGTGCGGCGGCGAGGATGCGCGCCCTGTTCTCACGGGCGTCCGAACGGACCACGAGACCTCCCCTTGCTAAGTGGAGAGCTCTCCACTACGGTATTCGGAGAGCTCTCCACTTACTTTAGAGGGGCGTCATGCACTACATCAAGCTCGGCACCACCGGCCTCGACGTGTCACCCATCGCCATCGGCGCCATGACGTACGGGGAACCCGACCGCGGGCACCCCGTCTGGTCGAAGGGCGAAGAAGAGGCCCGGCCGCTCATCAAGCACGCGCTCGAGGCGGGCATCAACTTCTTCGACACCGCGAACCTGTACTCCAACGGCTCCAGCGAGGAGATCCTCGGCCGTGCACTCGGCGAGTACGCCGACCGCGACGCCGTGGTGATCGCCACCAAGCTGCGCCATCCCATGCGGCTGGGACCGAACGGACGAGGGTTGTCGCGCAAGGCGATCATGACCGAGGTCGACCACTCGCTGCGCCGTCTCGGCACGGACTACATCGACCTCTACCAGATACACCGCAACGACCACTCCACCCCGTGGGAAGAGACACTCGAGGCCCTGAGCGACCTGGTGAAGGCAGGCAAGGTCCGCTACCTGGGCGCCTCGTCCATGCACGCGTGGGAGTTCGCCAAGGCCCTCCACCTGCAGAAGCAGAACGGCTGGGCGCGGTTCGTGTCGATGCAGGACCACTACAACCTCCTCGCCCGCGAGGAGGAGCGGGAGATGATCCCGCTGTGCCTGGACGAAGGCGTCGGCACCCTCGTCTGGTCCCCGCTGGCGCGCGGCCGCCTCGCCCGTGCCTGGGACGACGCCCGCTCGACCGCCCGCTCCGAGACGGACGGGAGCTACGCGGACCTGCTCTACTCGCCGGCGCAGGAAGCATCCAACAAGGCGATCATCGACGCGGTCGGTCAGGTGGCACAGGCGCACGGTGTGAGCCGCGCACAGATCGCGCTCGCCTGGCTGCGCGGCCGGCCCGTCGTCACCGCACCCCTCGTTGGTGCGGGCTCCGTCCGGCAGATCGACGAGGCCGTCGCCTCCCTCGACGTCGAGCTCACCGACGACGAGGTCCGCGCCCTGGAAGCCCCCTACACCCCGCGCCACGACTGGCAGGGTGTCTCGGACGAAGCGGAACTCGAGGCCATCCGCCGGCGCGTCCCCGGCATGTCCCTGCGATGAACCCCGTCGCCCGCCCCGGGCCGACCGCCCGGGCCGGCGGCCTGCTCATCCCGCTGGGCCACACCCCCGCGACACCCCGTCACACCCACACCCACCACCCGCCCCGCATGAAGCACCAGTTGAGGAGAGACACATGACACGGGTACTGGTCACGGGAGGAACCGGCTTCATCGGCAGCTGGTGCATCCTGGCCCTGCTCGACGCCGGTCACACCGTGCGCACCACCGTCCGTGACCTGCGGCGCGAACCGGCCCTGCGCTCCTGGCTGCACCGAGCGGCACCCTTCGACGACGACCGCCTCACCGTCGTACGCGCCGACCTGCAGCAGGCCGACGGCTGGGACGCCGCCGTCGCCGACTGCGACCACGTCCTCCACGTCGCCTCACCCACCCTGCGCCACACCCCCGCCACCGACGACGACCTGATCGTCCCGGCCCGGGAAGGCGTACTGCGGGTCCTGCGCGCCGCACGCGACGCCGGCGTCCGCCGCACCGTCCTGACCAGCTCCTTCGGCGCCGTCGGGATGGGTCACCCGCAGCGGTCGACGCCGTTCACGGAGGAGGACTGGACCGACGTCGACGCCGACATCCCGCCCTACCAGCGGTCCAAGACCCTCGCCGAGCGAGCCGCCTGGCAGTTCATCGCCGAGGAGGGCGGAGGAATGGAGCTGGCCGCCGTGCATCCCGTGGGCGTCTTCGGGCCCCTCCTCGGCTCGGACGACCCGCCCTCCCTGCGTCTGGTGCGCCGGATGCTCGAAGGGAAGGTGCCCGCCTGCCCGCCCTTCGGCATGGGCTACGTCGACGTCCGCGACGTCGCCGACCTGCACCTGCGCGCCATGACGGACCCCGCGGCCGCCGGTGAACGCTTCCTCGCGGTCGCGGGACCGAGCCTTCGCGTGGTCGACATCGCCCGCATCCTGCGCGAGCGCCTCGGCGAACGCGCCGCGCACGTGCCCACGCGCGAGCTGCCCGTCTGGCTCACACGAGGCCTCGCCCTCGCGAACCCCGAACTGCGCCTGCTCAAGCACCAGCTCGGCCGCGACCTCGACGCCACCGGCGCCAAGGCGGAGAAGCTCCTCGGCTGGACCGCGCGCCCCATCGAGGACACGATCGCGGACACCGCCGAAAGCCTCCTCGCCCACGGCATCGGCAGCTGACCGCTTCGCCGCGCAAGCCCGAGCCCTGGCGCGGCCGTCCGAAGCATCCGTGAAGCCGGCGTTCAGGACCGGCTGGGCAGCCCGGTGGTCGTGCTCACCCCTGGGTGGTCGGGGCCGTGATCGGCGCGCCGGGGGAGGGGCGGACGTTCGCCTTGGACAGGTCGCCCGCGTAGTGCCGGTGCAGTCGAGGGTCCATGATGCGGCGCCACAGCGGTGGACACCACGCCACGACGATCATCGTCGCGTAGCCGGACGGCAGTTGGGGTGCCTCCTCGACATGCCTGAGCGTCTGGTAGCGCCGCAGCGGATTGGCGTGGTGGTCGGAGTGGCGCTGCAACTGGAAGAGGAACAGGTTGCTGACCGTGTTGTTGCTGTTCCAGCTGTGACGGGGCGCGACCCGCTCGTAGCGGCCGTCCGGCCGGCGTTGCCGCAACAGCCCGTAGTGCTCCAGGTAGTTGACCGTCTCCAGGAGACTGAAGCCCAGTACGGCCTGAAGAAGCAGGTACGGCAGGACGGTCCAGCCGAAGGACAAGCCCAGCGCGGCGAACAGCGCCACAGTCAGCGCCCAGGACGTGAGGACGTCGTTGTGGAGGCTCCAGATTCGTCGGTTGCGGCGCTGGAGCCGGCGGCTCTCCAGGATCCAGGCCGAACGCAGACTGCCCACCACCGCCCGCGGCAGGAAGCGCCAGAAGCTCTCACCCATCCGCGAACTCGCCGGGTCCTCCGGCGTGGCGACCCTGATGTGATGGCCGTGGTTGTGCTCGACGTAGAAGTGTCCGTAGCCGCTCTGCGCCAGCGCCATGCGGCTCAGCCGCCGTTCCAGCTGCTCCCGCTTGTGGCCGAGTTCGTGAGCGGTGTTGATCGCCACCCCGGCCACGACCCCGGTCGTCGCGGCCAGCCCGAGGCTCTCCGCGACCGACAGCTCGCCCCCGGCCCACCGCCCACAGGCCCAGACGAGGGCACCGAACTGCAGCGGCAGATAGAGGAACGTGCACCAGCGGTAGTACCGGTCCGCCTCCAGGGCCTTCATGACCTCCTCGGGCGGATTGGCGCTGTCCTTGCCCGTGACGTGGTCGACCACCGGCAGCAGGACGAAGGCGAAGACCGGCCCCCACCACCACAGCGCCCCGACGCCCGTCAGGGCGACGAGACCGCCCGCCTGGAACGGCAGCGTGGGTACGGCGAGGGCGAGCAGCCACAGATACCGTTTCGGATCACGCCACCGCTGGACCTCTAGTCCCCGACGATGCGGCATGACACCTCCTGGTGAGCACAGTGCGCCCCCGCCCTCCCGCGGGGACGGCGGGGGCGCACTTCCTTGGGGGGAGCACCGAGCGTGCCAAGAGGCCGGACCGCTGACAAGGGAGATCACGGTGTCAACGTTCTGAGTGCCCGTCAGGTGGCTGGAGGCCGCGCCGCGCCCGCCCTGGGCGGCCCTGACAGACTGGGGCCATGGCGGCACACGGACACACGGCGACACCCCAGGACACCGGCACGCAGGCACCCGATCCGCCGCGGGTCGCCTGGCGCAAGCAGATGAGGCAACGGGTGCTGGACGCCGCACGCGACTTGACGTGCGACTCGGGCTGGGACGGGGTGAGCCTGTCGGCCGTCGCCGCCGCGGCGGAGGTGTCCCGGCCGTCGGTCTACAAGGAGTTCGGCAACAGGGCCGGTCTCGGTCGTGCTCTCGTCGTCAGGGAGACCCAGGCGTTCCTCGACAGCGTGGCTGCGGTCCTCCAGCCAGGGCTCCCGGACACCCGTGCCGCGCTGGAGGCGGCGATCCGCTTCGTCCTCACCGAGGCCCACCGCAACCCCCTCGTGCGGGCCGTCGTCCTGGCAGCGCGCGAGGGCTCCGACAGCCTGCTGCCGTACCTCACCGCACGCGCCGACCCGGTCTTCGACGTGGCGCAGGACCTGCTGCGCGGCTGGCTCGCGGAGCGTTTCCCCGCCCGGGACGAGATGCTCGTCGACGTCGCCGCGGACATCGCGGTGCGGATGACCCTCAGCCACCTCGTCCTGCCGGGCGCAGACGCTCACGACACCGCGGAGCGCCTCTCCCTGGCGATACTGAAGGTGCTGCGCTGAACTGGCGCACTGCTGCTGGGTGTTGTGATGGCGTCGCAGGCGCACGGGTGAGGGGGCGGCGTGGGACTCACGACGACGGTCCGCGCGGTGAACGGGCTGACCGCGCGGTGGGCCGGTGTCTCGGACGGCGGCACGGTGTTCTCGGCCGCGGGGGTGTGGCCGCTGCTGGCTCACCTGGCCGACGGGGCGCAGGGCCGGGCGCGGTCCGAGCTGGCGGAGGCTCTGGGGCTCGACGCCCGGCAGGCTCCGGCCGCCGCGCGCGAGTTGCTGACAGCGATGGGTGCCATGCGGGGGCTGGAGACCGCTGTGGGGCTGTGGACGCAGCGCACGCTGCAGCTGAAGGTCCCGTGGGAGGAGGGGCTGCCAGTCGACGCTCACGGGGTGCTCACCGGCGACCTCGTGGCCGATCGACTGGCGCTGGACACCTGGACGGTGAAGCGGACCGGTGGCCTGGTCGGCCGCATGCCGATCACGCTGACCAAGGACACGCAGATGGTGCTGGCCAGTGCCCTGGCCCTGCGCACGCGGTGGCTGAGTCCCTTCCACGAAACGGAACTGGAGACGGCGTACGAGCCGTGGGCCACCACGCCGCGGCTGGCGCTGCGGCGTTCCAGCGCCGTGCTCGACCGGGTCGCAGTGGCGGACACACCTGGCGGGCACGTCACCGAGGTGAAGGTGCTGGGGAACAACGCCCTGGACGTGCACCTGCTGCTCGGTGAAGAGGCCATGAAGCCGGGGCAGGTGCTCCAGGCCGGGGTCGACCTCCTCGCCCGCCGGCACGCGGTCGTGCGCGGGCCGCAGTTGCCCTTGGGGTCGGTGGGCCCGGGCCTGACGGTCGAGAGGGTGCGGTGCACGCGGCCGGAGCCGCCGTCGCTGGAGGTGACGACCGTGGCGTACGACATGAGTGCCCGCCACGACCTGATGAGGCTGCATCAGTTGTTCGGGCTCACGACGGCGCGAGACACCTCGCGCGGGCACTTCCCCGGCATCAGCGACTTCCCGCTCGCCGTGGGGTCGGCCGGGCAGAGCACGATGGCGCGGTTCCACGCGTCGGGTTTCGAGGCCGCCGTGGTGACGGCGTTCGGCGAGGCCGGCGGGGGCCTCCCCGACCTCCGATACGTCACCACCCGCATCCGTGCCGACTTCGACCGGCCCTTCGGCTTTCTCGCCGTGCATCGTCACACGGGACTGGTGCTGACGGCGGGCTGGGTCACCGATCCGCTGCCGTCACCGGAGTACGACGGCGAGCACGAGGGGTGAGTCCGCACGGCACATACTTGGCTGGCCACATAAACAGCAGGCCCAGCAGGGCAGCAGGACCAGCGGCGGCGCGGGCCCCACACGATCATGACCGTGCTCCACGTGGTGGCCGCCGCCAGGACAGCAGCGGTCACCACCTTCTTGGACGACCGTGCCGGGCGCTCGTGTTCCCGGTGGTCCGGTGCTCGACCAGGACGAGGTGTCATCGTAGCCCTGGTCGAGGAGACGGCCGGTCCGCCGACCGACGGCTATCCCTTCCGTGTGAAGGAGCAGGTACGGTCCTCCTCCTCGAACCGCATCGCGGTGAGGGCGCCGTCGGACGAATGGGTGAAGAGCAAGGGAAACAGGGTCCTGTTGTACTCCAGGTTGAGAGAAGGGGGCAAAGCGTCCTTCCCTCCGCGGTACAGGTACCACGTACCGCTGCCGTCGAGGCGCCGCTCGTCGTGCGGTCCCTCTCCCGATGGGAAGTCGGTGAAGCTGAACCGGCCGCCCTTGAAGACGTCGAGGATTGCCCCGCAGGTGCCGCTCCAGCGGCCGACCACGTCTGCGGACGAGACAGGTGCCGCTGGTTTCCCCTGTTGCACGCATCCGGTCAGAGGCGCGAAAAGGGCAGCGCACATCACCGTCATAGCGGTCCAACTGGTCGACACCTGTCTCATCCGTGTGTCACTTGTTCCTGTCGATCCCTTGCTGGTTAGAAGAAAAGGCTGAGCAGCCAGAGGAGGTAGGCAATGAGCGCGGCCACTGAGCTTCCGCCGCCTCCGTCACCACCACCCGCCCCCGCCCCCGCCTCTGCCGGAGCTGGGCGAGCCGTAGTGGACGGTCTCCGTCCACGTGACAGTCTGGCTCCTCTTGGACATCACACCCGTTTGCGAGCGGACGGCTACTTCAGGTTCACGGTGTCCCCGGTCGACACGACTCGCGCGGTCGTGGTGGTCCCCGGGAAGTACCAGCGCCAGGTTCCTGCCGAGGCGGCGGTGACCTTGGTGCTGAGCTTGCCGGATCCGTCCGTCTTCACCGTCTTGACGGTGCTGTACCGGGTGGCGCCTGCCTTCTTGAACTGAAGCTGCACCTTCTGCCCGGTGTAGCCGTGGTACTTCAGGTCCTCCCAGTTGGCCCGGGACAGTTTGCCGGTGACGGTGAGCGCGGCACCCTTGGCCACCGGTTCAGGGGCGGCGTCCGTGGTGAGTCTGGACGCCCGCTTCATCTTGAACTCGGCGATGTGGTCGGAGATCCAGTAGTCACCGTCCTTGGCCTTGACTGTGGCGTTGACCTGCCAGACGCCCGCCGAGACGTTGGAGTCCCCCGGCACGGCGTCGTCTAGCCACGCCGGGACGACCGTCATCTTGGCCGTGCACACCGACGTGGTGGAGCTCTTCGCCTCGCACTTGGTGTCCAC
The DNA here is from genome assembly GCF_055567995.1 of Streptomyces sp. NPDC026246. NCBI lineage: Bacteria > Bacillati > Actinomycetota > Actinomycetes > Kitasatosporales > Streptomycetaceae > Streptomyces > Streptomyces sp. NPDC026246. Next base: position 83,153 of record NZ_JBVHPJ010000005.1, on the reverse strand, counting down.
CCAGTCGCTGAAGCCCCACCCGTTCGACGTGTTGAACACGCTGACGCGGGTCAGGCCCTTCACTCCTGAGTTGTCCCGGATAGTGATGGCGATCGGGTAGGTGACGCGTGCGGTCGTGCCGACGATGACGTTGTTGCCACCGTTCACGACGGCCTTGGTGACGCGAATGTCTCCACGACCCTCTGCGTGGGCCACGGTGGTGGACAGCAGCGTCAAAACCGTGGCACCGACCACGATGCCGGCCGTTCCGGCCGTTCTACCTGGCATGATCCCTCCCCTGTTCGTGGGAGGAGATTACGTCAGGGCCGCGGGGAGGCGGCGGCGGCACCCCCCAAGTTCCTTGCGGGCGCGTCAGGTTCCTGCGCCGTCGGGTGCCGCGTCCTCGGCCGGCTGCCGGTCCCGTCCGCCCGGGTGGCGGTGCCGCCAGGTCCAGAACACCGCACAGGACACCAACGCCCAGCCCGTCAGCACCAGGAACGGGAAGGCGTGCTGGTGCCGCGCGAAGTACACCGCGGTGTGCTGCGCGTTGACCGACGCGCCGGGCGGCAGCCAGCGCCCGATGACGCCCAGCGCGGACGGCAGCAGCGGCCACGAGACAGCACCGCCCGACGAGGGGTTGCCCAGCAGGACCATGACGCCCCAGGTCGGGAGCATCGCCCAGCGGCCGACCAGGGTGTTGAACATGGTGAACGTCATGCCGCTGGCGAACATGGTGAGGGCCAGGATGAGCCACGACTCCACGAACGGCAGATCGAGCGCGCCGAGCAGCCAGTCCACTGCCGCCGCGATGGCGAAACCGCCGAGCAGCGCGTAGGCGGCGGTGAAGGCGATCCGCTCGAGCGGGGTGAGCGCCCGGGCGTGCACGCTGAGCTGGATCGCACCGACGAAGCCGATGATCACCGCGGCCAGCGAGACGTAGAAGATGGCCAGACCGCGCGGGTCGCCGTTCTGGAGCGGGTTGACGTCCCGGACGGTCACCGACACCCCGGTCGCCCGCCCCACCGCCGGCGCCGCCTGCGCCAGCAGTTCGGCCACCGAGGCACCGGAGGCGGAGGAGACGTCCAGCAGGACATGCCGCCCGTCCCCGCCCAGTTCGAAGATCGCGAAGACCCGCTGCTCCTCGACGGCTTCCAGGGCCGCCGCCCGCGAGTCGTAGGTTCGGGTGCGCATGGACGAGTTGAGTGCCGTGCCCAGCCCCGCGAGGAACGCCCGGCCGCGCTCCTCCTGATACGGCCCGACAACGGCCGTGGGGAGCTGGTGCGGGGTCGGATTGGCCATGGCGTACGTGTACGACCAGGCGAACAGCCCGGCCGCCGCGGCCAGGATGAACACCAGCACGGTCGCGGGCCACCACGGCGTCCCGCGGAAACGGCCCCAGCGGCCCTCTCGGCTCTCGTGTTCCGGGAGCGCCTCCCGGCCGTCGCCGGCCACCTCGGGATTGTCGTGCACGTTCGCCCGTCCTAGGTCGTGCGGATCCGGTCGCCGCCGCACGCGCACGTCACCGCTCGTCCGGAGCAGCATCAACGGCTCGGTCAGCGCGGTACGGCGGTCTTGAGCTCCGGCTCCATCGTCACGCCCCGGGCAGCGCTGCCCCTCCACCAACACACGGTCTCACCTGCGCGGACCAGCGACACCGCACGTCCGGCCGCCCTCTGAACCGTCGCCCGAGCTGCCGCGTGCCGGGGTCACCGGCACCCCGCCCCCTCCGGGTGGGGGGCTAGGGCACACGATGCGTGGTGGTGCGGAGACCGTCGCGGTTCTTACGGCCGAGCAGACCGGCGGTGACGAGTTCGGCGAGGGCCTTCGAGGGCTGGTGGGTGGCGGGGAACCGGTCGTGGAGACGGTGCTGGATGGCCAGGCTGACGTCGAGACCGATGGTGTCGAGCAGGGCGAAGGGGCCCATGGGATAGCCGTAAGCGCGTTGGACGGCGGTGTCGGTGTGCTCGATGACGTGGTCGTCGGCGCCCCGACGGTCGAGCAGGTCCAGGGCGGCGCCGAGATAGCCGAAGAGCAGGCTGTTGACGATAAAGCCGGTCCGGTCGGGGCAGTGCACGGGTGTCTTGCCGAGCTCCTCGCACCAGGTGTGAGCCGTGGCGAGGGTGGCGGGGGAGGTGTCGGGGGTGTGCGCGATCTCCACGAGCCGCATGACGGGCGCGGGGTTGAAGAAGTGCAGGCCGATGACGTCGGCGGGACGGCCCGAGGCGTCGGCGCAGGCGGCGACGGACAGGCTGGAAGTGGTGGTCGCCAGAAGAGTGCCGGGGGCACTCGTCTCACCGAGCGCGACGAAGATGTCCCGCTTGACGTCGGGGTCCTCGGCGGCGGCCTCGACGATCAGGTCGCAGGCGGCCAGTGCGGCGACGTCCGTGCCGGTGCGCAGGCCGGCCAGGGCCTGGTCGCGGATGGCGGGTGTGATCCTGCCGCGGCGTACGGCACGGACGAGGGAGTCGGTGATGCCGTCCAGGGCGGCCCGGGCCTTGTCCTCGCTGCGGGCGACGAGGAGGGTGGGGTGGCCGGCCGTGGCGGTGACTTCGGCGATGCCGCTGGCCATGGCACCGGAGCCGACGACACCGACCCGGTGGACGGAGCGGGCGGCGCTCGGGTCGGGGGTGGCGGTGTGCTCGGGCAAGGGTGCCCCGGTGTCGTCGTACGTGTAGAACCCGCGACCTGTCTTGCGGCCCAGGCGGCCGTCGTCGATCAGCCGGGTGAGGACGGGCGCCGGAATGAACGACGGTTCCCCGGTGCGTCGGTGAAGGTCCGTCAAGGCGGCATGGACGGTGTCCAGCCCCATCGCGTCCAGGGTCTCCAAGGGGCCTGCGGGCAGCGCGCAGCCCAGGCGCATCGCGGTGTCGATGGCGTGGTGGGAGACGTAGCCGGTGTCCTGGAGCGCGGCGGCGCGGTTGAGCAGGTTCAGCACCAGGGCGGTGGCGTCCGCGGCGGCCCGGGTGCCGACCTGGACGGCCGTGAGCCGCGCGGCCTCGACGACCTGGTGCGCGGCGCGAGCGGCTTCGGGGGAGCTGAGCGAGGTGTGAACGGGTTCGGCGGGGGAGCCGGCCGCGGGTGGGGTGAACAGGCGCAGTGCGGCGAGGTCGGCGGGGCGGCCCGAGGCGATGGCGAGCCGGGCCAGGGGGAGGGTGTCGGTGGTGGTGACCAGCGGGGTGCCGGGCGGGCAGACGTCGTGGATCCGGCCGAGAACCTCCGTCTTCACGTCCCAGTCCTCGGGGACGGCTTCGACGACCAGGTCGCTCCCGCGCAGCAGGCCGTAGTCGTCGCCGAGGACGGGCTCGGGGCCGGCGGCGGTGGGGGCGGCCGCTTTCAGACGCCGTGTCAGGCGGGTGAGGACGTCCAGGTCGGTGTCGACGCCGACGACCCGGTGGCCGGTGTCGTGCAGTGCGCGCAGCAGTGCTTCGCCGATCGAGCCGAGGCCGACGACGCCGATCACCGGCGCGGTCGCGGAGATGGGCGCAGGGCTGGGTGTGGGTGTCGTCATGGGGTGGGTTCCTGATCCTGGTCCTGGTCCTGGCGGAAACGGTTGATGGCCGTCAGGTGGCGGGCGCGCAGTGCCGGATCGCTCACGCCGAGGCCTTCCCGGGGGGCGAGGCAGAGCACGCCGACCTTGCCCTGGTGGAGGTTGCGGTGCACGTCGTAGGTGGCCTGGCCGGTGTCCTGGAGTGGGTACACCTTGGACAGCGTGGGATGGATCCTGCCCTTCGCGACGAGCCGGTTGGCCTCCCAGGCCTCGCGGTAGTTGGCGAAGTGCGAGCCGATGATCCGCTTCAGTGACATCCACAGGTAGCGGTTGTCGTACTCGTGCATGTAGCCCGAGGTCGAGGCGCAGGTGGTGATGGTGCCGCCCTTGCGGGTGACGTAGACGGACGCGCCGAAGGTCTCCCGGCCCGGGTGCTCGAAGACGATGTCGACGTCCTCGCCGCCGGTGAGCTCGCGGATCCGCTTGCCGAACCGCTTCCACTCCCTGGGGTCCTGGGTGTGCTCGTCCTTCCAGAACTCATAGCCCTCGGCGTTGCGGTCGATGACGGCTTCGGCGCCCATCGAACGGCAGATGTCCGCCTTCTGCTCGCTGGAGACGACGCAGATCGGGTGGGCACCCCCGGCCAGAGCCAGCTGCGTGGCGTAGGAGCCGAGTCCGCCGCTGGCACCCCAGATGAGGACGTTGTCGCCCTGCTTCATGCCGGCGCCGTTGCGGGAGACCAGCTGCCGGTAGGCGGTGGAGTTGACCAGGCCGGGGGCGGCGGCCTCCTCCCAGGTCAGGTGGGCGGGTTTGGGCATCAGCTGGTTGGACTTCACCAGGGCGATCTCGGCGAGTCCGCCGAAGTTGGTCTCGAAGCCCCAGATGCGCTGCTCGGGGTCGAGCATCGTGTCGTTGTGGCCGTCGGCCGACTCCAGTTCCACCGACAGACAGTGGGCCACCACCCGGTCGCCCGCCTTCCACCGGTTCACGCCCGGACCGGTGCGCAGGACGACGCCGGACAGGTCCGAGCCGATGACGTGGTAGGGCAGGTCGTGCCGGGCGGTGTCCTCGGACAGGCGGGCGTAGCGCTGAAGGAACCCGAAGGTCGCCACCGGTTCGAAGATGGAGGACCAGACGGTGTTGTAGTTCACCGACGAGGCCATGACCGCGACGAGCGCTTCGCCGGCCGCCGGCTGGGGCACCGGCACGTGCTCGATGTGCAGGGACTTGCGGGGGTCCTTGTCCCGGGAGGCCAGCCCGTCGAACATGGCGGTGTCCTCGCGGCGCACGACGGCGCCCCGGTAGGACTCGGGCAGGCGCAGCGCGGCGATGTCGTGCGGCGATGCTTCACCGGTCACAGCTTGGATGATCTCGTCCACGGTGTTTCCCGATTCCTCTCGCCACGGCGAACAACTGCTGCGTCACCGGCCAGCGTGCTGGCCCCAGGCCGGACGGGACCACCCCGGACCACCCCCTGACTTTCCGCCCGGTGCTCGCGGGGGTGATTCAGGGGGGTGTCAGGGGAGGCGCGCGGGGACGAGGGCGGCCCATGCTCTCCCGGTGACGCACGCCCGGGAAACGCCGAGGAGACGCCATGACCGCACACCACGGTGACGATCCGTGGCTCAGGAACTTCTTCCCCGCCCCTCAAGCGCCCGTGCGGCTGGTGTGCCTGGCGCACGCGGGCGGTTCGGCGAGTTTCTACTTCCCCGTGGCCCGTGCGCTGTCCCCGAGGATCGAGGTGCTGGCGGTGCAGTACCCGGGGCGTCAGGACCGGCGCGGCGAGAGCCCGCTCGGTGAAGTCGACGTCCTGTCCGAGCGGATCGCGCACGCCTTGGAGCCGTGGACGGACAAACCGTACGCCTTGTTCGGGCACAGCATGGGCGCGATCGTCGGCTTCGAGGCCGCGCGCCGGCTGCAGACGGCCGGGCGGGGGCCGTCGCGGTTGTTCGTCTCCGGGCGCCGCGCGCCGTCGCTGGACACCGCCGGTGAATACCAGCCCGTCACCGACGAGGAGGTTCTGACGGAGATAGCCCGGCTCGACGGCACGGGCCCGGAGTTGCTGGAGGACGAGGAGACGCTGCGGATGATCCTGCCCGCGCTGCGCGCCGACTACGGTGCGGTGCGCCGCTACCGTTACCGGCCCGGGCCGGCGCTCGCCTGCCCCATCACCGCCTTCACCGGGGACCGTGATCCCAAGGCGACGCCGGAACAGGTGCGGGCGTGGCGGGCGCACACGACGTCCGCCTTCGAGCTCAACGTGCTGCCCGGCGGACACTTCTTCCTCGTCGGGGAACAACGCCGGGTGCTGTCCACCATAGGGAAGCAACTGGGGTTCGCGGTGCGTTCTGCGGTGGCGTCATGACGGCGCGCGCGCCGGGGCGGGGCGCGATCGGAGTGTGGGGCACCGGCGCCCACCTGCCCGAGCGGGTCGTCGCCAACGCTGAGGTGGGCCGGCTCGCCGGGGTGAGCGCGGAGTGGATCGAACGCAAGACCGGTATCGTGGAACGGCGTTACGCCGCTGATCACGAGGCCACCTCGGATCTGGCCACGCATGCGGGAGCCCGGGCACTGGCGGATGCCGGGGTACGGGCCGAGGACCTCGCCTGGATCGTCGTCGCGACGTCGACGCCGGACCATCCGCAGCCGGCCACAGCGGCATTGGTGCAGCACAGGCTGGGCGCCCGCGGGGCCGCTGCGTTCGACGTCAACGCCGTGTGCGCCGGTTTCGTGGCCGCGCTGCACACGGCTGCCCGGCTGCTGACCGTCGACGACGGCGAGTCCGGCGAGCCCGGCGGGACCGGCAGCGGACGACGGCGCTGTGCGCTGGTGATCGGCGCGGAGGTGTATTCACGGATCATCGATCCGGCCGACCGCAGGACGGCGCCGCTGTTCGGTGACGGGGCCGGTGCGGTGGTGATCGGGCCGGTGGGCGAGGGCCGGGGCCTGGTCGGGACGGCGATGCGCACCGACGGGCATCTGCACGCGCTGATCGGGGTGCAGGCGGGTGGGAGCAGGCAGCCGGCGTCGGAGAAGTCCGTGGCGCGCGGCGAGCACTACTTCCGCATGCAGGGGCGCCTGGTGCGCGAGTTCGTCGAACGGGAGTTGCCGGCCGCGGTCACGGGCACGCTGGAGCGGTTCTCCGTCCGGCCCGGCGAGGTCGACCACTTCGTCCCCCATCAGGCCAACGGGGAGATGCTCCACTCGGTGACCGCCCTCCTGGGGCTGACCGCGGCGCGGGTGCATCTGCCGGTCGACCGGCACGGCAACACCGGTGCGGCGTCCATCCCGCTCGCCCTGGACCACGCGGCCCGCGCTGACGAAAGGCCCCTGGAAGCAGGCCAGTTGGTGCTGCTGGCCGGTTTCGGCGGGGGGATGACGCTGGGCACGACGCTGTTGCGCTGGGGGCGCTGAGTCGAAGTCCCCTGCCCGGCCCGCGACCGGCCGGAATGCCGAAAGCGCGGATGGGCGGGCCCGGTTGCCGGGGAGAATGCCTCCATGACGTACGAAGGCTCCTTCATCGACCCGACCAGGCCGAGCATCGCCCGCGTCTACGACTACCTGCTCGGCGGCAAGGACAACTACGCCGTGGACCGGGAGATCGGCGACGTGTTCAAGCGCGATCTGCCCGGGTCGGTGGCCATCGCCTTCGCCAACCGGGCGGCCCTGGTCCGGGCGGTCGCGGACATCGCCAGGAGCACCGGCATCCGGCAGTTCATCGACCTGGGCAGTGGCCTGCCGACGGCGGACAACGTCCACCAGGTCGCGCAACGTCACGCTCCCGAGTCCCGGGTGGTCTACGTCGACATCGACGGTCAAGTGCTGGTCCACGGCCGTGCACTGCTGGAGAAGAACGACCGGACCCGTGTCGTCGCGGTCGACGTGCGCGACCCGGAGGGCGTCCACTCCCACCCGGTCACCCGGGAGATCATCGACTTCTCCCGCCCCGTCGCCGTCATCCTCAGCGCCATCCTCCACCACGTGAACGACGACGAGGACCCCGCAGGCATCGTCCGCTACTGGCGAGACCACGTCCCCAGCGGCAGCCACTTCTTCATCAGCCACTTCCGCTCCGGCGACAACCCGGAGACGACGCAGGCCGAGAAGGTGCTGCAGCAGACATTCGGTCGCGGCCGGTGGCGCACGGACGCGGAGATCGCCTCCCTGCTGGACGGCCTGGAGATCCTCGACCCGGGGATAGTCCCCGCGTCGCTGTGGCGTCCCGACGAGACCGACGGCCCGTGGGGCGGACGAGAACTCACGGTCTGGGAACACCTCATCGCCGCGGGCATGGCCCGCAAACCCTGACGAGCGCCGACTGCCTACCGCGGCCGGTTCCGGGGCATCAGGCCCGCGCGGCGCGCCAGTTCGTCCTCCGATCCGGTGCCGCGGCGCTTTCCCGGCGTGGCACGGACGACGTAGCGGAAGGGCAGCCCGCCCGGTTCGGCCACCATGCCGCCGAACCGGGTGTCGCCGGCGAACCACACCCGGTCCGCCGGGCGGGACCCCCGCGGACGCGGGCCGTCCCAGCCGTCGGCGGGGACGGGGAAGGAGCAGTGGCTCTGACCGTCCGGCTGGAGCAGCACCACCCGCCCGTCCGTCCCCCAGCGGCGGCCCCGGGCCCGCTCGCCCTCGGCGGAGACCACGCGGACGTCCTGCGTCCGCACGGGCCAGACCTGCCAGCCGTAGGTGGACATCACCAGCCGCTCCCGGCGCCGAGCCCGGCGCCACAGCAGCGTCAGGCCGGCCGTGACCGCGACGACGGGGGCCACGCAGGCGGCGGTGACCGAACCGGTGGCGGAGCCGGGGCCCGCGAGAAAGAGCACCGCCACCAGCAGCAGGACCTCGGCGATCAGCGCCAGGACGCCCCACCGCAGGCCTCGCTCACGCTGCCGCAGGACGTCCTCGACGCCCGGCGTGTCCACCGCCACTCCGGGCAGCACCTCGTAACCGTACTCAGCGGCGATCATCGCGCTTCCCCTCCCGGACGGACCGTGGCGCGACCAGAGCCTACTGGTCCCCCCGTGGTCGTCGTCAGGGCGAAGCGACTCTCACCTGCGGTAGCCGAGCACCGTCATCATCCCGCTCTCCGAGTGGTACAGGTTGTGGCAGTGCAGCATCCACAGCCCGGGGTTGTCCGCGTCCAGGTCGACCACCAGCTTCCGGTGCGGGAGCACGATCGCGGTGTCCTTCCTGGCGCCCGCGCCGTCCAGGCCGGCGAGGGCGAAGGTGTGCCCGTGCAGGTGCATCGGATGCCACATGTCGGTGGCGTTGATGAGGGTGAGGCGAACCCGTTCGCCGGCCCGCACGGCATGGCGCCGCTGCGGCGAGTAGGGCTGGTGGTCGAAGCCCCAGTCGTACTTCTCCATGCCGCCGGTGATGCGGATGCGCAGCTCGCGGTCGGGCTCCCGGTCCTCGAGGGCCACCGACTCGTCCGGCACCAGGCGCCGGGCGGACACGGTCCGTCCGTCCAGTTCGTCCGGGCGGGCCGTGACCGGTGGGAGCGTCCGCGCTCCCTTGCCCGTACGCAGCACGGCGAGGGCCCGCCCCCTCTTCCCCTCGGCCAGCGCCACCAAGGGAAAGACACCGTCCCGGGCGGTGACGAGAACGTCGTACCGCTCCGCCATCCCGACGAGCAGGGCGTCGGTCCTCCTGTGTTGCACGGGATAGCCGTCGGTGTGCGTCACCGTCATGGTGTGACCGCCCAGGACGACACGGAAGGCCGTCTCCGCCCCGGCGTTGATGATGCGCACCCGGATGCGGTCGCCGGGGCGGCAGCGGAACACCGACGGGTTCTCGGGCAGACGGCCGTTGACCAGGTAGTGGGGGTAGGCGACGTGGCCGGCCCGTCCGTGCAGCATCCGGCTGCGGGCCCGGTGCAGCACCCGGGAGGGACCCGCGGCCTTCCGGCCGGGTGTCGGATGCGTCGACCCGCCTCGGCCGGACCCCGGGCCCGAGTGGCCCGCACCCGTCCCCGCGTGTCCCGAGCCCCTCGCGTCATCCGGCCTGAGCTGGTCCAGTACCTCTTCGGGGGTGGAGCCCTCCACGCCGTCGAGCCAGTCGTCCAGCACGACGATCCATTCCGCGTCGTAGGCCAGGGGCTCGCGCGGGTCGTCGACGACCAGCGGCGCGTACAGGGCCCGGTCCGACTGCATCCCGACGTGGGAGTGCATGAGATACGTCCCCGGGTGGGGGACCGTGAAGCGGTAGCGGAAGTCGGTCCCGGGCCGGACGGGCGGCTGGGTGAGGTCGGCGACCCCGTCCATGTCACAGCGCAGCCGGACCCCGTGCGAATGCAGTGCCGTCACGGCCGGCAGCCGGTTGGCGAGGGTCACGTCGAGCACCTCGCCGGCGCTCGCGCGCACCAGTGGCCCCGGAAGCGCCTCGTCGTACGCCCACGTCCGGACGGTACGCCCGCCCAGGTCGAGCGACGCCTCGGCCGCGGTGATGCGGTACGTGCGAACCGGCCCGGAACCGCGGGCGCGCTCGGCCGCGAGCACCTCCGGGTCGGACGGGTTGACGTACCCCCGTGGGCCGTCCGGGACGAACGTCTGCCTGCTGCCGTATCCCCGGGGGCCGGAGCGCGGCTCACGGTCCGGGCCGGTGCAGGAGGACAGCAGGCCCCCGCCGGACGCGGCGAGTGAGGCGCGCAGCAGGGTGCGCCGAGAAGGATTGGGCATGCCTCCATGAGACAGGCAACGTGATCATGCAGCCCGTCGACTCCGCCGAATGCCCGCGGTGCCGGTGCGAATTCCACCGGCAGGCGGAACCCGTGCGTCAGGGGCGCTCGAACAGCTGGAGGAGGCCGCCGACGGAGAAGCATCCGGCGCCGAGGAGGGTGCCCCAGTCGGCGATGTCGGCGTTGATCAGGCTGCCGGTGGCGGGGCGGGTGTAGGCGGCGAGTGCCGAGATCATGAAGAGGACCGAGCCGAGCTGGTTCACCGCGACGATCCACCAGCCGAGGCTGCGCCGGCGCAGACAGGGCCACCCGCGGTGGCAGATCTCCACGAAGGCGAGGTGACCGGAGATCAGGAACAGCAGGCAGCCGATCACGTCCGGGGCCCACACGAGCCGGTTGGTCTGCCGCACGCTCAGCCCCTGCAGGAAGGAGTCGAGCAGGTCGACGGCGAACACCAGCGTGCCCGCGAAGAGGACGAACGTGCTCAGCCAGTCCACCCGCGTGGGCTCGTAGCTCCACCAGCGCCAGTCGCGGGTGAACAGCCGTCCGTCGCCGCCGGGTCGATGACGCGGGGCGTTGACGACCTGGAGCAGACTGACGTAGCCGCCGGTGTTGAAGAACAGGCCGCCGGCGAAGTAGACGGAGGCGCAGGTGGTGGCATCCCCGGAGCCGAACTGGGCGACGGCGGCACCGGCGGCGAACAGCGCGCCGCCGATGACGAAGGCGGTCGCCGCGATCGCGTTGAGTCTGCGCATCCCGGCGAGTGCGCGCTCGCCGACGCCGGTGTGCCGGCCGGCCGGCACACCGGCCGGACGGGCCGCGAGGATGCCGCGGCGCCGGGCGGGCCTCGACTCCCACACGGCGGTGCCGCCGCCGGGCGGCTGCCAGGTGAGCCGGGTGGTGAACGGTCCCGCGCCTTCGGCGCGCTGCTCGGCAGGGGTCATGCCGGCGGAAGGGCGACAGTGCTGAACACGCCTCGACTCTGCCAGAGCCGATGCCGCGAAACGGTCATTTGCCGGCGTCCATCCGTATGAGGGCGGTGCCGTGGGGGATTCCTCGCGCGACCGGTGACGGGGCCGGTCAGGAGTTCACCGCCGGATCGTCGGCACGCACCGAGGCGTCCGGCGCCAACTTCAGGCCCGCCGCCGCGAGGAAGTCCTCGAGACCGATGACCCCGGCGCGGGTGCCGTCGTCCCACTCGGTCAGGAGCCCCGAGCGGCCGTCCTCCCAGGACTCCGGAGTGTCGGCGTCGTCGCCGGGGCCGGTGTGCCACTCGACGGAGCCCTGACCGTGCCGGTACCGGAGATACAGGTACTGGCCGTCCGCCGTCCAGGCGTCCCACTGTGACGGGTGTCCCGCACACGTCTGCACGACCCTGGTCAGCTTCCCAACCTCAGCCATGGCAATACTCGTTGTCTCTCGTTTCCGCGACCTGTCTCGGCACCGGACGAAGGCTACAGAGTCGGTGGCGAGCCGCCGCCTTCCGCCGGCACGTCGTTCAGTCCGTCGGATGGTCGAGACCGGCGTCGCGGGCCAGGAGGGCGGCCTGGACCCGGTTGGTGACGTCCAGGCTGGCGAAGATGCGGCTGACGTGGGCTTTGACGGTGCTCTCACGCATGCGCAGACGGGTGGCGATCTCGGCGTTGGTCCAGCCGTGGGCGAGCAGGGCCAGCACGTCGCGTTCGCGTGGAGTGAGCCGCTGAAGCCTGGCCCGGGCCGCGGCGGTCTGCGGTCTGTGGGCGTGGTGGTAACGGTCGATGAGGCGGCGCGCGGCGCTGGGGTGGAGCATGGCTGATCCGGCGGCGACGAGGTGGACGGCCCGCAGGATCTCCGCGGGGTCGGTGTCTTTCAGGAGGAAGCCGTCGGCTCCGGCCGCCAGGGCGTCGTAGACGTACTCGTCGAGGTCGAAGGTGGTCAGGGTGATCACCTTCGGAGGCCGGGTCAGGGCGCGCAGGTGTGCGGTGGCGGTGATGCCGTCCATGCGGGGCATGCGCACGTCGACCAGGGCGACATCGATGGGGTGGGCGGTGGCCAGCTCGACGGCGTGCAGCCCGTCCGTGGCCTGGGCGACGACCTCGATGCTGTCGTCGCCCTCGAGGAGGTCGGAGAGACCGAGGCTGACGAGGGCGTCGTCGTCGGCGATCAGGACGCGGATCACGGGCGGGCACCGTTCTGCCCGGGAGCGGGCGGGTGGGGGATGCGAGCGGACAGTCGCCAGGCACCGGCGCCACCGGGACCGGCGTGCAGGTGGCCGCCGAGGGCGGTGACGCGCTCGCGCAGGCCCACCAGGCCGAACCCGGACTCGACAGGCGCCGCGGCGCCGGTACCCGGGGTGTTGACGATCTCCACGGTAGTGGCGGGCGGTCTCCAGTCGAGCCGAACGGTCACCGGCGCTCCATGGGCGTGCTTGCGGGCGTTGGAGAGGGCTTCCTGGACGATCCGGTAGACAGCCAGGCGATGCGCGGCCGGGGCCGACCCGGCCGGCCCGGACACGGTGAAGGCGATCTGCTGTCCTGCCGCGCGTGCCTCCTCCACCAGACCGTCCACCTCGCGCAGGACCGGAGCGGTCGAAGCAGATCTCACCCTCGACCAGGTCGAAACGATCATGGACCGGTGCCTGGAGCTGCTCCAGCCCGGCGGCACCCTCACCTACTTCGCCTACCTGGGCACCCGCAAGGCCCGTCACCTGCTCTCCAGCCGCGCCGAGACCCGCCGTCACCGGGCGGTCGAAGAGCTCCTGGCCGACTACCAACGCCGGTACGCCACCGGGCGCTGGGCCGTCTGGGCCAACCTTCCCCCGGCCAAGGTGTGGCAGCTCCGACGCCCCGCGACCCCCACCACCGCCACCCCGCGCACCCGGGCCGCGGACATCACGGCATGAGCACCCTGTCCGGCCTCCTGAGCGACGTTCCCGCCCCCGCCGCCTACCTGGTCCTCGCGGCCGCCGTGCTGGCCGAATCCCTCCTGCTGATCGGCGCCTTCGTCCCCACTCTGACCCTGCTGCTCACCGCCGGCGCCCTCGCCCGTGCCGGACACCTGCACCTGCTGCCCGTCATCGCCGTCACCGCCGGCGCCGTCGTCACCGGGGACTTCCTGGCCCATCGCACCGGACGCGTACTCGGCGCCCGCCTGCGCACCGGCGGCCCAGGCCACCACATCCCGACGGCCACCTGGCAGCGCGCCGAGCACCTGATGGCCCGCCACGGCGGCCAGGCCCTGCTCCTCACCCGCTTCGTCCCCGTGATCCGCACCCTGACCCCCCACCTGGCCGGCGCCACCCACCTGCCCTACCGGCGCATCGCCCCCTACAGCGCACTTGCCGCGCCCGTGTGGGCGACAGCGGAAGCCGGCGCCGGCTACGCGGCCGCGGCCTCCCTGCAGCGCGCACTTGCCTGGGGCGCTCCGTTGCTCGCAGCGCTCGCCGTAGCGGCGGCCGGTTCCGTGTACTGGACGAGAACGCGTCATCGCCGCCGGACCGGCCGAACCGGATCACCTGGCCAGGAGACTCATCCACGCCCCTGAGGCGGGCGGGGCCGGCGGTGACGGTTGTGCTCGGCCCCGCAGGCGACCGCCAGACACACCGCTCCGGCAGACATCGAGCCGAAGAAGATCCCTTCGAACAGCGGGCTGTTCGCGCCCTCGACGGTGCCGTCCTCACGCGTGCACGACTTCTCGAAGGGGAAGCGGGCCGTGTGCAGGTCCCCGCAGACATTCGGCAGGTCCTCATGGAGCACGCTCGCGTTGACCCAGGACAGTGCCCACAGGAGGAAGAAGACCCCGGCGAAGGCGCAGACGGCCCCCCACAGTCGGTTCAACTGCGCATCATCCATGCCGGTGTTCGTCATCTGCCGGAGCGTACCGGGCCGTTCCGACGCCTCGACCCCGCAGCCCTGTCCCGGATGGCCACGGCCCTCGCCGCCCCCGCCCCCGACGCCCCCACTCGTCGCCGCGTCACCACAGCCGGGTGCCCGGGGCGCCCTTGATCGGTCCCTGCACCTCCGCGGTGATCCAGCCGCCGTAGAAGTCACCGTCCTGCGCCGTGACCTCCTCCCCGTCGACCGTGCAGCGGTCCATGCGGCTCGGATAGAAGGCGAAGAAGTCGGCCAGGGACGCGTAGCCGGGCTCGGGACGGGGGTAGCTCCAGGCGGCACCAGCACGCACGGCGTCTCCGACGATGACGTCCCAGTAACGGGCTGAGCCCTTCCACTCGCACCAGGTCCGCTCAGCGATCGCCGGGAAGAGAAGCTCCGCCCGTACATCCCGCGGAGGGATGTAGAACACAGGGGGATGGCTGGTCTCCAGTACCCGGACGGCCCTGCGGGTCTCGGCCACCACCTGGCCGGCCCACTCCACCCGTACCTCACGGTCGTCCTCCCGCATCACGGGCGGCCGCGGGTAGTCCCACACCGACTCCGGCGGCCGCGGAGCGGGACGCCGCCCCGGCCATTCCGGCGGGTCCAGATACATCTCGTCCTCGTAGCACCAGGCCCATGGCCGGTCACCTGCCAGGGCGCGTGCCACGGGGTGTGCGCTGGCGTCGAAGTGGGCCGTGGCGTGAGCGCCGGGAGAACTGTCACTGCAGCCCACATGGCCGCAGGTCAGGCACAGCAGGAGAGCGGCGGGTGTGCGTCCGCGCGCCGCGCAGGCCGGGCACGTCCGAGTCAGCGGGGGCGGGTCCGCCGTCCAGGTGTGGGAGCAGGGTTTCCCCGAGGGCCGTCCGCCGTCGGGCCGGGGCGTCCACCTCGTCATCGGTGATCACCGGCCCGTGCCGTCGGCCACACGCTTCTCGGCGGCACTGCGCCCCGGCCCACGCCCGTGTCGGTCATGTTCTCTCCTCTGCGGTTCCCTCGTTCCTCCACTGCTTCGTCCCGACACCGCACGCGAGATGCAGTCACCGGGCAGGGGATGCGCGGGGCGGGCGCGCCGAGCCGCGCCCGGGCGGCCCGGTCCGTCCGCGCCTGTCACTTGCCCTGGAGTGCGCTCGAAGTCGTAGCGTCGAAAACACGAGGGAGCGCGAGCCCCGAGGATGATCAAGCGTGCAGGGAAGGCTGGGACACGACATGCGAAAGCGCAGTCTGCGGGATCTGCAGGTATCGGCCGTCGGCCTGGGGTGCATGGGCATGTCGGCCTTCTACGGAACCACCGACCAGGAGGAGGCCGTCGCGACGATCCGGCACGCCCTCGACCTCGGGGTGAACTTCCTCGACACCGCGCAGGTGTACGGTCCGCTCACCAACGAGTCCCTCGTCGGAGAGGCGATCCGGGGGCGCCGCGACGACTATGTGATCGCGACGAAGTTCAACTACCGGATGGACGACGCCGTACCGGGCGACGGCAGCACGGTCGGCCCGCAGGACGGCTCGGCCGAACACGTCCGCAGCTCCGTCCACGGCTCCCTGAAGCGTCTGGGAACCGACCACATCGACCTGTACTACCAGCACCGGGTCGACCCGAACGTGCCGATCGAGGAGACGGTCGGCGCACTGGGCGAACTGGTCGCCGAGGGCAAGGTGCGCTGCATCGGACTGAGCGAGGCGAGCGCCCGGACGATCCGGCGAGCGCACGCCGTGCACCCGGTCACGGCGGTGCAGAGCGAGTACTCGCTGTGGTCGCGGGACGTGGAGGCCGAGGTGCTGCCCGCCTGCAGGGAGCTGGGCATCGGCTTCGTACCGTACTCACCTCTCGGCCGGGGCTTCCTCGCCGGACGGTTCACCTCGCCGGACGACCTGGACGTCGACGACTGGCGCCGCCAGAACCCGCGCTTCCAGGACGCCAACCTGGAGGCGAACCTGCGGCTGGCGGCGAAGGTGAAGGAGATCGCCGCCGAGAAGGACGTCACGCCGGCTCAGCTCGCCCTCGCGTGGGTGCTGGCCCAGGGCGAGGACCTGGTGCCGATCCCGGGCACCAAGCGCCGCACCTACCTGGAGCAGAACGCGGCCGCCGTCGACGTCGACCTGACGAAGGACGACCTGGCCCGCATCGACGCGGAGCTGCCCGAAGCGGCCGGCGAGCGGTACGACGAGGCAGGCATGCGGTCCGTCAACCGTTAGGCACGGTCCGGAGCGGCACGG
Organism: Streptomyces sp. NPDC026246; assembly: GCF_055567995.1. Taxonomy (NCBI): domain Bacteria; kingdom Bacillati; phylum Actinomycetota; class Actinomycetes; order Kitasatosporales; family Streptomycetaceae; genus Streptomyces; species Streptomyces sp. NPDC026246. The sequence continues at coordinate 66,937 of NZ_JBVHPJ010000005.1, read as the reverse complement.
CACCCACCGGGCTGGTGGGGGTCAGGCGGGGATGTCGAGCGGGGGACGCTCGAGCACGCGGGGTTTGTACTCGACCAGCTGGATGCGGCCGTCGAAGGTGCGGTGCTCGGTCATGTCGAGGGCGACGTCGGGATAGCCGTCGTAGATGCGCTCCTCGCCCGTGACCCCGGTGATCACCGGGAACATGACGACCCGGAAGCGGTCGACGAGTCCGGCGCGGAGCAGGGACCGGCACAGGCTGAGGCTGCCGATCGTGGTGAGGAGCCCGGAGCCGCCGGACTTCATGCTGCGGACCGTCTCGACGGCGTCGCCGCGGACGAGTGTGCAGTTGGCCCACGTGAGTGGCTCCTGGAGCGTGGAGGAGAACACCACCTTGGTCGCCTGCGTGAGCTCGTCGACGGACGCTTCTTCCTCGGGCCTGAACTCGTCCTGGCCCTCCGGGACCTGGCCTGCGGCGAAGCCCGACATCAGGCGGTAGGTGTTCGCTCCCATCAGGTAGGTGGCCTCGGGCTGCTCGCCGAGCCATGCGAGGTACTCCGGGCCCTCCAGACCCCAGAACCCGGGCCAACCCTTTCCCGAGGCGTGACCGTCGAGAGAGGTGATGAAGTCGATGAGAAGCTCGGACATGTCGGAGTCCTTTCCTGAGGTGTCACGAGCTTGGACCGCCCGCGTGCCGCAAACTCATCGGCCGCGCTGTGGAGTGACCGGAAAGGCCTATGACAGCGGTAGCCGGTCCCTCCATCCGGGCCGTCATAGGGCGTCGCCGCCCCGTCGTTCCGTCGAGAAGGTACGGGCACTGGGCACCAGGGCGGCGGTGGCGGGTGCCGCGAAGCAGACGAGTGCGCAGCCCGCGAGGACCGCTGTGGCGCCGAACGCGTCGATGGCGGGGGCGATGACGGCGAGTCCGACCGGGGCGAGGCCGTAGGAGAGCAGGAAGTCCAGGGACGAGACGCGGGCCAGTTTGTCCGGGGCGACTTCGCGCTGGGCGGCGGTGAACCACGGCACGTTGAACAGCTCGATGCCGATGCCGGCGACCGCGTAGGCAGCCATGACGACGACCGGGTGCACGGGGAACACCAGGCTGAGCGGGGCGAAGCCGTAGGAGGCCAGGCCGGCGAGGGCCGCCCGGCCGGGGGAGCGCGGACGCCAGCGGGCCATGAGCAGCGCACCCCCGAGCGCTCCGGCGGTGTAGGCGGTCATCGCACCCGCGAGAACGACCTCGGTCCCGTACGCGTCCCTGCTGACCATGGGCAGGGCGACGCCGGTCGCGGAGTAGCCGGTGGCTATGACGGCTGTCAGCGCGCCCAGACCCGCGAGGAACCAGGGGTGCCTGCGCGCCTCGCGGACCCCCTCCGTGAACTCGGACAGGAAGGACGCCCTGCCCGGCCCGGGCCAAGGCTCCGGCGTGTCGTCCGCAGCCCCGGGCCGTGCGCCGCGCCCGGGAACGCAGGCCGCGACGAGCCACAGCAGTCCGACGCCCCACAGCAGCGCCCATGTGTCCAGGAAGACGGCGAGCAGCGCGGCCAGGGAAGGGCCCACGAGGGTGGTGACCCGTACCGCCAGGGTCATGGCGGCATTGGCCTGCTGCCTGCGACCCGCGTCGACCACCTCGGCGGTGAGGGCCTGGTAGGCGGGTCGGCAGGCGCCCTGGCCCGCTCCCGACACCGCGGCAGCCACCGCCATCAGCAGCACCGAGCGTCCCAGCCCGGCGGCGAGCACAGGGGCGGCGGCTCCGGCGGCGAGCCCCGCCCACAGCACGACGCCCCGGCGGGAGTGCCGGTCGGCCAGTACTCCGGCCACGGGCACCGCGGCGAGGAAACCGACCGTACGCGCGGCGAGCAGCAGGCCGAGGTCGGTGGCGGCCAGGGTCCGGTCGAAGACCGCGAGACCGAGGACGAAGGGCAGGGCCCAGGTGGCCAGGCCCGAGGCCGTGGCGCCCGTCCAGAGGCGGAGGAAGGGCACGTCGAGAAGGACCGAGCGCTGCTCGGAGGGAGGGGACTCGGCTGTGGTGGGGGTGGAGGGGGTGGGCACGGAGGAGTGCTCCTGTTCCTGTCGGCGGCGGTGGATCGGCCGCGATCCGGCTGCAAGGGGCCTGCCCTGCACGGAAGTTGTGCAACGGGGCCGGCCGTGGCGGACGGCGGGCAGCGCGGCGCGGACGTCACACTATCGCACTGATAATCATTTCCATTAGAGTGCTGCCGGCCGCCCGATCGCACCGCGGTCGCCGGCCGGTCCGCACTTGCGTGGCAGGCCAGAGCGCGTGCTAGGTTCTGCACATGAACATGATTTTCATTAACGAGGGGACGTGACGGTGCCGCACCCGCCTCCACTCGCGGGACCCGAGTCCTCGCCTGACGTGAGCGCGGAGGTCACTCCCCCCGAGGCGTCGGCGCCCCGGCCCGAGAAGGCTGTGCGCGCTCGCCTCGCGTCCCGCAAGGTGCTGATCCTCGGTTGCGCCGGGCCGGCCGCCGTCCTGTTGGTGTCCGTCGTCGTCGCCATCGGGCTCGGGCCGGCGGTCGTCACCCCTGGTGAGACCGCTCGCCACCTGTGGGCGGCTCTCAGCGGAGGGCGCATCGGAGCCGACGAGGTGACGACCTACCAGATCATCTGGCAGATCCGCACACCGCGTGTGCTGCTCGCGGCACTGGTGGGGGCCGGGCTGAGTGCGGTCGGAGTCGCGATCCAGGCCTTGGTGCGCAACGCCTTGGCCGACCCCTTCGTCCTCGGGGTCTCCTCGGGCGCCTCCGTGGGTGCGGTCGGGGTCACGGTCACCGGTGGGCTCGCGGTGCTCGGCATCCACGCCGTCTCCGTCGGCGCCTTCGCCGGCGCACTCGCCGCCTCGCTCCTGGTGTACGCCGCCTCCTCCAGTCGCGGCGCGCTGTCCCCGCTGCGCCTCGTGCTGACGGGCGTGGCCATGTCGTCGGGATTCCAGGCTGTCATGAGCCTGATCATCTACCTCGCGCCGGACGGCGAGGCGACGAGCATGGTCCTGTACTGGACCATGGGCAGCTTCGGCGCCGCGACCTGGAGCGCGCTGCCCGTCGTCGCCGTCGTCGTGCTGGCCGGTCTCGCGGTGCTGTACCGACACGGGCGGGCGCTGGACGTGCTGTCGCTCGGGGACGAGACCGCCTCCAGCCTCGGCTTCGATCCCGACCGGCACCGCAAGATGCTGCTCGTGCTCGTTTCCCTGGTGACGGGCGTCATGGTCGCCGTCAGCGGCGCCATCGCCTTCGTCGGTCTGGTGATGCCGCATGTGGTGCGGATGGTCGTCGGTGCCACGCACGCCCGCGTCCTCGCCGTGGCCCCCCTGGTCGGGGCGATCTTCATGGTGTGGGTCGACCTGGCGGCACGGACCCTGGTGGCCCCGCGCGAGCTGCCGCTGGGAGTCATCACCGCGCTCGTGGGGGTGCCGGTCTTCATCGCCCTGATGCGGCGCCGGGGCTACACCTTCGGAGGGCGCTGACGTGGACCTGGAACTCGATCAGCTCTCCGTGGTGACGGACGGCAGGAGCCTGGTGAGCGGGTTGTCCCTCACGGTGCCGGACGGTCGGGTCGTGGGGCTCGTGGGGCCCAATGGAAGCGGCAAGTCCACGGCGCTGCGGTGCGTCTACCGGGCACTGCGGCCCACTTCCGGAACCGTCTGGGTGGGGGAGCAGGACCTGACGCGGCTCCCCATGCGCGACAGCGCCCGGACCATCGCGGCCATGACCCAGGACGGCGGCGTCGACGTCGACTTCACGGTCGAGGAGGTCGTCGCGCTCGGACGCGCGCCCCATCTGCGCGGCAACCGGGCACTCGGTGGCCGGGAACGCGAGCTGTGCGAGCGGGCGATGGAACGACTCGACATCGGACACCTCGCACACCGGGGCGTTCTCACGCTGTCGGGTGGCGAGCGCCAGCGTGTCCTGCTGGCCCGCGCCCTCGTGCAGGAACCGGAGATCCTCGTCCTGGACGAGCCGACCAACCACCTGGACGTCCGCCACCAGGTCGACCTGCTGACGCTGTTGCGCTCCTCCGGGCTCACCGTCCTGGTCGTCCTGCACGACCTCAACCTCGCCGCGGCGGCCTGCGACCGGCTCGGCGTGCTCTCCCGAGGCCGCCTGGTGGCCTCCGGGGCGCCCGCGGACGTGCTGACGACCGACCTCGTCGGTGACGTCTTCGGCGTCCGGGCCAGCGTCGTCCCCCACCCGCTGACCGGCGCTCCCCAACTGCTGTATGCGCTCAACTCCACCCGCTGAAAGGCTGTTCACGCATGGGTACAACCCGAAACCCCGCCGCGGTCCGAAGGCCCGCCGCTCTCGGCTCCGCGCTGGCCGCGGTGCTGGTGCTCAGCGGATGCGGTGCCGAGGTCGAGTCGGACGCCAAGGAGTCCGGCAAGGTCACCGTCAAGCGGTGCGGTGAACCGGTCCCGTACACGGTGCCCGAGCGGGCCGTGGCCTACGAAGGCGGCAGCGCGGACAAGCTGTTCGCCCTCGGCCTGACCGAGCACGTGCACGGCTACGTGATGCCGCCCGCCAACCCGCCGGTGAGTGAGTCCCCTTGGGCGTCCGACTACGCGAAGGTGAAGATGCTCAGCGACGACCTCCTGAACAAGGAGGTCGTGGTCGAGGCCAAGGCCGACTTCGTGGTGGCGGGCTGGAACTCCGGCTTCAAGGACGAGCGGGGCATCACACCCAAGATCCTGGACAAGCTCGGCATCCAGAGCTTCATGCACACCGAGAGCTGCTTCAACTACCCGGGGCACCCCGAGAAGATGAGCCCCTTCCAGGCTCTCTACACCGACCTCGAACGGCTGGGCAAGATCTTCCGGGTCGAGCAGAAGGCCACGGACGTCGTGGACGGGTTGAAGAAGCGCGTGGCAGAGGTCGAGGCCAAGGCCCCGGACGGCGATCCCGTGCCCGTCTTCCTCTACGACTCCGGCACCGACCAGCCGTTCACCGCAGGCAACCAGGTACCACCCAACGACATCATCAAGACGGCCGGCGGCAGGAACGTCTTCGACGGCCTCGACGAGCGCTGGACCCAGGTCACCTGGGAATCCGTGGCCGAAGCCGAGCCCGAGGTCATCGTCATCCTCGACTACGGCGACCTGCCCGCCGAGAAGAAGATCGACTTCCTGCGGAAGTCCCCGCACACCCGGGAACTCCCGGCCGTGAAGAGGGGCAACTTCTTCGTCCTCGACTACAACGAGGGCATCAGCGGCCCCCGCAACATCGACGGCCTGGAGAAGTTCGGCGCCTACCTGCGCGAACTCAAGGGCTGAGTCCCCGCCCGCCACGGCTCGTCCGGCAGGCACCGACACCCGCCGGACAGGCCGCCCTTCGGCGTGGCCGCCCGCCACCCCGCCGTGTGACAAGGAAAGGACCCATGAACCTGCACCGTGACTCGACCGGCCGCGCTCTTCTCGAGCAGTTGCCCCCACCCCTGCCCGCCGACCGGATCATCGCCCTCAACCAGCCCAAGGCGGATCTGCACACGACTCGTTCCTACGAGTGGAACGGCTGGACGTTCGACGTTCCGCCCGGCGTCTTCCTACCCGGCTGGACCAGCCGCCTGATCCACGAACGCGTCCTGGACGGCCGTATCGAGACCCGCGGCCTGCGGTACGCCGCCATGGGCGTCGGCCTGGGCGTCGAGGCCGTCGCGGCGGGTGTCCGGGGCGCCCGGGAGATCCACGCCCTCGACGTCCACCCCGAGAGCGTGGCCGCCGCCACCCGTCACTACCGGCGCCTGGTCGGCGAACACCCCCCGTTTCTGCCCGCAGTGAGTGACGTGTTCGACGCTCTCCCCGAGGGAGTCCAGCTGGACGTCGTCACCTTCAACCCGCCCGCCGTCAGCCAGACCGTCAGTGACGACCCCGACGTCGTGCGCAACGTGTGCGTGGGCGTGCCACTGCTGGCGACGTTCTTCGCCCAGATCACGGAGAAGGACCTGCTGGCCCCCGGCGGTGAGATCCACGTGATCGCCTCCAACACCGCGGACCTGCGCGCCCTGGTCCAGCACGCCCTGGACCACGGGCTCAGCCCCCGGATCGACCACCTCCACGACTGGCAGGACGGCGTGCTCACCTACCTCTTCCGCATCACCCACGACACTCCCCGCACCGGAGGACAGCGATGAAGAACACCGAGGAACTCCTGGCCGCCGTCCTTGCCGGCGAGCACGGCCCCCGCCCCGCCGACCTCGTCGCCACCAGCGTCTTCTGGGTGCACCACGGCACCCGCCTGGCCGGCGGCAACACCACCTACCTCAACCAGTACGTCCTCGTCCGCCTGGGCGACTCCTTCGGCGGCTGCGCCTTCGAGGCGGGCGAGGTCGACCCGTCCCTGTGCCGCGACGCCTCCGGTACTCCCGTCGACACGCTGTTGCGCGAGGCGCCGAAGGCGCTCAAGGTCGCCGCGCTCGACGCCTACCTCAGCTCGGTCCGCCCGCACCGGGAGGCGACGGAGGCGGAACCCGTCACCCTGCCCGCCGGGACACCCGAGACCCGGGCGCTGGCCCGGGACGCGGCCGTCGCCGGGCTCCTCGACATCGACACCGGAGCCAAGGTCGCTCTGATCGGGGTGGTCAACCCGCTCGTCGCGGCCATCCGCGAGCGCGGCGGTGACCCGCTGCTCTGCGACTTCAACCTCCGCACCACCCAGTGGGGCGACCCGGTCACCGACGACATGCACGAGGTCCTCGACACCGCCGACGCCGTTGTGGCCACCGGCATGACGCTCGGCAACGGAAGCTTCGACACCGTCCTGGCCCGCTGCCGCGAACGCGGCGTACCCCTGGTCGTCTACGCCCAGACCGGCAGCGCCGTGGCGCGCGCCTTCCTCGGACGGGGCGTGACCGCCCTGTCCGCGGAGCCCTTCCCCTTCTCCCAGTTCAGCGCCGACCCCACCACCCTGTACCGCTACCGGGCGGCGGGCCACGCATGACGGCCGCCACCCGCCGACCGGGCGCCCCTGCCCGTGACACGGAGGGCACCGGACGCGCCGCCTGCCACCATGGCGAAATCCTGCAAGGCGTCTTCCTCGACCAGCGGCGTCGCCCCGTCCACGCACTGGTCACGCTGCCGATGCACGGACCGGGCAGCACCGCCCGCTTCACATGCCGGCCGGGCAGGCCAGCGGACGAGGTGACGGTGACGCCCGCCGGCCGCACCAAGGCGCGGGCGGCCGCCGTCCTGGCGGTACGGGAGTGCGCCGCACGCCGCGACGCGGAGCCCTGCGGCGGGGAGCTGACGCTCGCCGGGGACCTCCCCGTCGGGCTCGGCATGGGATCCTCCACCAGCGACGTCATCGCCACCGTGCGGGCGGTCGCGGACTCCTGGGGCGTGCTGCTGCCCGCGGAGACGATCGCCCGCATCGCGGTGCGCGCCGAAGGGGCCAGCGACCCCTTGATGCACGGTGCACGGCCGCTGCTTTTCGCCCAGCGCGAGGGCCGCGTCCTCGAAGTACTGGGTTCCGTGCTGCCGCCCGCCGTGGTCGTCGGGTGCGCGCTCGGCGGCGGCGCACCGGTCGACACCCTCTCCCTCCCCGCCCTCCACCACCACGACGACGACCTCGCCGCCTACGGCCACCTGCGCCGGATGCTCCGCCGGGCGGTGGCCGACGCCGACACCGCCCTGCTCGGCCGGGTCGGCACCGCCAGCGCCCGGCTGCGCCAACGCGTCCTGTGGCACCCCGAGTTCCCCGCGCTCACCGGAATCGCCGACGCAACCGGCGCCGTCGGCGTGCAGGTCGCCCACAGCGGCAACGTCGCCGGCATCCTCTTCGACCCCCGCGCGCCCGGCCTGCGCCACGCTCTGCGCCGGTGCACCCGCGCCCTCGAACGCGAGGGCATCACGCCGACCCGCACCTTCACCACCTTCACGTCCCCCAGCAGTGAGGAGTCCCCGTGGACGAACACATCTCGGAAGCCATCGGACGCCCGGACCTGATACGTCTCGACGACGGCCTGCTCTGCCTCCGCTTCGAGACCATGAAGGTCGTCTCCGCCCTGGCCGCCGTACGCCACCTGCTCGACACCGGAGCCGTACGACGCGGCGACACCCTGGTCGACAGCTCCAGCGGCATCTACGCCTACGCACTCGCCCTGGCCTGCCATCGCTACGGCATGCGCTGCCACATCGTCGGCTCCACCACCGTCGACCGGACCCTGCGCGCCCAACTCGACGTACTCGGCGCCCACCTGGAGCAGATGCCGCCCAGCAGCAGCCTCAAGCTCGACCAGAACCGCCGCGTCGCCCGCGTACGCGAGATCCTGCGGGAACACCCGGACTACCACTGGATGCGCCAGTACCACGACGACATCCACTACCTCGGCTACGAAGCCGTCGCCGAGCAGATTCACGACCGGATCGGTGGCGACTCCCTCACCTTCGTCGGTGGCGTGGGCTCCGGAGCCTCCACCGGCGCCCTCACCCACTACCTGAGGAAACGCTCCGTCGACGTACGGCTCGTGGGCGTCCAACCGTACGGGAGCGTCACCTTCGGCAGCGACCACGTCGCCGACCCGGAGATCATCATCGCCGGGATCGGCAGCTCCATCCCCTTCGGCAACGTCCGCCACGACCTCTACGACACCCTGCACTGGCTCGCCTTCGACGCCGCACTCGCCGGCAACGTCGACCTGCTGCGCCGGCACGCCGTCTTCGCGGGTCTCTCCACCGGAGCCGCCTACCTGGCCGCGCGGTGGGAACGCCGCGAAGAGCCCGGCCGTACCGTCCTGTTCCTCGCCGCCGACACCGGCCACCGCTACGTCGACACCGTGTTCACCCGGCACCACGAGGCCGCCCGGATCGAGGACCTGGCGCCTCGTACGGTGAGCGGCACGGACGACCTGTCCCTCCCGTGGTCCCGCATGCACTGGGCCGGGTCACCGGCGCCCGAGGCGGCGCTCTTCGACTAGGCCGCAGTAATTGAAGGTGTACGCAGAGCACTGGGGAAGATGGTTTCAGTACGGGCCGTCAGTTTCCGTCGGCAGTGCGCGAGATGCCGCTGGCTCACGCCCCGCGGGCGGTGCGGCGGGTGACTCGTTGGTGTCGTCACCCGCCGCACGAGCCTCGTGCGCCGGGTCAGCTGTAGGGGATCACCACCACGGACTTGTCCGTGCCGGTCTGGAGCTTCGAGGTGCCGTTGCCGATGGCGTTCCAGACCTCCAGGCGGACGGTTCCACCCTTGAGATTGCCCAGGGTGCCTGTGGAGGCCTTGAGGCCGCGGGTCTGCGCGTACTCCTCCCACCCGGCGACCGGGTCGGTGGCGAAGTAGTTGTACGTCTCGGTCCGGTCGAAGCTCCCGTCACCGGTGAAGTCGTAGCTGACACGGGCCTGCTGGCCGAGGCCGACGGTGGTGCCGGCGTCCACCTGCAACCGGAACGTCGTCCCCGCACCCGGAGTGAGAGTGCCGTTGACGCCGCGGACCTCGTAGACGAGAGGCTGGTACGGCGTGCCGTCGTGGTTGGCGCCGCCGCCCGAGGCGATCGTGTCGCTGCCGGAGGTGCCACCGGTCGCCGTGGTCAGTACTCCACCGCTGCGCAGCTGGAAGGTGTTCCCCGTCGGCGGGTCGGGATCCGGGTCGGGGTCCGAGGAACCCGACCCCGTGGTGCTCGCGGTGGAGCGAGCCGGGACGGAGAGGGTCTTCCCGTCCGAGAAGGTGACGGTCCGCGCCGACGCCCCGTGGTTGTGGGCGACGTAGGTACGGGTCGTCCCCTTGGAGAAGACGGCCGAGGTGGGGAGGTCGCCGGTCACCGTGGCATCCGGCGCGCCGATCGCGTCGAGCGTGTTGATCCAGTGATACGTGTGCGCCTTGGACTCGCCCTGCTCCGGCGTGTAGTTCGCGTTGCCGGCGTCCCACTTCGACTTGGCCGAGGCGGGGTCGGCCAGGGACTGGAACTCCCAGAGGATGTCGCGCCACTCGACGGCGGGGCCGCCGTTCTCCCGTTCCATCTCGGCGATGTTGCGCCGGATCGCGGCCTTCTCACCGCCGAGGTGCAGTGAACCACCGGTGACGGGCAGGACGTTGATGCCGTGGATCTCCTCGGGGTTGGCGGTCCACCAGGTGGAATAGGCCGCGCCGCTGCCCCACACCATGCCGGCCGTGTCGTGGTTGAAGGAGGAGGGGAAGACCTGCTCGTCCGCGTCGAACCAGTACTGCGCGATCGCTTCCGACTCGGTGGTCAGCAGGTAGGTGCCGAGGTCGCGCAGCGAGGTGTCTCCGGTGGCGGAACCCCACAGGACCAGGGCCGCGCTGAGGTTGGTGGACTCGGAGGAGGACTCCTGGTTGTTGCCGGCGGCGAAGCCCTGGTGGCCGGAGGCCCAGCTGTGGCCGGCGTAGACGTCGAAGCCGCGCAGGAAGGGGAGGGCGGTGTCGGTGCGGCCGGGGTTGGCGGCGTCTCGCACGAGGGTCTTGACCATGCCGCCCCATGCGGAGTCGGCGGCCCATCCCTGGTCGTACTGCGCGACGATCGCGGCCGCGTAGACGTAGTAGCTGTAGTGGAAGTGGTGGTCGTTGAGCTCGGTGTCGCTGCCGTACGAAGCCGGATAGCCCGTGAGGGTCTTCCAGTCCTTGTCGTAGCTGAACTCGTTGGCGCCACCCGCGGTGAACCAGTCCTGGAGCTTGCCCTTGAGCAGCCCGAGCAGACGGTCGCGCGTGCCGGTCTCACCGATCTGCTCGGCCAGCGGGACGAGTTGGGCGAGGCGGCCGAGCGCCTTGCCGGTCCAGTAGGTGTCCGTGGCGCCGGAGAAGGGGTCGGAGGCGTTCACGACCTCGTTCAGGTAGCCGCGCAGCCGGGCCGCGTCCACGCCACTGGATTTCGGCAGCCCGGGCAGTACCGCCGCCGCCTTCTGGCTCGTGGTGAAGGAGGCCGACTCGCGGACCTTCATGGTGCCGCGGGGTGAGACGTAGGTGTAGGAGGTCAGCGCGTCGGAGGTGTTGAGCCACTGGTGGCGGTAGAGCGCCTGCAGCGTGCCCCGTTCGGTCCCCTCCTTCGCCTCCGTGGTGAGCGTGTAGGTGGCTCTGACCGTGCCGCCGGAGTAGCTCCAGGCGACCTTGGAGTCGGTCACGAAGCTGAAGGCGTACTTCTTGAAGGTCGCGAGCGCGCCCGTGGACGGCAGTACGGCGACGGAGAAGTAGTCCTTGGAGCCCAGGCCCGCGGTGACGGTGGAGCCGGAGACGTTCCAGTCACTGCCGGTGGGCGCGAAGAGGGCGTAGTGATGCCCGGCGACGGTGATGCCGAGGACGTTGCCCTGGTCGCTGAAGACCGTGGGTGCGCCGGCGGTGGTGATCTGCGCGTTGCCACCCGTGCCCTTGGCGTAGACGAACGGGGAGCCGTGGCCGATGGTGGTGCGCAGGGTACGGGTGCCGTCGGACCACAGCGGAGTGACCGTCCAGTCGGACCAGTCGTCGGCCTTGGTGTCGGGCGAGTTGAGGCCGCTCAGGCCGATGGTGAGGTCCCGCTTGTGGGCGTACTCGTACTGACGGCCGTCACCGACGATCGAGGGGGAGGTCGGGTAGCCGATGTCGAGCCCGCCGGACGTGGCCTGGTAGGTGAGGGGGTGCCCGTACATGGGGGTCGACCACGGGTTGTCGCCGTAGCGCTGGAAGGCGAGGGAGGACCACCAGTCGTTGGTGGGCACGGCCCGGTTCCGCGCGGCGGCGGTCACCTTGGGCGTGACCGGCGTTCCTGTGTTGGTGGTGGGGCCCGACGTGCCGGACGGCCGGGTGTCGGAGTAGCTGCCCGAGCCGACGGGCACGGTGGCCGCGGCCGCCGGCGTGGCGGCGGGGCCGAGACCGAACGCGGCGAGGGCTGGGGCGAGCAGCAGGATCGCTGCCCGTCTGGAGTGTGGGGATGGCATGCGGCACCTCAAGTCTTCACAGGAGGGGAGTCTGAGAGCGCTCTCAGATGGCCGGAACGTAAATGCTGGGTAATGGAGGTGTCAATGGCCTGAACACAACCGGTAGTTGATGGCGCATCGCATCCGTTATGTCTTCGCAGGTTGACGACGAAGCTCTCATGCGATCGCTGCGGCTGCGCTCAGACGCCAGTGACCAGGGGGTTGCCGCTCTACTCGTCGTGCACCCGGGGGGCCGCCAACGCGTCCGCCGCCGGCGAGATGGGTGGCGTGCTCGCCACATTCTCGCGTCGGCCCGAAGCCGCACGAGACGATCGGGCTCCGTGACCGTGCGCCGTCCAGCCCGGCACCGGCTTCGCCCCGCCCGGTCGCCGCCTTGCCGCATGCCGTCCGGGCGTCGGCCACTCATCAGCCCGCGTCGCGCAGTGCCTGTTCCTTGGCCTGCCGATAGCCGGCGATGGTCGAGCGGTCCTCCGCAGTGAGCAGCTTGCCCTCGACCCTTCGCTGGACGCCCGCAATGGTCTTGGCCAGTTCGGTCTCGGTCTGGCACTGGGCGTCGGCCTTCGCTGCCGTGATCTCGTCGCGGCCGAGCGCTCGCAGCCGCTGCTCGTCCTGCGCAGCCGTTTTGAGACGGGAGTTGAGGGGTGCGCGCGCGGCCTGGAGGTCCGTCGCGGGATGCCCTGCGTTCGTCATGCAGGCGGACCAGCGCCGGAGCGCCTCACGATAGGCCGGATCGTCCTCGACGGTGGCGAGCACCCGGTTCGCCAGTTTCATGGTGAGTGGCTCCAGCGTGTTCCACTTCGGTCCGTACACCTCAGCGTTCGCGCGGGCGACACAACCGTCCGCCGAGTACTGCACCGTGGTCCCGCCCGTGAGTCGCAGCGTCACCCGGCGCTCCGGGGTTCCGGTCAGGGCCTCCTGCCAAGCCTTCGAGCGCGGCTTCTCGACGGGTGGCGGAGTGGATCGCAGGTGAAGGTACTCGCCGACGATGCCGTAACCGTCCGCGGCGGCCCGCTGCGGGGTGAGCAGTCCGTACGGGTTGGTCTCCGCGCTGCGTGCCGAGGAGTTGGCGGGCTGTGCCGTGTATTCCTGGCCACGGCCAGTCATACAGGCGGTCACGGCTCGCTCCGTGCGGTCGTGCAGACGCACCGAGTCGGCGTGACTCACCGCGGTGGCTCCCGAGAGCGGGCGGACGTCGGGGGGTGCGAGCGCGCGGCCGGGCTCCTCCGAGAAGGAGCAACCGGCCGCGGCCAGTGCGGTGATCAGCACCAGGTGAGGGAACCGCCCGCGGTATCGGCTCAGCACCAGCGGTTGGAGGCGACGTTGTCCTTCCACGGGCTGTACAGAGGGGAGTACGTCCAACCCCGCTGGGCCACGGCGACCGAACCCGTGTAGTTCAGGCCCGAGTAGACGCGAACGTCACAGTTGTTCCCGTTGTTGTACAGCGACTCCGCGTTGTTGAACTTGTTGTACTGCAGCAGGTTGGTGTTGTTGCCGTAGACCGTTCCGGGGTCACCCGCGCCGCCGGTGCCCAGATACGCGCACAGCGCACCGGACGGGCAGTCGGACCAGGCCGCGTTGGCGGGGCCGGCGGTCATCAGCGCGGTGGCGGCAAGCGCCGCAGCACCTAATACGACACCGGCCTTGGAGACCATCCGTTTCATATTCCGTCCTTCGATCGGTGCCCGCTCTGCTCAGCGGTCACGAGGGGAGAGATGGCGCCGAGACGGTCGCGACGTGTCGCGCAGGCGAATGCCGGTCGGGATTCCCTGCGCGATGCGTCGCCCACCAGGTGGCGAGCCGTCCAGCGCGCCGGCGCACCGGGAGGACCGTCGGGCCAAGACTTTCAGCGGGCAGCGGCCTTATGTACCGGGGAACCAGCCATAGTTGGACGGTGCGTGACACCGCACGTGAGGCGGGGCCGGTGGAGCGGGGCGGTCGGTGCGGGTGTGGTTGGGCCGGTCAGGATGTCTTGACCGCCTTCGATCCCTCGGGGCAGCGCTCGCGGGCGGCCTGGCGACCGCTCTCGAGCTCCGACGGGTCGTCGGAACAGGGGAGGAAGCCGGAGCCGGTCCCCTCCCAGGTCCGGACGTGGCCCCTCACCGGCGTGTCGGAGCCGCAGGCGTAGGTGAAGTCGGCCTCGACGGCCTTGCGGTAACCCCACGAGTAGTACGCACCTTTGAGATCCCCGGTCGCCGCCTCGAAGACGTGTCCGAGACGCTCCTCGGGCACGTCGCGCTCGCTCGGGTCGGCGAGCGGCTCTTCCACCCGGAGGTGCTTTCCCAAGGCTTTGATCACGTCGGCAGCGCTGACCCCTTGCGGTGTTACGTTCACCTCGGGCTTCACGCCGGTCTCGCCGACCGGCTTGAGTCGGGCCGAGTAGGACGCCGTCTTCCTCTTCAACCGGATGGGGTCGGCGAGTTCGGTCAGCTCCTCCGAGCGCTGTACATCCGACCAGGCGTATGTCCCGTCCGTGCACGGGCCGGCGCTCTCCTGCTTGCCGCCCGTACAGGCTGCCGGCCCTGCTGAGAGGACCACCGTGGCCAGAGCGGTCCCGCTGAGTCTCCGTGCTGTGCAGCGCATGCGTCGGCTCCCGTCCCCCGTGTGCGGACGCCCGGCGCCCGCACCATGATCACTGGAGGAACATGGTGCGGGCGCCGGGCGGAAAACAGCAAGGAGATCCAGCGTGTCCCGGGCTGGAGGCCGACCGTGCCGGCGGCGTGTCACTTCACGCCATGGCCAGACAGCTGATCACGGCTTGCGGGCGAGTCCGCCGTGCTCGGCGATGACGTGCGGGGCCGGGTCGGTGGAGTCGGGCCGCCACTGGGGGACGGATACGACGCCGGGCTCCAGGAGCTCCAAGCCGTCGAAGAACGAGGTGATCTCGTCGACGGTGCGCAGCGTGTACGGCACCGCGCCGCTCTTGTTGTACCCGTCCTGCGCCTGCTCGAAGACCGGGTCGATGCCTCGCGAACCGTCGTTGATGGAGAGGTAGCTGCCGGACGGCAGTGCTCCCATCAGACGGGTCACGATCGAACGCGCCTGGTCGTAGTCCTCGATGTGCCCCAGGATGTTGCTGAGGATCAAGGCCGTCGGCCGGCTGAAGTCCAGCGTGTCCGCGGCGGCCGCCAGGATGCGGTCCGGGTCGAGCACGTCCGAGTCGACGTAGGCGGTCGCCCCCTCCGGCGTGGAGTAGAGCAGAGCCCGGGCGTGCGCCAGCACCATCGGGTCGTTGTCGGCGTAGACGATCCGCGACTCCGGGGCGATCCGCTGGGCGACCTCGTGCGTGTTGTCGGCGGTCGGCAGCCCTGTCCCGACATCGAGGAACTGGCGAATGCCCACCTCGGCGATCAGGTACGTGATGTTGCGGCGCAGGAAGGCGCGGCTGCTGCGCGCGATGGTCACGATGCCGGGGAACACGGCGGTGTAGGCGTCGCCGGCCTGCTCGTCGACCGGGTAGTTGTCCTTCCCGCCCAGCCAGTAGTTCCAGATGCGGGCCGAATGCGGCACGGAGGTGTCGATGTTCTGATGCCCTGCCGGTCCGGACGCGGTCGTGTGGTCGGTCATGTCTGCCGTCTGTCTTTCAGCCGAAGCATTGGGTTCAGGGCATAACGTATTGCCTGACCCCCCTGCTCCGTAAGGCAGTTCAGCTATCCGGCCCATCCGACCAGCAGTTGGTGGCGTCGGAACCACTCTCGCTGGACGCGGCCCGGTCGTTGACCGCGCCGGAGCCGCGGTGCGTCTCCGGCGCGGTGAGGGAATGGTGGTCTACGCGTGGTGCAGCTCCGCGGAGCGGCCGACTCGCACGCGGCCCTCCGGCGGACGCAGCGCACTGACCTCCGTCCAGTCCTTGGCGAAGCTGCCCGGGGGTATGACGGTGACGTCTGCGAGGTTGTTGCCGTCGTCGATGGAGCAGATGACGCCGCGTCCTTTGGACCTGCCGTAGAACAGGATGCGATCGCCGCTGACGGCGGTGATCTGGGTCCAGTCGGTGGCGAAGCTGCCCGGGGGTATGACGGTGACGTCTGCGATGTTGTTGGCATCGTCGATGGAGCAGACGACGCCGCGGCCTCTGGTGGCGCTGTAGAACAGGATGCGGTCGTTGCTGAGCGCGGCGATCTCCGTCCAGTCCTTGGCGAAGCTGCCCGGGGGTATGACGGTCACGTCTGCGAGGTTGTTGCCGTCGTCGATGGAGCAGACGACGCCGCGTCCTTTGGACTTGCCGTAGAAGAGGACGCGGTCGCCGCTCAGCGCGGTGACCTCTGTCCAGTCGGTGGCCAAGCTGCCGTTGGGCATGACGGTGACGTCCGCGATGTTGTTGTCGTCATCGACGGAGCAGACGACGCCGCCGCCCCTGGTTGCGCTGTAGAACAGGAGTCGATCGCCGCTCAGGCCGGTGAAGGCGGTCCAGTCCTTGGCGAAGCTGCCCGCGGATATGACGGTGACGTCCCTGAGATGGTTGGCGGCGTCGAGGGCGGCGACGACCCCACGTCCTTTGTCCGCGCCGTAGAAAAGTATGCGATCCGACATTGTCAGCTCCTTCTTCCGATGTGTTCCAATGGTGATTCCGCTCGGGTGTCGAGTTTCCCGAACTCGTTGCCCAAGAATGCTGGGTAATTCCATTTGCGATATTACTCGCACCCTGTCTGACCTGCACCTTGTCCACATGCGGGAAGATTCCGGATCGTATCCGGATCAAATGTTGAGGGCGAAATGAACACCCTGTCGACTCAGGGGTGCGTCCCTACGCGAATAACGCGAGCAGAGCCTGCGGGATCACCGCCGCCGGGCGGACGCCGAGCGGAACGAACAGGGAAGGGAAACCCGCTTCGGCGCTGACTTGCGTTGACGCCCGTGTGGCGGGAAATTGGAGGTGAGAGCCCTGTTGAGGTGAACTCCGGGTCGCTCGGCGGAGGGCGGAACCATGGTGGATTCCCCTGTGCGGATCATCCCTGACGAAGACGGAGACGTGGCGGGCAGGCGGAAGTCCTCCTGGCACCAGCGCGCCTCGGCCTATGTCGCCGAGCTTCAGGGCGACCTGGGCACGATCGAGGCCCGCGGCGAGTTGTCGAGCGAACGCCAGCGCCTCGTGAACAAGGCCAAGGTTCAGCTCGAGGCAGCTCGGGAGGCTCTCAACGGCAGGGACACCCCTCTGTCCCTGTTGTCCGGCTCTGCCGTGGACCGCACCTGGGCGAACATCCACCGCGCCGAGGTCACCATCCTGAAGCTCGCCGGGGAGGCGGAGCTGGCGTGGTGGGGCCGCGAGGTGCTCGCGCGGGCGCAGCAGCACCTCGGTGACGAGGACCCGCTGCGCAACGAACTGGAGCTGCAGCTCCGTTCGAACGGGCACGACGTGGACTCCCGGTTCCGGGACCTCGCGGTGCGGGCCTTGCGCGCCGCCAACGACGCCCAGGATCTGGAGAGGGCGAGAGCACGCAGCTTCCGCAACATCCTGCTGACCTCGGTCCTTCTCACCGCCCTCATCGCCGGGCTCATCGTCTTCTGGGGATACGCCGAGCCGAGCGCGATAGCGCAGAACCTCTGCTTCAGACCGAACACCAACCTGGTCTGCCCGATCGACGGGACGCCGGAGGGCGCCGACGTACTCATCGTGGAGTTCTTCGGGCTGTGCGGGGCGGCTCTGGCCGGAGCCGTGTCCCTGCGCCACATGCAGGGCACCGCGACACCGTACATGGTGCCCATCTGCCTGTTGCTGCTGCGGCTGCCGGTCGGCGCCCTGGCCGCGGTCTTCGGTCTGCTCGTGATCCAGGGCGGCTTCGTGCCGGGACTGACGGATCTGGACTCCGGTGCTCAGATCCTTGCCTGGGCCCTCATGTTCGGCATCGCCCAGGAAAGCGTGACACGCCTCGTCGACCAGCAGAGCAAACGGGTTCTGGGCAACGTCAGGGGCCCGTCGAGGGGCCTTCGGGACGAGGACGAACCCGACGAGAGGTAGGCCCGCCCGGTGCAGGCCCCCATCGCCTGGCGGACGTCGACCAGGGACCCTGCCGACGAGCAGGTGCAGGGTCCCCGCGCGACCGCCTGCAGCGCCCCCGCCTGAAGGTGCCTGACTGCGCGTGTGAAGTCACGCCGGTCGCGAGCCCGTTCACACCCTGACATCTGTCAGTGTCGCGACGCTCCTTGCCCGCACTACGGTCCTGATCGCTGACGCGGGGGAGCGCCGGCCGCTGCGGCGCACGGTGGAGCAGAGCAGAGCCGGCGCTCCGGCGAGTAACAGCAACAGCCGTGGTGGCGGCATCCGGCCGTCGGAACGGCCGCATCGGTTGCGACTACTGAGGGAATCACATGACCTTGAGAAGAATCAGAACACGGGTGGCTGCGATGGTCGTGGCGATGATCGCCGCAGTCCTCGTTCCCCTGGCGGCGTCGGCACCGGCACAGGCCGCGCAGGACGGCGCGGCCGGGACGACCGCATGGACACCGCAGATCTCCCCGTTGTTCTCGGGCGAGTGGGTGAAGCGGGACGTGCCGGCCGACAAGCGGAACTCGGAGCTGATCACGTGCTCCCTGGCATCCGGGATCGCCTGCGTGGCCGTGGGCCAGGGCGACGGCAGGCTCAGCATCTTCCACCTGTTCAAGTGCGATACGCGGTCGCTCTCGAACTTCGTCGACTCCCTGTTCGCCCGCAACAACCAGACCGGCGGAGCCCAGGTCCGCTTCTGGGGGCCCACCTACTCGTACCACGCCCCCGCGGACGGCCAGATCTACAGCTTCCCGGACTACGCGACCTACGACTTCAACAGCCTCGACATCTGCTGAGGACGCGTGGACCCGGGCACCGCTGATCATGGTGTCCGGGTCCCTGCGCGGCGCTGCGCCTCGATCACACCATCGGCACGGGTGTCTCCGTCCCGCAGTCCGAGACGCCGTCGAGCCACGCCGGTCCCTTGATGTAGATGTTGCTCACCCACGCCCGGTAGTCCGGCAGGTACGACCACACGTCGTTGTCGTAGCCCTCGGCGCTGACCATCTCCGCGTGGATCTGGCACTGCACCCGGATGGTGGTGGAGTACGGGAAGGCGTACACGCGTGCCGCGCCGAGCGAGGGCTTGGCCTTGGTCCACACGTCGGTGCCCCAGGTCTGGTGGATGTGACCGGTGACCTGGCCGGTGTTGACGCGGACGGCTCCGAAGTAGCCGTTCATGCGGACGTCACTGACCATGAGCCGGGTGCCCGACTCCTTCGCCTCGACCATTTTGCCCGCGCCCAGGTAGATGGCGATGTGGTGCAGGTCGCTCGGCGTGCCCCAGGCGAGCAGGTCGCCGGGCAGCAGCGGAGCGAGGCCCTGTGCGGCCGTGAAGCGGGCCGCCGCGCGGTGCGTGTAGTACTGCTGGCTGGCGATGCCGTCGAGGATGTCGGAGCCCGCCGCCTTGGCGTAGGCGTGCCGTACCAGGCCGGAGCAGTCGAAGCCGAGCCGCTCGGGGTCGTGCGCGCTGTCGGGGTCGGTGGGGTCGACCTGTCCATAGGTGGCGCCCGGTCGGGGGCCGTGGCCGCCGCCCCACGTGTACCAGGTGCCGGCCGCCACCTCGGCGCAGGCGGCGGCGATCGCCCGCTCCGCAGCGGCGGAGGCCCCGGGCGCCAGGGCGCCGCACGCAGCGGCGGCCGACCGCGGCGCGGACTCCGGGCCGGGCGCGGCGGTGGCGGACACCGGCGCCCAGAACATCAGGGCCATGAAGGCGATCAGTGTGCGGATGAGACCGGTCCGGCGGACCATGCCAGGACCCCCGTTTCCTGTAGGCGGTGAAGAATTGGTCGCACAGCAGCCTGCTGGCCGCGGCCCGTGACCGTCGACGCTCCGACCGTCGCCTGTTGCCGACAGGCAACGGGAAACACCTGGGAAACCCCCTCCGAGCAGGGACCCCGATGCTCAGTCCCGCTCGTCGCAAGGGGTTTTGGCCGAGAGCGGGACCCCTGGCAACAGTGCGGCGCGTTCGTCCGCGGTCAGGTCCGCGCGCAGCCGGCAGATCTCCGCAAGGCGGGACCCGGGGTCGAGGTCCCACAGCCGTACGGTGCCGTCGGTGCTGCTGCTGGCGACCGTGCGTCCGTCCGGAGCGAAGACCACGCTCCACACCGCGTCGGTGTGCCCGGTCAACGTTGCCCACGGACGCCGTGCGGCCACGTCCCACAGACGCACCGTACGGTCGTTGCCGCTGCTGGCGAGCGTACGGCCGTCCGGGGCGAAGGCGATGCCCCGGGTGGAGCCGATGTGCCCCGTCAGCACGGCCTGCGCACGCCGCCGTCCCACGTCCCACAGCCGGATGGTGCCGTCGTTGCCGCTGCTGGCCAGGGTCCGCCCGTCCGGGGCGAAGGCGACGCCGCGGACCGCGCCGGTGTGGCCGCCCAGCGTGTCGAGGAGCCGTCGCGCGGACACGTCCCACAGCCGTACGGCCAGATCGTCGCCCGCACTTGCCAGGGTCCGGCCGTCGGGGCTGAAGGCGACACTGTTGACGTAGTCGCGGTGGCCGGACAGCGTCGCCCGCGGCGTGCGTTCGCCCACACTCCACAGGCGCACCGTGCGATCGGCGCCGGCCGAGGCCAGACTCCGGCCGTCGGGCGCGAAGGCGACGGAGAGCACCTGCCCCGTGTGGCCGGTCAGCGTCCTCACCAGGGAGCGGGCAGCCACGTCCCACAACCGGATCGTGCCGTCGGAGCCCGCGGACGCCAGAGTTCGCCCGTCGGGTGCGAAGGACACCGAGAAGACCGCCTCCGTGTGGCCCCGCAGCGTCCCCACCAACCGCCGCCCGCGCACCTCCCACAGGCGCACGGTGTGGTCGGTGTCGGCCGTGGCCAGCAGGGACCCGTCCGGGCTGTACCGCGCCTGCCACACCTCCGTGAACGGACGCGCAGTCAGCACCGGACCGCCCAGGTCCCACAGGACCACGGACCGGTCGAACCCCGCGGTGGCCAGGAGGGCACCGTCCGAGGTCACGGCCGCCCCCATGACGTAGTCGGTGTGGCCGGCCAGCACGGCCGTCTGCCGGCCGCTGCGGACATCCCACAACCGGGTCGTGCCGTCACCGACCGCGCCGATCACCGTGGCGCCGTCGGGGGTGTACGTCACGGCGTTGATGTCGTCGCTGCTCCCCGGCAGCGTCGCACTGAGCCGGCGACCGCGGACGTCCCACAGCCGTACCGTCCGGTCGATGCCGCCGGAGGCCACCTTGCGGCCGTCCGGGGAGAACGCGACGCCCAGCACTTCGTCGGTGTGCCCTTTCAGCACCGTCGACTGCGCCGCCCGGTCGGTGTCCCACAACCGCACCGTCCGGTCGGTGCCGGCGGAGACCAGGGCCCGGCCGTTCCGCGCGTACCCCAGGGCGTTGACCGAGCCCTGGTGTCCGGTCAGGGTCGCGGCGATCCGCGGAGTGCCCGCGGTGTCCCACAGCTCGATCACCCCGCGCGTGGTCGCGACGGCGAGCCTGCCCCCGCGGGGGTCGAAGGCCAGCGTCCGGGAGCCGCTGGTGCCTTCACCGAGCAGGGCCGTCCGCCGGGACCCGGCGACGTCCCACAGACTCACGGGACCGAGTGCCGACGTCGCCGCCAGGAAGCGGCCGTCGGGACTGAAGGCGATCGACCGGACAGGACCGTGCACCGCGAACGTGGCAGTCGTACGGCGGTCGTGCACCCGGCGCAACGTCACCGTCCCGTCGGAACTGGCCGTCGCCAGGGACCCGTCGCCCGGCGCGAAGGCCACCGCGTTGACCGCGCCCCGGTGGCCGCCCAGCCGGCCGGAGAAGGGCTGGGACTGCGTGCTCAGCAGCGCGCCGCGCGCCTCCGTGGTGGCGTGGGTCCGATAGGCCTCCCCGGCCAGCAGCATCGATGCCTCGGGCTGCCCCCCGGCGAGCGACGCGGAGCGTACGGCGAGGGCCTGGGAGCGGGCGACGGCTTCCTGGTCGAGGGCGCTCTCGCGCTGCTGGTAGGCGAACGCCCCGGCGGTCAGGGCGAGGCCCAGCAGCACGGCGAGGGTTGCCAGCAGCGTCTGCCGCAGCCGGACCTGGCGTCTGCCCTGCCGCTCCAGCACCTCCCGCTCGGCCAGGCTCGCCCCGAGGAAGGACTCCTCGCCGGGACTGAGCCGGCTCCATCCGTCGAGTTCCTCGGCCCAGGAACGCACCGTGTTCAGCCGGGTGCCGCGGTACAGGGCGGACGGATCACGGCCTTCGCGCTCCCATTCCGCGGCGGCGTGGGCCAGTTGCTGGTGGAGCAGCAGTCCGGCGCGGTCGGCGTGGATCCAGTCGCGCAGCCGCGGCCAGGCGTGCAGGAGCGCCTCGTGGGTGATCTCGACGGTGTCGCTGTCCATCGTGATGAGCCGGGCCCGTACGAAGGCGTCGAGCGCGGCGGGAGCGCCGTCGGCGTCGGCGAGCTGCTCCATCAGCGCCGCCCGGCCCATCCGGCGGCGGGTCGCCCCGGCCCCGTCCGCGACGTACACCAGGCGGGACAGAACCCGGCGGATCGTCTTCTGCTCGGCCGGATACAGCCGGGCGAACACGTTCTCGGCGGTGCGTGCGATCGCGCCCCGGATCCCGCCGGCCCGCTCGTACCCGGCGACGGTCAGTGCGGAGCCCTCACGCCGCTGCCAGGTGGCCAGCAGAGCGTGGGAGACGAGAGGGAGGGCGCCCGAGGGTGTCTCGTGCGCGCCGGGGTGGGTCCCGGTGGCGCCGGGGGAGGCGCCGCCCGGTCCGTCGAGCAGTCCCGCGTCGCGCAGGAGCAGGGGGACCAGACCCGGCTGGAGGGTCAGCCCGGCGAGTTGCGCCGGGCGCGTGATGGACTCCCGCAGCTCCGCCAGGGACATCGGGGGGAGCACGTACAACCCGTCGGTGAAGACCGCGGCCAGCTCGGGCAGTTCGAGACAGCTGCCCGTGAAGTCGGCCCGCATGCCGAGCACCACCACGGCGGACCCGTGCCCGCCGGTCTCCGGCCAGGACGCCGCCAGCGTGCGGAGCACCCGGACGAACGACCGGCGTTCGTCCGCGTCCGTGCAGAGCGTGAAGAGTTCCTCGAACTGGTCGACGATCAGCACCGGTCGCCAGGGCGGCGGCCGGCGGTCCCCCGGAGTCTTGGACGGGGTCTCGACCATGGCACGGAGGGCATCCAGCACCGCGTCGGGGCGCCGACGGGCTTCCTCGACGGTGACCCCGAGGTCCCCACCCACCGCCTTCGCGGTGCGCTCCAGCAACTCCTCCAGCGGCCGCGACGTTGGCGTGAACGTCACCACCGGCCACCGGTCGGCACCCGGCATCGGGAAGTCGCCGCGCCGCAGGGCGGGCACCAGCCCGGCGTTGAGCAAGGACGACTTGCCCGCGCCCGAGGGAGCGACCAGCAACAGCGGTCCGCTGCCCACCCGTTCGAAGACCCGCTCCACCAGAGCGGCCGTCGCCTGCTCCCGGCCGAAGAACCACTCCGCGTCCTGCGGGGTGAACGCCGACAGCCCACGGTAAGGACACGGCTCGTGGGACTGCTGCTCGGTCACGGCCGTCTCGGATGCGTCCTCGCCGCCGAAAAGCGGTCTCTCCTGGACGAGCCTGAGCAACTCCCCGTCCGCGTTCAGTACTTGGTCGCAGAGGCGGGCGACGTCGAGGGTCGCTCGCTTCGTCCCGGTCTCGATCTTGCTGAGGTAGCCCTTGCTGTAGTGCGTCTGCCGAGCGAGATCGGTCAGCGACAGGCCGCGTGCCTGCCGCAGTCGTCGCAGTTGCGCGGGGAAGGACTGCGTGGTCAGCGCGTTCCCGTCCCGCCCGTTCCGGTCGTCGGCGTCATGCCCGTGCTGCGGGTCTCCCACGGTGTCCCCCATGGCAGTGCGTCCGTGAGACGGCGGATGCCCAGGCTACTGCGGGGGCGCGCAGGGCAGGCGAGCCTTTCCCCGGGCGTGGCGAAAAGGCGAACGTCCGGAACCGGTGGGGCGGTTCCGGACGTTCTGCGCCGCTTACTGCGCCAGTCGGGCCAGCGAGGCTCCCCAGGCATGCGTGGCGTTCCCCTGACCGCGAGCGACGGGGCGACAGGGGGGCGGGCGCCGAAAGGGCGGGGTGACGGAAGGGCGGGGCGGCTCGCAGGGAGCGCGGGCCGCCCGTTCCCATCGGCCGGCGGATCAGGTCAGGAAGGCCCCGCAGGCGCTCCCGACCACCCAGCGGTGCGAGGTGATGTTGTCGTTCACGACGACGCCGTTGGTGAACCGGTTGTCGGTCAGGTTGTCGGCGTACAGCTCTCCCGGCGCCAGACACGCGTGGCCGCCACCGTAGTTGTCGTTCTCGTAGAAGGCGACGTGGTCCGCGCCACCCGTGTAACCGCGGTTCATGACGGAGGTGGCCTTGTCGTTGGAGCCGGGACCCCAGTTGCTGCTGTTGCCCGGCGTGCTGATCAACAGGGTGCCCCCGCAGTCCAGGTCCTGCCAGGCGTACATGTAGCCGTTGCGCGGTCCCCACTTGCTGTTGCAGCCGGGGCCGGGAACGGCGCTCTCCGCCGCCTGCGCGGTGGCGGGCACGGCCAGGCCCAGGGCGGCGAGCCCAAGGACCGCTGCGGTGACGCTGATCTTGCGCATGCTGTTTCCCTCGTTTCCTGTCACTGTCGGTGTGGTACCGGTCGTGCGGAGGTGCGGGTGCGGGTGTGCCGGGCCGGCGGCCCGGTGCGCCCGCACCGTGAGCGGTGTCGGGTTCGGAGCGCGCGTGGTCAGCGGCGCTCTGGAACGATCCGCACCGCCCGGTCGTAGGCCCGCTGACCGAGATGCCGGTAGGTGTCGATCTCCCTGCCGTACCGGTCGCGCAGGCGTTCCAGGTAGTACGTCTCCCGGGCGGAGGCCACGGCTCGCAGGGAGGTCTGCCGGGCGCAGATGGCGTCCGCGACGGCGACCCTCCGCTCGGCGGCGAACGCCTCATCGGAACGGGCCGGTTCCAGCCGGCCGGCGTTGCCGCGGACGGCGTCGCGGGCGGCCCGAGGATTTTTGTAGGGCAGTCCCGCCCGCCGCATGCACCGCGACCACGCCCCGACTGCGGAGCTGAGCCGGCGGTCCTTCATCAGCCGGTCGCCGTAGAGGGCGTTGAGACCCGTGACGACCTTCCCGGCGCGGAACCAAGCGGCCGGATCGCCGTAGAGCGTGCGCTCGGCCTCCTCCATGCAGCCGCCCAGGCGCTTGCGGATCTGCCCGCCGCCGGGCAGGGTCACCGTGAGCACGCGGGCGTCGGCGCCGCCGTCCAGCGCCGTGTCGAAGGCGGCGCGCCGATCGGCCGAAAGGCTCTGCCGGTAGGTGCCGACGGGGTGACGCGCATGGAGGGCCTGGCCCTTCGCCTCGATCCGGCCCCCGTACCCGTGGGCGCGGGCCCACGCCACGTCGTCCTGCACGAAGCGCACCGGCCGGCTCTCGTCGCGCGTCAGACCGCGGTCCTCCCAGAAGGTGAAGCCACGGCGGTTCATGCACTGCTTGACGAGTCGCTGCTGCGCGTCGGCGACGCGCAGTTCCTCCTGCCAGGTCAGTGCCGCGGGACGTGAATCCGGTGTCCCTGTACGGCCGTTGTCGTCACCACCGCTGGTGCACCCGGTCGTGACGGCCGCGGTGGTTGTCACGGCCACGCAGACCGACATCAGTGCCCGTCGCATGCACCCCGCCTCCCCTCACCGCCGCCGGCTGACGGATCCAGAGTTGCGCCGCCGCGGGCCGGGCGGCGACGGGTTTCCTGTTGCCCACCGGCCCGGTGACCGGGAAACCGGGGACGAGCAGGGGCGATGCGGGGGTGAAGGCAACCGGAGGCCGGGCGTGAAGGGCACGGCACTGCCCGTGCGGTGCGGCAGCGGGACGACTACACGGTGCTGCTCGGCCTGGGCGTGCCAGAGGGGGACGCGCACCGCATGGGGGGCTGCACGAGTGGGCAGACGTGACCCATGTCCGGAACAAGCGGCTCCACCATCCCCGGCGTTGAGTTCTGCTCGCTGAAGGTGGACACGCCTCAGCTGATCGCGCCCGGGTCGGATTACAAGGTGGTGCGGTTCCCGTTCGGGGCGGGCGAGTCAACGGACCGGTGGAGGATGCACCAAGCCGTACAGCCCGACGGCTACGTGGTGTCCAACTGGGCGACGGACGACCGCAGCGGGCTGATCTGGCCGTCGAAGGCCGGTCTCGGGCAGCTGTATGCGCTCCTGCAGTGGGAGGCGCGCAGCGGCACGGGCGGCTACGAGGAGCTGCGCGACCAGTTCGTGCGGGACCCGCTTGGTCTGACGCCCCGCCCCAACGACACCACGGCGACCGAGCACCGATCACCGAGCCCGGGCCGGCAGTTCTTCGCGAAGCACTGGGCCATCAAGGTGGACCCTCGTACGCCGCTGGCCCTGCGCGTCACGCACGACGACGCCCACTCGAGGCTGCTCATGCTCGCCGAGTTCAAGCTGGTGATCCATCACGCTGGTTGAGGGTGCTTCCGGTGCGGGACTGGCTCGTTGCCCAGGCGGGTGTCCCCTGGGCCGGGACGCGCCTGCCGGCCGGGCGCGCTCGCGCGGTGCCCGGCCGGCAGGTGGGTGCGGTCAGTTCTGCGGCATCAGCACGGTGTCGACGATGTAGACGTGGGCGTTGGCGGTCTTCACGTTGCCGCAGACCACCTTGGCCGAGTCGTTGACCGTGTAGGACTCGCCGGAGCCGGACGTCGTCAGCTTGGACTTCGCCAGGGTGTCGAAGGAGCCGCTCTCCAGGTCCTTCGGGGCGAGCTTCCGGCCCACGACGTGGTAGGTGAGGACCTTGGTCAGCTGCTCCTTGTCGTTGAGCACCTTGTCCAGGTCCGCCTTCGGGATCTTGGCGAAGGCGTCGTTGGTGGGCGCGAAGACGGTGATGTTCTCGGCGTTGTTGAGGGTGTCGACCAGGCCGGCCTTCTTCACAGCGGTGACCAGGGTGGACAGCGCCGGGTTGTGGGATGCGGCGGTGGCCACGGGGTCCTTGGCCATGCCGTCGAAGGAGCCGGCGCCATCCTTGGGCACGGAGGCGCAGGCGGGGCCGAAGGGCTCGTCCTCGGTGGACGGGCTGGAGCCCGCCATCGCGTCGTCGGAGGCGGGGGCGGACGCCGACGCCTTGGTGTCGGAGTCGGCCTTCGACGAGCTGCCGCCGTCGTCGGAGCAGGCGCTCAGAGCAAGGGGGAGGACGGCCGCGGCTGCGACGGCGGTGGCCATGCGGCGGACACGGGTGTTCATGTGGTTCTCCTGATGATCGAGCGGCCGTCGGCCGCTGTCGGGTGTTGTGGAAAGGGAAGTAGTTCGGGGGTCACTCGACGGTCACCGCGACGGAGTGCCGACCACTGGCACCGTCGGGGGCCGTGCGCGTGCGTCCGGCGGTCTGCACCTGACCGGTGCGGTCGGTGGCGCGGACGGTGAGGGTGTGCGCGCCCTTGGTCGCCCGCCAGGGAAAGGACCACTGGCGCCAGGTGTCCCGGGTGTCCTCTGCGGCCAGGCCGGCCTCCTGCCAGGGACCGTCGTCCACGCGGAGCTCGACCCGGTCGATACCGCGGGACTGGGCCCAGGCGACGCCGGCCACCATCACGGTCCCGGCCTTCGGGCGGGCGAACGGTTTCGGTGTGTCGATCCGGGACTGGGTCTTGACGGGCGCCTCGCGGGCCCAGTCGCGCCTGACCCAGTAGGCGTCGTAGGCGTCGAACGTGGTCAGTTCGAGGTCCTCGATCCATTTGCAGGCCGATACGTATCCGTACAGACCCGGCACGAGCATGCGGACCGGGAAGCCGTGCTCGAAGGGCAATGGGGCACCGTTCATGCCGAGGGCGAGCATCGCGTCGCGGCCGTCCATCACGTCCTCGACCGGGCTGCCGATGGTCATGCCGTCCACCGAGCGGGCCACGAGCTGGTCGGCACGGCCCCCCTTCGACGGCGGCACGACCCCGCACTCCGCGAGGAGGTCCGCCAGCCGGACGCCGATCCAGCGCGCGTTGCCCACGTACGGGCCGCCGACTTCGTTGGACACACAGGTGAGCGTGATGTGACGTTCGATCAACTCGCGTGCGAGCAGGTCGTCGAAGGACAGGGTGAGCGGGCGGCGCACTCCGGCCCCGTGGATGCGCAACCGCCAGGCCCTGGCGTCGACCTTGGGCACGACCAGGGCGGTGTCCACGCGGTAGAAGTCCTCGGTCGGGGTCACGAACGGGCTGACACCCGCCACCCGGACCCGGGCCCCCCGGGGTGTCGGGGGAGCGGACGAGTTCGCGGCCGGGAGGACGACGCTGTCCCGGGAGGCGACCGCGCCCTTGCCGGCGGAGTCGTTCAGGAACCGGCCCAGCACACCCGCACCCGCCGAGGCCGCGGCGGCGGCCGTGGCGGCGATGACGAAGCCGCGTCGGTCCCAGCCCTCCCCTCCGGACGGGTCCGGACGCCGGTCCGAGCCCTCGGGGGACGGACCCGAGGTGTGGATCCGGCCCGCGAGAAGGTGGAGGAGTCCGGCCGCGACCACCGCCCCCACCAGGGAGGGCAGCGCGTCGACGACACCTTCGGAGTCCGGTCGCCCCACCGCCGCGGCGGAGCCGGCAACACCGAAGAGCACCACCCCGGCCGCTCCCAGGAGCCGATGACGCAGGCTCAGAACACCGAGAGCCAGGGCGCACACCACCAGGACGGCCAGGATGCCGGTCTGGAGCACCAGTTTGTCGTCGGCGCCGAAGGTGCGGATCGCCCAGTCCTTCACCGCGGCCGGGGTGCGGTCGACGACCGCACCCCCGACCGCCACGATCGGACCGGCTTGTGGCCGCACACCTGCCGCCACCAGTTCGGCCACGGTCAGTGCGGCGAATCCGGCCAGCAAGCCGCTCAGCGCACCGAGCGCAAGGCGCAGTCGCTGCACGGGAGTTCGCGGCTTCTTCTCTTCATCGCTCACGTGGGTAATCCGCTGCCGGCCGGCGGACGGATTGGCCCGGAAATCAAGTCGCTCGACTTTCTTCCCGGACCAATCCGCAGTGCCCGTGGCTACGGATATTCCGTCCTACGGATATCCCGTCCTCCGGTCAGCCCCGAGCTGCCCAGCCGTGTCCGCTGACATTCGCGGATGCGTTGCCGAAGGCGGGGTTGAGCAAGCCGACGACGTTCACCGTGTTGCCGCAGGCGTTCACGGGAACGTGGACCGGCACCTGCACGACGTTGCCGGAGGCCACGCCGGGGGAGACGGCGGCCACACCCTGGGCACCGCTGTCCGCGGAGGCGGCCCCGGCCCGGCCCGGCACCAGCGCACCGGCGGCGGCGACGAGACCGGCGTTCCGGATCGCACAGATCTTCACGGTTGTTCTGATCCGGTCGCCCTGTCGAAAAGTGGGGGAGTGTGCGAAGAAGGCCCCGGTGGTCAGCAGCAGTGCTGACCACCGGGGCCCGGCGAGAAAGACGGGACGTGCAGAATAACTCCCGCTTTCAGCGACCCGCTTTCACATCGACCGACCCGGATATCTGGACGCCTTCCGTCACGCCGGCAGGTCCACCACGGCCAGCGGCGCCGAGGTGGGGCGAGGCGATCCTCCGGCGGGTTCGACCGTGATGCCCACGGCGGAAGCCGAGTTGGCCGACCCGGACAGGGTCACGGCCTGACGGGTGCGGTCGCTGTCCATCAGCCCTGCCGGACGCATCTTGCCGCCCTGGTCGTACCAGAGCTGGTAGACCTTGCCCTCGGGCGGTGCTGCCATGTCGGCCGCCACCAGAACGGCCTTGTCGTGCGCGCGGGAGACGACCAGGGCTGCGCTCGCGCCCCCCTGGAGCGGGACGCGGTGCGACACCGCGTCCGAGGCCCCGAGGACAGCGGCCAGTTCGTCCGCCTGCCGACGGGCCTGCTGTCCCTGCGCGACGGCGTCCTCGGCCCGCTCGTGCTCCCACACGGCCACGCCCCCCAGGGCGGCTGCCGCGGCCAGGCAGGCAGCGAGCACGAGCGGGGGAAGGCGCCGGCGCAGCCGCGCTGCCGACGGCGTCCGCGGGACGTGCGGAGCCACCTGCCGCACCGTGGTCACACGCTGCTGGACCTGCCGCTTCATGGCGGGGCCCGGTGTGACGGCGACGGCGGCCGCCAGTTTCGCCGCGGTGGCCGTGAACTCGGTGATCTCGTCCGCGCAGGACGGGCAAGCGTTCAAGTGCCGCTCGAACAGCGCGCGTTCCTCGTCGGACAGGGCGTGCAGGGCGTAGGCCCCGGTCAGGGTGTGCAGATCGGTGTCGGTCGTCATGCGCTCACTCCGAGGCAGTCGCGCAAGCGGATCAGTCCGTCACGCAGGCGGGTCTTGACCGTCCCCAGGGGCAGGGACAACTGGGCGGCCACCTCGCGGTAGGTCAGCCCTCGGTAGTAGGCGAGAGTGACGGACTGGCGCTGCAACTCGGTGAGTGTGCGCAGGCACCGGCGGACCTGTTCGCGTTCCAGGCGGTTCTCGACCTGCTCGCTCACCTCGTCGTACTCCGGCAGTCGGTCCAGGAGCGCGGCCTTGTGGTCCCTGGCCGCGGCCGCCTCCACCGAGCGGACCCGGTCGATGGCGCGCCGGTGGGCGAGGGTGAGGATCCAGTTCAGGGCCGTGCCGCGGTCGGGCCGGTAGCGGGGCGCGGTGCGCCACACCTCCACCAGTACCTCCTGGGCGACCTCCTCGGACTGCGCCACATCACGCAGCACCGCCCGGGCCACGCCCAGGACGGAGGCCGCGACGGCGTCGTACAGCAGGCCGAAGGCATCGGTGTCCCCGCGCGCCACGGACTCCACCAGCGCTTCCAGATCCGGCTGCCGCACCGGACGAGGGCCGATAAATACGGGTTCCTTCACCGACATCCATCCCTGTGCCGGTCTCCACCGGCACCGTTGTCCGTTCCTGCCTGGGTGACGACACGGGCTCGGCGGTCGTCGCGCCGGATGCGAGGTTCCCGGTCACGTGCCCCCGGGAGGCCCACGCAAGCCACGGGGCCGTGTCCGCCACACAGGGAATCCGGCTCCGGGAGGCCGGCGGATTGGTCCTCCGGGCGGCGTGTCCCACGGCAGCACCAGACACGAGGGAGCCGCCGATACGAATGATCGTGATCAGTGCGTCGATGTAACGCCGGATCGGCCTCAAGATCGTTGCATTTATGTCCACCTTGGCGCGATATGTGGGGTAACGGGAAGGTCTCAGTCTCTCAAGTTCGAACGTAACGATCGATACATCTAGGCATTCAAGCGCCAGGTCTGTAACTTACAGCCGCATGGGCCGGCGAGAAGAAGACGTCCGGTCCGCCTCCGTATCCAGAAAGGCCCTGCCCCATGAACAGATCCCTGTCCGCCTCCGCGGCCGCCATCCTCCTGGCGGCCTCCTCGCTCGCGCTGACGGCCTGCGGGGACCAGGACACCGCGGACGCCGCGCCGGCCGGCAAGGTGACGGTGGCGGGCGTGGAGGTGAAGAAGGACCAGGCCCTGCACGACGCGCTTCCGGACCGGATCAAGAAGGCCGGCACCGTCAAGGTGGCCACCGACGTCCCCTACGCGCCGTTCGTGATGTACGTGAAGGAAGGCAGCACCGAGTTCACCGGTCTGGACTACGACCTCGGACAGGCCATCGGCGCCAGGCTCGGCGTCCGGTTCGCCTTCAGCGCGCAGAAGTTCGACGGCATCGTGCCGGCCATCCAGGCGGGCAAGTACGACGCGGCCATGTCCGCCATCACGGACAACGAGGAACGCCAGCAGGTCGTCGACTTCGTCGACTACTCGCAGTCCGGCTCCGGCATCCTCGTCGCGGACGGCAACCCCGGGAAGATCGGCACCCTGGACGACCTCTGCGGGAAGAAGGTCGCCGTCCAGGCGGCCACCAACCAGCTCGACCTGCTCAAGTCGCAACAGGGCAGATGCACCACGGGCACGATCGACATCAAGACCTTCCCCAAGGACTCCGACGCCCAGCTCGCCCTGCGCTCCGGCCAGGTCGTGGCGCAGGTGCTGACCAAGCCCGCCGCGGGCTGGGTCGCCAAGACCGCCGACAAGGGAGCCGCCTTCGACCTCGTCGACGACCCGGCCGCCCCGGGCGGCTACAACGCCTCGCCCAACGGCATAGCCGTCAGCAAGAAATTGCCCGCCCTGACCACCGCCGTGCAGAAGGCGCTCCAGCAGCTCATCGACGACGGCACCGCCGAGAAGATCTTCGACAAGTACGGCGTGGCCTCCATCGCGGTGAAGGAAGTTACCAGGAACGCGGCGGTCGACTGACATGACCGACGTGACCGCACCGCGCGAGACCACGCGATCCGGCCCGGCGCCCCAGGAGCTGAAGGTCGTCCCCGTACGGCACTGGGGGCGCTGGATCGCCATCGCCGTCGCGCTGACCGCCCTCGTCGGCCTGGCCGGGTCGCTCGCCAAGAACGCCAACCTGCACTGGGACGTCGTCGGGCACTACCTCTTCGCCGGGCTGATCTTCGACGGCCTCGCCACCACCCTCTGGCTGACCGCGGCGGCCATGGCGCTCGGCCTCACGCTGGGCACCCTGATCGCCGTCATGCGGCTGTCCACCAGCCCCGTCCTGTACGGCCTGGCCACCCTCTTCGTCTGGGTCTTCCGCGGCACCCCCCTGCTGGTGCAGATCATCTTCTGGGGCTACGCCGCGGCCCTCTACCAGTACCTCAAGGTCGGCGTCCCCTTCACCGACATCACCTTCTTCCAGATGGAGACCAACTCCCTGCTCACCCCGGCGGTGGCGGCCCTGCTCGCCCTGGGGCTGAACGAGGCCGCGTACGCCTCCGAGATCGTGCGCGCCGGCATCCAGTCCGTCGACCGCGGCCAGACCGAGGCCGCGCACAGCCTCGGCATGGGCCCGGCGCTGACCATGCGCCGGATCGTCCTGCCGCAGGCGATGCGGGTGATCATCCCGCCGATGGGCAACGAGACCATCAACATGCTCAAGATGACCGCGCTCGTGTCGGTCATCTCCGCCCACGACCTGATGTCGAACATCCAGGACGTCTACGCCCAGAACTACCAGGTCATCCCCATGCTCGTGGTGGCCAGCATCTGGTACCTCGCCCTGGTGACGCTGCTCGGCGTCCCGCAGGCCTGGCTGGAGCGGCGCTACGGCCGGGGCAGCTCGACCCAGGGGCAGGCCTCGCCGCTGCGCCGGATGCTGGGCTTCGCGACCGGCGGATCCACTGTCCGCCCCGGCAGGAAGGGCGCCGCGTGATGAACGTGCCCATGGTGCGCGCCGAGGGCGTGCGCAAGCAGTTCGGCAGGCTGGAGGTCCTCAAGGGCATCGACCTCACCGTCGAACAGGGTCAGGTGTGCTGTCTGCTCGGCCCCTCCGGGTCCGGCAAGTCCACCTTCCTGCGCTGCATCAACCACCTGGAGAAGGTCGACGGGGGAAGGCTGACGGTGGGCGGTGAACTGGTCGGCTACCGCCAGCAGGGCGACACCCTGCACGAACTGCGCGAGAAGGAAGTGGCCGAACGCCGCCGCGACATCGGCATGGTCTTCCAGCGGTTCAACCTCTTCCCGCACATGACCGCCCTCGACAACATCACGGAGGCGCCCGTACGAGTCCGCGGCGTCAGCAGGGCGCAGGCCCGGGAGGAGGCGCACGAGTTGCTGCGGCGCGTCGGTCTGGCGGACCGGGCCGGGCACTTCCCCGCCCAGCTCTCCGGCGGCCAGCAGCAACGGGTCGCCATCGCCCGGGCGCTCGCGATGAAGCCGAAGCTCATGCTGTTCGACGAGCCCACCTCGGCCCTCGATCCGGAACTCGTCGGGGACGTGCTCGACGTGATGCGCGCCCTGGCGGGCGACGGGATGACGATGGTGGTGGTCACGCACGAGATCGGCTTCGCCCGCGAGGTCGGGGACACGGCCGTCTTCATGGACGAAGGCGTCGTCGTCGAGGCCGGCGATCCGCGCCGGGTCCTCACCGAACCGGAGCAGGAACGCACCCGTGCCTTCCTGTCCAAGGTCCTGTGAGCGCCCACGCGCGGCAGCGCACGCTCGAACGGGACATGCTCGCCCTCGCCGAGGACCGCCTACAGGACTATCTGAGCGACCTGGCCGCACTCGTGTCGATCGACTCCGGTTCGCACGACGCCGACGGGGTCAACCGGGTGGCCGACTCGGTGCAGCGACGCCTGAGGTCGCTCGGCTTCACCGTGCGGCGCACCCCACCCCCTCCCGGGCAGGGCCCCCGCACCGGCGACGTACTGGTCGGCCGCAAGCGGGGGACGCGCCCGGTGCGCGACGGCGGACGACGCGTGCTCCTGGCCGGGCACATGGACACCGTCTTCGACGAGGGAACGGCTGCCGCACGCCCGTTCACCCTGGCCGGCCGGCTGGCGCACGGCCCGGGGGTCAGCGACGACAAGGGCGGACTCCTCGCCGGACTGACGGCAGTGGAGCTCCTGGCGGTACAAGGAGTCACGGACTACGCCGAACTCGTCTTCCTCGTCACGCCGGACGAGGAGATCGGCTCCCCCTTCAGCCGCTCTGTCACCGAGGACGTCGCCCGGGGCGTGGACTGCGCGCTGGCTCTGGAGTGCGCCCGGGAGAACGGCGACCTGGTCGTGGCCCGCAAGGGCGTGGCCGACTACCTCGTCACGGTCACCGGCAAGGCGGCCCACGCGGGCATCGAGCCCGAGCGCGGAGCCAACGCCGCACTGACGGCGGCGCGGCTGACCGTCGCCCTCCAGGCCATGAACCGGCCCGAGCGGGGCGTGACCGTCAACGTCGGCGTCATCCGCGCCGGCCGGCTGCCCAACATCGTCTGCGACGAGGCCGAACTGCAGGTCGAGGTGCGCGCGGCCGGCACCCGCGACCTCGCGGCCGTACGGGCGGCCATGGAGGAGGCCGCCGCCGACTGCCGCGTCCCCGGTACCGACGTCACGATCGAGCAGCGCGACCTGTGCCCGCCGATGGAGGACACCCCCGCCACGCGGGCGCTGTACGCCGAGGCGGCGACGGCGGCGCGGGCCCTGGGCATCACCGTCGGCGCGGCCGCCACAGGCGGCGTCGGTGACGCCAACCTCATCGCGGGCACGGGCACCCCGACCCTCGACGGCCTCGGACCGGTCGGCGGCGCCGACCACAGCCCCGGGGAGTGGCTGGACACCACGACGGTCGCGCCCCGCATCGCCCTGCTCGCCTCGCTCATCACGGCCCTCGGCACCCGCTGACCCGTGCGAGGTGCGGCCCCGGTACCCGCTGAACCCTGTACCGCGCGAGCCCCGGCTGCGCCCAGCAGGGCCCCACCCGGCACCACATCCCCTGCGAGACAACCCACCTTGGAGGCTCCGTGTCCAGACCCCTGCCCGCACGCCGTCGCACCCTCGGCGCCGCAGGCGCCGTGTGCGTCGTACTCCTGACCGCCGTCCCCGCCACCGCTACCACCACTACCGCCACCGCCGGCGGTGCGTCCGGGCCGTTCGCGGCGCGGTCCGGCTCGCTCGTCCTGGTCGGCGGGGCACTGAGCGCCGACAACGACGAGGTGTACGGCGAGATCATCCGCCGCGCCGGAGGGGACCGGGCCCGCATCGGCGTCCTGACGGCCGCCTCCGTCCCGGCCAGCCAGGATCCGGACGCCGACGACCCCGATCGGTGCAGCAACTCCGCGTGCAACGGCGCCTATTACGTCGACCTGTTCGAGCGCCACGGCGCGGCGGACGCCGAGTGGATCCCCATCGACCTGGACCACCTCGCGAACGCAGACGACGACGAGGTCGTCGCACAGATCGAGTCCATGACGGGCTTCTTCTTCGGCGGCGGCGACCAGTACCGCTACGTCACCACCCTGCTGCACGGCGACGAGCACACCGACTCCCGCGCCCTGGCTGCCATCCGCCGCCGGCTCGCGCAGGGAGCCGTCGTCGCGGGCACGTCGGCCGGGGCGCAGATCGCCGCCGGCCGGGACATGGTCACCGGCGGCGAGTCCTACCAAGGACTGCGCGACGGCAGCGCACCCGGCTACTTCGAGGACCCCACCCGCCTCGGCCACCTCCCCGAGGGCGGCTTCGGACTCCTGCGCTCCGGCCTGATCGACACCCACACCGGCGCGTACGGCCGCGAGGGCCGGATCCTGCGCCTGGCCGCCGACACCGGCCACGACCGCGTCTACGCCCTGGAGGAGAACACCGCACTGATCGTGGACCGCCCGGGCACCACCAAGGAGACCATGCAGGTGGCGGGGACGCAGGGCGTCGCCGTCTTCGACCTGCGCGCGGCCAGGGCGAGGACGTCCGCCGACGGCTGGTCCCTCACCGGGGCCCGCTACAGCTACCTGACCGACGGCGACCACTACGACGCCGCCCTCTGGCACGCTGAGCCCGGCACGGTCAAGCGCCGGTACACACCGGCCGGCGCGGGTCCCGTCCCGCTCAACGGCGACGTCTTCCATTCCGCGGACAACCCGGACGGAGTGCCGTACTCCTTCCGTTCCACGGCCCGCGCCCTGGCCGGCACCCGCGCCCGGAACACCGCCACGGCGACTACCTTTGAGCAGGACCCGCAGTTCGCAGCCGTCCTCACCAAGGGGCCGTCCTTCACGGCCTGGAGCACGGACCGCTCGACGCCGCGGACCCTGCTGAACCTGTCGGTCTCCGTCCGGCCGCAGTGAGCACCACCGCGGCCGGTGTGCCGGACGCCCACCCGGCACACCGGCCGCTCCATCCGAGGAAGGAAGACACCCGTGACCCACGGCACGCTCGCCGACGAGATCCGCCTGAACCTGGGTGAACTCAGCCCCGCCGAACGCAAGGTGGCCCGGGTCATCCTGGCGGGCTACCCCGCGGTCGGGTTCGAGACCGTCGCGAGCATCGCCGAGCGGGCCGGCGTCAGCGGACCGACCGTCCTGCGCTTCGCCGGCCGGCTGGGCTTCGGCGGGTTCCCCGAGTTCCAGGCCGCCCTGCGCACCGAGGTGCAGGAGCGCGAGGCGTCCCCGCTGTCCTTGTACGAGGCCGCGGGCGCGCCCCCGGGCGACTCGGCCGAGGGCACGCTGCTCGCGCGCAGCGGGTCCACGTTCAGCACGTCCGTCGCCCAGACCCTGGCCGAACTGCCGGCGCACGACCTGGAGACCACCGTCGCCCTGCTCTGCGACCCCAAGCGGCGGATCCTGCTGTGCGGCGGCCGGTTCACCCACCTGCTGGCCCAGTACCTGGCGCTGCACCTGATGCAGATGCGCGACACGGTGCAGATCCTTCCGGACCGGGACGTGGAACGCACGGCGGTCCTGTCCGGCCTGAACCGCCGGGACGTCCTGGTGGTCTTCGACTACCGGCGCTACGAGCCGGGCAACCTCACCCTCGCCCAGCTCGCCGGCGAACGCGGAGGCAAGGTGGTCGTGTTCACCGACACCTGGCTCTCCCCGGTCAGCGCCCACGCCGACGTGGTGCTGCCCAGCCGCGTCGCCTCCACCTCGCCCTACGACAGTCTCGTGCCGACGCTCGCCGTCATCGAGACGGTCGTGGCCCATGTCATCGCGGCCCTGGGATCCACCGCCCGCGACCACCTGGAGCAGACCGAGGCCACTGCCCGGCGGGTCGGACTGGTCTGACCCCTACCCCTGACGTAGGCCCCCGGAGACGCGAAGGTCCATCCTCATGATGTTCGATGATCTGCCCGTGATGTGGCGGCTGTCCTCAAGAGACGTCCAGGCGGGGTGGCGCGCGCTGTGGTGGACCGTGGGACCGCAGGACCACCGTGACCCGCGCGGAACTGGTCGGCGACGAGTGTGTCGCCATCGGTCAGGAGCGGGTGCGGCTGCCCGGGCGGGTGGTGATGCATTGCGGCCAGGGCCGTGACGGCACCTTGTTTCTCCGCGCCGGCCGCACCTGGGTGCGCATCGACGCCTGAGCCCCGCGGTTGTCGGACCCGCAACAGGGCGCCTGTGATGAGCCCACTGACCACCCCATTCGCGGCTCCTGCGGTGGGGCTGATCGTTGTCGAAAGCGTTGCATGTGTTGGCATCCGTCATGCCGGTGCGGCTGGCCAAAAACCCTCGACGGCTGGTGAGCACGTGGACGTTGACGCACCCCGGCATCTGCTGTCCTTGCCTGCGCGGTGAACCGCTGTCGCCGCGGTCCGTAAGAGTTCCGTCATCTCCTGCGGGCTGCGGAGCGGAGGTCCTGCCGCGTTGAATGGACAGTGACAGGCGCACTCCGAGGGGGAGAAGCACGATGAAGCGTGGGCGGAAGCCACTGAGCAAACCGCTGGTCGTGACGGTGCTGGTGATGGCGGTCGCCGCAGTCGGTTTCGGGCTGTACTGGTTCCAGCCGTGGAAGTTGTGGCAGGACGAGACCGTCCAGGAGGCACTGCCCGAAGCCGTGGCCTCCTCCGCGACGCCTTCGGCGGAGGGTGAGACGGCCACCCCGTCGGCGCGACCCAGGACACTGGCGCGTGGTGAGCTGATCAGTCACGAGCACTCGACGTCGGGCACGGCGAAGCTCGTGCGGTTGACCGACGGTTCGTACGTCGTCCGGCTGGAGAACCTCGACACCAGCAACGGACCGGACCTGCGCGTATGGCTGACCGACGCGCCCGTCAAGGAGGGCAAGGCAGGCTGGCATGTCTTCGACGACGGCAGGCACGTCAGCCTGGGCAAGCTCAAAGGCAACAAGGGAAACCAGAACTACGTCCTGCCCGACGACATCGATCCGGCTCGCTACACCAGCGTCAGCATCTGGTGCGACCGCTTCGACGTCTCCTTCGGCGCGGCCGAACTCGCCCGCACCTGAGCGAGCCAGGCAGCTGTCGGCCCGGTGCCGGACGCAACAGAGCCGGTCAGCCCCCGGCAACGTGCTCCGGGCCCAGTAGCCGTGGGTCCAGGATGCGGTGCAGCCGATGGGCGACGGGCCGAAATCCCCGGCGAGGCCAGAAGACGGACGAGAAGGGATTGGCGGCCCGCCAGTCGGTCACGCAGACCGTGAAGCCCCGCTGTGCCGCGTCTGCCAGGGCCCACTCGGTCAGTCGGCGGCCGACGCCGGTACCGCGGGCGTGCGGAGCCGTCGCGGCCAGGAGGAGTTCGACCGAGCCCTCGGGCTTGAGGATCGAGGCCTCCTCGTCGGGAACCGGACGCATGACGACGAAACCGTCGATGCCGTCCCGCCCCTCGCACACCCAGTACGCCACGGCCGGATCGTTCACCAACTCCAGGTGGCCGGACCGCAGGACGTCCCACATCGGCTGGTCCGTGAACGCGAAAACCGGCGGTGCCGCGTGCGCCTCGTTGATGAGCCCGAGAAGCGGCTCCAGCGCTTCCATGTCGGTGGGGCTGGCCCTCCGGACACCGTGCGGTGCCGCGGTCGGCGCCGTCGTGGGGACGTCGACGACCGCGTGGACCTGCTCGTGGGGAAACCCGAGCGCCAGCCACAGCGGCAGGTCGGCACTCGGAGCCACCACGTAGTGGTGCAGACGTCCGTCGGCCAGCCAGGCGGCGGACGAAGCGGTGTACAGCCGGTGCAGGACGGCCGGCCCGGCAGCCGGCGAGTGGGCGGCGTCCTGAGGCTGCGTCCAGCAGTGACGGCCACGCTGCCCCTCCCCGCTTCGGGCCAGCAGATATCCGGCCACCGCGCCTTCCCGGACCGCGACCGCACCACGGGCGCCGTCCTCCCACGCCTGCTCCAGCAAGGCCTGGCACTCTTCCAGGACGGTGAAGCGCCCACCCAGCACCGGCTCGAGCCGGACGTCACGCTGGTGGCGGGCGGCGAGCAGTTCGGCTGCGGGACCCAAGTGGGCGGCCGGACGGAAGGGTTCGATCGTCAGGGCGGTGGCCGGACCGACGGAAGAACTGGGCAAGGTGACTCATCTCGTCATGAGGGGCAGGTGTCGGCGCGTCGGTGTCTGCGCTCGTGTGAGCGAGGCCCGAGGCGCGACGGGGTTCACCGGTGTGCGGAGGCGGCGGTTGCCGACTCCGCGTAGAGGCGCGCGCGGAAGCGGGGCGGACAGGTATCGGCCGGAGCTTTCGTCGGGCTCGCCCGGGAGCACCGACGGGCCCGCTGCGAAGGCGTCCTCGTACTGCCGGAGCAAAGGGCCGCGCGGCCGAGGGGGCCGCGCGGGCGAGGCCGTACGCGGTCGACCGGACGATGCCGGAGAGCCGGAGAGCCGGAGAGCCGGAGGGACGGAGGGACGGTCACGGTCGGCGCCTTTCGCTTCTGGGTACCGGCCATTGTCCTGACGTGCGACGACGGGGTCACCCGGATTTCTGGCGGTGATCGCCGTACGCCGGACGGCGGCGCGAACCCGCATGAGCGAGCCCGGGGGAGTGGGGGAGTCGTGCTGGTGTGGGCAAGGTCCTCATGGCGCGCCGGCCCCGGACACGCGCTCTCGTGGCACACGCATGCCGCCACCGTTCAACTTCCCGTCACGACCACACTGTTGACGCGCGTAGCACTTGGGCTCAGGCTGGGTTCGATGACCGCCACGAGAGCGGTCGTGCGCACCGACGACCGGGAGGTCTGGATGTTCGGACGGATCACACGCCTCGTCACCACGATTGTCATGCTCGCGTCAGGCGTGACGATCGGCGTGGGCGCTACCG
The DNA here is from genome assembly GCF_055567995.1 of Streptomyces sp. NPDC026246. NCBI lineage: Bacteria > Bacillati > Actinomycetota > Actinomycetes > Kitasatosporales > Streptomycetaceae > Streptomyces > Streptomyces sp. NPDC026246. The sequence goes on along the minus strand of NZ_JBVHPJ010000005.1, from coordinate 26,644 downwards.
CGGGTACCGCATACGCCGACGAGTGCTACACCTGGGGTCGATCCCTCTCCCAGGGCGCCTCCGGCAGCGACGTCACCCAGTTGCAGATCCGGGTGGCGGGGTGGGTGACCTCCGGGGAGCGTCTCTCCTACGACGGCCAGTACGGCGCCCGCACGGCCGCCGCCGTGCGCAAGTTCCAGTCCGCTTACGGCCTTGCCGCCGACGGGGTCGCGGGCCCCGCGACCTTCAGCAAGCTCTACGCGCTGCAGGACGCGGACTGCACGCCGGTCCACTTCTCCTACGCCGAGCTCAACCGCTGCAACGCCGACTGGTCGGGCGGTGCCGTCCCGGCGGCCACCGCCAGGGCCAACGCGCTGAAGACCATGTGGAAACTGGAGGCGATGCGACACGCGCTCGGCGACGTCCCGCTCACCGTCTCCAGCGGCTTTCGTTCCTACGCCTGCAACAACGCCGTCGGCGGGTCGTCCACCAGCCGCCACCTGTACGGCGACGCCGCCGATCTGACCGGCTCGCCGTCCCTCTGCCGCCTCGCCCAGCAGGCCCGCACGCACGGCTTCTCGGAGATCCTCGGTCCGGGCTACCCCGATCACCATGACCACACCCATGTCGCACTCGACCCGTCCCCGTACTGGTCCGCCCCCACCTGCGGCATCTGAACCGCCCGGCGTCGAGGTCGTCACACGGGACCGCGTCCCGTTCTTCGCCGAAGGCGCCGCGGTACCGCAGCCCGTGGCGCCGAGCGGAGCGGCTTCGTCTTCGCCGCGGGGCGGCCGGTTCGCCGACAGGCAGTCGGACGACCGGCACACACAGCAAAGAACAGGAAACGTGGTCGAGGCCGGCGTGGTGGAAAACCGAACCGATGCCGGGATCAGGCTGCGAGGAGCTCCCGCTCGCGGTCCGGCGTGCCGGCCTCGGCCTTCTTGTTCGGCAGCGAGAGCCGGAAGACCTTGCGCCATGCGGAGAACACCTGCTTGGGCAGGGGCCCGGTGACGTACTCCAGCTCGTACTTCTCGAACAGCGCACGCACCTTCACGGCGACCTCGGCGTACCGGTTGCTCGGCAGGTCCGGGAACAGGTGGTGCTCGATCTGGTGGGACAGGTTGCCGGTCATGAAGTGCATGGCCTTGCTGCCGCTGATGTTCGCCGAGCCCATCATCTGGCGCAGGTACCACTGTCCGCGCGTCTCGCCCTTGATCGACCGGCGCTGGAAGACCTGCACACCTTCGGGGAAGTGCCCGCACATGATCACCGAGTGGGACCAGAGGTTGCGGACCACGTTCGCGGTGAACGTGGCGGCGAGCGTGGGGAGGAACGACGGGCCCGACAGCAGCGGGTGGATCACGTAGTCCTTGAGCACCTGCTTGCGGATCTTGCGGCCCACGGCCCTGGCCCGCGCCCGGAACTCCGGATTCCTTCGGCGGTGCTTGCTGAGGTTCGCGCCGAGCTCCAGGTCGTACGCGGCGATGCCGTACTCGAAGAAGCAGGCGTTGATGAAGTTCCACAGGGGCTGGCCGAGGTGGAACGGCTGCCACTTCTGGTCCTCGTCGACGCGCATGATGCCGTAGCCGAGGTCGTTGTCCTTGCCGATCACGTTGGTGTACGTGTGGTGCAGCTCGTTGTGCGAGTGCTTCCACTGGTCGGCCGGCGAGACGTGGTCCCAGTCCCAGGTGGTGGAGTGGATCTTCGGGTCCCGCATCCAGTCCCACTGGCCGTGCAAGATGTTGTGGCCGATCTCCATGTTGTCCATGATCTTCGCCACGGACAGACCGGCGGTGCCGATCAGCCATGCCGGCGGGAAGAAGGAGAACAGCAGCACGCCCCTGCTGGCCAGCTCGAGCTTGCGCTGCGCCGAGATGACCTTGCGGATGTAGGCGGCGTCCTTCTCGCCTCGGCTGGCGATCACCTCGTCGCGGATCGCGTCCAGCTCGCGGCCGAGCTCCTCGATCTGCTCCGCAGTGAGGTGGGCGGTGGGGTCGATTGCGGTCAAGGTGTTCCTACCGTTCGATGTCGCAGGGGCCCGCCGCGGCGGACACGCAGGTCTGGATGAGCACGCCCGGCTCGGCTTCGGTGATCTCGCCGGTGCGCAGGTCGCGGACGGCGCCCGCCTTGAGCGGCGTGACGCAGCCGAAGCAGATGCCCATACGGCACCCGGAGGGCATGAGCACGCCGGCGTCCTCGCCGACGTCCAGCAACGGCGTGGCGCCGTCCGCGTCGACGGTCTTGCCGGTGGTGCTGAACGTGACCTCGCCGCCGTCGCCGGTGACGACGATGCGGGGGCGGAAGCGTTCGGTGTGCAGGCGCTCTTGCACGCCGTGCTCGGCCCAGTGTGCTTCGGCGGCGTCGAGCAGACCCGCGGGCCCGCAGGCCCAGGTCTCGCGCTCGGCCCAGTCGGGTACGAGCTCGTCGAGGCGGGCGATGTCGAGCATGCCGTCCGTGTCGGTGTGCACCTCGGTGAGCCGCAGCTTCCTGCCCGCCACCAGGTCGTGCAGTTCGTTGCGGAAGATCACGTCCTGCGGCCGTAGCGCGCAGTGGACCATGACGACGTCGTCGAGCTCGGTGTCGCGCAGCATGCCCATGACGGGCGTAATGCCGCTGCCGGCCGTCAGGTAGAGCACCTTGGCGGGCTTGAGCCGGGGCAGGACGAAGTCTCCGGTCGGCTGGTCGAGCTGGATCAGTGTGCCCGGCTTCGCACTGCGGACGAGGTGGTTGCTGACCTTGCCGTCCGGGATCGCCTTCACCGTGATCGTGAAGCGGCCGTCCCGACGGCTGGCCGGTGAGGTGAGGGAGTAGGCACGCCACAGGCGCACCCCGTCGACGTCGACCCCGATCCGCACGTACTGACCGGCGGTGTGGCCGCGCCAGCTCCGTCCCGGCCTGATCACGATGGTCGCGGCGTCACGCGTCTCGGGGTGCACGGACTCGATGCGTCCGCGCAGGTCAGCGCCCGCACGCAGCGGGCTGACCAGGTCGAGGTAGTCCGACGGCAGCAGCGGTGTCGTGACCATCTCCAGCAGTTTCCACGCCCTGCTGCGGAGGGCTGTACTCGTCATGACTTCAGCTTGCTGCGCCGCAGCGCGTAAAGTCCTGACCGCAGGACGTGAATCTGGTCGCCTGAATTGTTCGCAGGGAACAAAACGTGAGCCATGCAATCCAGAGGGCCAGCGAACTGGCCTTGGACGAGACGACGGTCACCGCACTTCGGGCCGCGCTGAAGACCACCGCCGACGAGGTCGTCCAAGCGATCATCGACGAGGTCCCTTCCTACGCCAACGCCCTCTCGGGCCACATGGGCGCCACCATCCGCCGGGCCGTCCGCACCGCCCTGGGACACTACCTGGACCTCGCGAGCGGGAAGGCCACAGGAGGCGACGGCGGTGACGCCGCCTACGAGCTGGGCCGCGGGGAGGTCCGCGACGGCCGTTCGATGGACGCCCTGCTCAGCGCCTACCGCGTCGGCGCCCGCGTGGCCTGGCGATGCCTGGCAGAGGGTGCCGTACCGGCAGGTCTGCCGGCCGCCGAGGTGGCCAAGTTCGCCGAGCTGACCTTCGCCTACATCGACGAACTCTCCGCCGCGAGCGCCGCGGGCCACGCCGACGAACTGGCCGCTCAGGGCAGGGCTCACGAGCGCCAGCTGGAACACCTGGCCCGCGACCTCCTCGCCGGCGCGAGCCCGGACGTGCTGCTGGCCTCCGCTCAACGGGCCGGGTGGCAGCCTCCGGTGTCGCTCACGGCGGTCCTGCTGCCGGCCGCCCAGGCCCGGCCGGCGTACCGCACGCTCGACCCGACCACCCTCGTCCTCGACGATCTGCCGGACGCCACCGGTGTGCTGCTCGTCCCCGACGCCGACCGGTCCCTCCTCTTGCGGCGGCTGACCGACCGCACCGCCGTGGTCGGCCCGTCCCGGCCGTGGACGCTGGCGTCCGCCTCCTACGCGCGAGCCCTGCGTGCGCGCTCTCTCTCCTCCGACATCCGCGACACCGAGGACCACTTGCCCGAGCTGGTCCTGAGCGCCGACCCGGACGCGTTCGCCGACCTGCGCGCGCGAGCCCTCGCACCGTTGCTGGCCTTGCCCGTCGCAAGGGCACGGCGGCTGGAGGAGACGTTGCGGGCGTGGCTGCTGCACCAGGGCAGGCGGGACGAGGTGGCGGCGGAGTTGTTCGTCCACCCTCAGACAGTGCGATATCGGATGTCGCAACTGCGGGAGCTGTTCCCGGACCTCACGTCGCCGCACCGGGTCCTCGAACTGACGCTGGCGGTCGGCCTCGGGGTCGGCTGACGGGTGCGTGGAGCGGGGGTCGGTCCCGTCAGGACGCCGTGCACGGCTGGCTCGCCGGCCGAAGAGTGAGACGCTACCAGGCGCCAATCCGTTCGACCCACCCCTTTCCCGTCCGGAGACTGAGTGGCGATGAAACCCACGTAGGTACCTGGAGGAGTCCCCCATGTCGACGCTGCGCGTCACAGCCGAAGTGTTGACCGTGCATGAGCACCCGAACGCCGATGCGCTCGAGCTGGCCCAGGTGGGTCTGTACCGGGCCGTCGTCGCGAAGGGCGCGTATCGCACGGGTGAGGCGGCGGTGTACATCCCCGAGCAGTCGGTGCTGCCGTCCGAGCTGATCGAGGAGCTGGGGCTGACCGGGCGGCTCGCGGGCGGCAACGCGGACCGGGTCAAGGCGGTGCGGCTGCGGGGTGAGCTGTCGCAGGGCATCGTGTGCCGCCCCAAGGCGCTCGCGGGGTTCGACCTGGCCCGGGCGGCGCTGGAGGGGACCGACTTCGCCACGCTGCTCGGCATCACCAAGTGGGTGCCGCCGGTGCCGCCAGTGATGAACGGCGACGTGGAGGCCGCGTCGGAGCTGCTGCCGTGGGTCGACATCGAGAACATCCAGCGGTTCCCCGGGATCTTCACGCCGGGCGAGGACGTGGTCCTGACGGAGAAGCTGCACGGGTCGGCGTGCCTGCTGACGTATGTCGCGGGCGAGGGACGGGTGTACGTCTCGTCGAAGGGCTTCGGCGCGAAGTCGCTGGCGCTGAAGGAGGATCCGCGCAATCTGTACTGGCGGGCGGTGCGCGGGCACGGTGTCGCCGAGGCCGCGGCGCGGCTCGCCGAGCGCTTGGGGGCACGGCGGGTGGGGATCTTCGGTGAGGTGTACGGGGCGGGCGTGCAGGACCTGACGTACGGCGCGGACGGGCGCCGCGACACGCTCGGGTACGCCGTCTTCGACGTCTCCGCGGAGATCGACGGGCAGGTGCGGTGGCTGGACGCGGCCGAACTGCTGCAGGGACGCCTGCCGTTGGTGCCGCGACTGTTCCAGGGGCCGTACGACATCGAGCGCGTGCTGGAGGTCGCCGTCGGCCGGGAAACGGTGTCGGGGCGGGGGTTGCACCTGCGGGAGGGCGTGGTGATACGGCCTTGCGCAGAGCGGTACAGCCCGGTGACCGGGGGTCGGGCGATCGCCAAGGCGGTGAGTCCGGCGTATCTCACACGGAAGGGCGGCACGGAGTACGAGTGAGGCTGCGAGGAGTGGGTCGGGGGCGGGTCGCACGGGCCCGCGCCTGGTCAGGCACTCCGACAGGCGTGCCGTCCGTGTGATCGAGACGGGGAGACGCGGTCGCAGCCGGCCGCTCGGCGAAACTTCTGATCCCCCACCGCGCCGGCATGGCGGTGAGGGCGCACAGCGCCTGCTGTACGAACGGGCCGTCCCCGTCGGCACCGCGGTTCGTGGGGTTCGTGGGGTTCGTGGGGTTCGTGGGGTTCGTGGGGTCCGTCCACGCGTTAGATTTTCGCCCTTTGGCGGGAGCAATAGCGGTATGGACAGCTCTAGCCCGCCCGGAGTTCTCTCGCGGCGTTTTCCTCCGGAGACGCGCAGTGTGCCGCTGGCTCGGCGGTTCGTGCGGTCGGCGCTGCCCGGTGCCCCGCCGGAGGTGGTGGACACCGCCGAGCTTCTGGCCAGTGAGCTGGTGACCAACGCGGTGCTGCACGCGCGTACCGAGGTGGAGGTGCGGGTCTGGTCCCACGAGGGACACGTGCGCGTGCGAGTCGGCGACAACCGGCCGGACTGCCCGCTCGTGCCGCGGGAGTCCAGGCCGTACGCCGGTGCCGGACGGGGTCTTGCCGTGGTCGAGGAGCTGGCTTCCAGCCACGGAGCCCACGTCGGGGAGGACCGCAAGACGGTCTGGTTCGAGCTGTGGTCCGAGGCTCCCGCGCCGCCGACGTCCGGGTGGGAGTCTGTGCCGACGCACGGGCGGACCGCGACCGTGACACTGATCGACATGTCCTCCATCCTGTTCCGCGCGGCGCAGCAGCACACTGCCGAGATGCTGCGCGAGCTGACGCTGACCACCTGCGACGAGCAACGCGCCGGGGTGTCGAGTGCCGACCTGCTGGTCGCCGAGGACGTGGCCGACGTGATCGACGCGTCCATGACGTTCGCACTCCAGGAGACGGTCACCGGCGGCGCGACCGTGACCCTGGACATCGCGTTCCCGTCGGACGCCGCGCCGGCCGTGGACACGTTGCGGCACGTGCTCGCGAACGGCGACGCGGCGGCGCAGCTGGGGTCCCTGCTCACCCTCCCGGCTCAACCCCACGTGCGGACCCACTACCAGTGGGTGCTCGACCAACTGGTCACCCAACTCTCCGGAGGTCCGCCCACGGCGTGGACGCTGCTGCCCGGCGTGCCGGACGCGACCTCCGCCGAAATGGCGCCCTGGGACGCCGGCGACGTGGAGGCCAGCAGCGTCCCGACCGCCGCGGCCGATGACGACGGCCGGATCATCGCGGTCAACGCCGCACTGGCCGACCTGCTGGGATGGCAGGCCGACGAGCTCATCGGCCGGCCCTTGACGGTGCTGATCCCCGAGCATCTGCGCGAGCGCCATCAGGCCGGCTTCACCTCGCTACGGCTGACCGGCCGGTCCCGCATCATGGGCCGGTCCATCCCACTGCCGGCGTTGCACCACGACGGCAGCCTGGTCCCTGTGCGTCTGCACGTCCAGAGTCAGGAGGCAGTGGACGGCCGCACGGTGCGGGTCGGCCAGTTCATGCCGAGGGCGACAGCTCCCGGCGAGGACCGGCCGGCGTCACGTCCCCATCCGGGGCCCTCGGTGCGGTTGCCCACCGGGGCGGCGGGAGCGCCCCGAGCCGGCGCTGAGGGGGCGGCAGGTGCGTGGAAGCGGCTCAGCCTGCTGGCCGACACCACCAGCGCACTGTCGAGCACACTCGACCTGCGGGAGGGGCTGCGCCGTGTGTGCCACGTCCTCACCCAGCAGATGGCCGACTGGTGCGTGGTCGACCTGCTCGACGAGTTCGGGGACGCCGAACGGGTCTGCGTCGTCCACCGCGAGCCCCAGGCACTGAGCGTCGGGGTGGACCTCGGCAGGCTGCCCCCGGTGTCCGAGAACGCGCGAGGACCGCTGGCCCGGGTACTGAACGGTGCGGGACCCCTGCTGATCACCGACATTCCGTCACCGGACCAGGCGCAGAGCGCCCTTGACGCCCGGCAGCTGGAACTGTTCGAGCAGCTGGACGCCGGCAGCACGATCATGGCTCCGCTGCGGGCCCGGCGTGAAGTGCTGGGCGCCCTGATCGTCGTGCGTACCGGCGACGAGGACCCCTTCACCGAGGAGGACGCGCTCCTCGTCGCCGACGTCGTCAAAGGCATGTCGCTGAGTGTCGACAACGCCCGTCTGCATCAGCACACCCGTACCGCGGCCGAGCGCCTTCAGCGTTCCCTGCTGCCCCGCCTCCCGCACATTCCGTCCATGGAGATCACCGCCCGCTATGCCCCCTCCAGCACCACCGCGCAGATCGGCGGCGACTGGTTCGACGCCTTCACCCTGCCCGACGGCGACACGTCCCTGGTCATCGGAGACGTGTCCGGGCACGATCTGAACGCTGCGGTCACGATGAGCCAACTGCGCAACATGCTCCGTGGCATCGCTGTCGACTGCCAGGACCGGCCCGCGGAGGTGCTGCGCCGCCTCGACCTCGCCACCCTCACCCTCTACCCGCACTCCACCGCGACCTGCGCGTACGCCGTGGTCAAGGGCCCCCGCAACGGCCCGTGGGAGGTGCACCACTCCTCTGCCGGACACCTCCCCCCGCTGCTGACCTGCCCCAACGGCGACACCCGCTACCTCGACACGGCGTCCGGTGTGCTCATCGGTGTGGACAGCACCCTTCCCAGGCCCACCGCCCGCGATCCGTTGCCGGCCCGTTCCACCCTGCTCATGTTCACCGACGGCTTGATCGAACGCCCGGGAGAATCCCTCAGCGACGCCATGGCCCGGCTGCGCCGGCACACCGCCGCCCTCGCACAGGCCCCCCTCGACGTCTTCTGCGACGAGCTGATCCTCGGCCTCGGCGCGGGGAGCACCGACGACATCGCTCTCCTCGCCCTGCGCCCCACCCCACACTGACCCCGCCCGGCGCACGCTCCCGGGTCGTCCTGCCGGCCGAGTGGTGCTGAAGGACGCCGAACGGGACATACGTCAGGGAGCGGTGCGCACGAACGGCGCCCATGACAGGAGGGACGAGGTTGGCGATGCGTGCATTGACCGTGCGGCCCGGAGAGAAGGGGTCCCTCGAGGTGCGGGATGTGCCCGATCCCGTTCCGGCAGCCGATGAGCTGCTGGTGCAGGGCCTGGCCGTGGGAGTGTGCGGAACGGACAAGGAGATCGTCCAGGGCGAGTACGGCTGGGCTCCCGCGGAGCGTGAGTGGCTGGTGCTGGGGCACGAATCCCTCGGCAGAGTCCGGCAGGCGCCGCCCGGCAGTGACTTCACGGCCGGCGACCTGGTGGCCGGGGTGGTTCGGCGGCCGGACCCGGAGCCCTGCGGGGCGTGCGCGCGGGGCGAGTTCGACATGTGCCGCAACGGCCGCTACACCGAACGCGGCATCAAGAGCATCGACGGCTTCGGCGCGCAGACGTGGTGCGTGGAGGCCGATTACGCGGTGAAGCTCGCGCCGCATCTGGAGCGCGCAGGTGTGCTCCTGGAGCCGACTTCCGTGGTGGCCAAGGCATGGGAACAGGTCGAGCGTGTCGGTGCCCGCTCGTGGTTCGACCCACGCCGCGTCCTGGTGACGGGCGCGGGGCCCATCGGTCTGCTGGCCGCTCTTCTGGGCGCACAGCGCGGCCTGGAGGTCCATGTGCTCGACCGGGTGACCGAAGGGACCAAGCCCGCCCTGGTACGGGACCTGGGTGCCACGTACCACGCGGGGGACGTCGAGCAGGTCATCACCGGTCTCTGCCCGGATGTCGTCATCGAGGCCACGGGCGCGAACGAGGTGGTCCTCACCTCCCTGACGGGCACCGCGCCCTACGGAGTCGTGTGCCTGACCGGGGTGTCTCCCACGGGCCGCAGGACGACCGTGGACGGTGGTGCCATCAACAGGGAGATCGTCTTGCGGAATGACGCGGTGGTGGGATCGGTCAACGCCAACCTGCGTCACTATCGCCAGGCTGCCGACGCCCTGGCGCAGGCGGACCTGTCATGGCTGGAGCGCATGATCACTCGGCGGGTGCCGCTGGAGCGCGCGATGGAGGCGTTCAGCCCCCGACAGGACGACGTCAAGGTGGTCGTCGAACTCTGATCGATCGGCGGCCACCCCTCGAAGGAAGGACCTCAATGTCCCACCACACCGTTCCCTTGGTTGTCGTCATGGGCGTTTCGGGCTCGGGGAAGACCACAGTGGGCCGACTGCTGGCAGAGCGCCTCGGTGTCGACTGTGCCGAGGGGGACGACTTCCACCCTGCGTCGAACGTGGCGAAGATGCGAGCGGGCCACCCCCTCGACGACACCGACCGCGGGCCCTGGCTGGACAAGATCGCACAGTGGCTGGTCGACCATGCGGACAGCGGCGGAGTGGTGACCTGCTCGGCGCTCAAACGGCGCTACCGTGACCGCCTGGCCTCCGCCGCCCCCCATGTCTTCTTCCTCCACCTCGACGGCTCACCGGAGCTCATCGCCGCACGCATCACCGCCCGGCGGGGCCATTTCATGCCGCCCGAACTGCTCCGTTCGCAAGTGTCCGACCTCGAACCGCTGGGCCAGGAGGAAAGGGGCGCGGCCGTCCCGATCGACGGAACGCCACAGCAGACCGCTGCCCTCGCTCAGGCCGCCGTCCTGTCCTCATGAGCGGCTCACGAACTGACGAGCACCCGCGCATGGGCTTCAGGTAGAGCCGCTGTTCCGGGAGGAGCGGGTCGCCTTGCTGCCGGCCTCGCTCCCCTCGCGCGTGGTCTGCGAGGCTCGTCCCGGGGCGGGCCGAGGCCTCGGGTCAGGGCATCATCTCGTACGCCCCGGACAGTGCCTCGACGCGCTTCCAGACCCGCTCCGAACGGCCGCCGTCGACGACCGGGCGCCGCACCGCCCCGAGCGCCCAGCGCTGCTGCTCCTCGGTGGCGGAGTCCTTGCCGTGCAGCTCGACGGCGTGGGCCGAGAAGTCCCTCACGAGGACGGCGAACAGCTCGTCGAGCACCTCCTCGTGCAGTTCCGACTGGGCTGCCTGCTCCAGGACCAGCTGCCCGTGGACGACGAGCGCGAACAGCTGACCGACCGCGAGAAGCAGGTCGAGGTCACGGCGCTGCTCCTCGTCGGGAGCCATCGTGCGGACGAACTCGCACAGTGCGTCGGCCTGTTCCCGGAACCGGGCGACGTTGGGCAGGTGGGCGTAGGCGTCGAAGGCCGGCCGCCAGTCGTGGAAGCGCACCGAGCCGAGGCCGCGGGCCGGGCCCTGGCGGAAGAGGAAGTCGTCGTCGGCCGCGGCGAGGCGGGCCGGGACCGGCTCGTAGGCGACCGGGTCGAGGAGGTGGTTGCGCATGAACTTCAGGATCAGCGCCAGATTGACGTGGACGGTGCCCTCGAGCTTCGGCAGACCGCGGATCTCGACGGCGGCCTGCGAGAAGTAGGTGTCCTTCTCGAAGCCCTTGGCGGCGATGACGTCCCACATCAGGTCGATGACCTTCTCGCCCTCCGTGGTCACCTTCATCTTCGTCATGGGGTTGAAGAGGAGGTAGCGGCGGTCGTCGGGGCCGGCGGTGCGGAAGTAGTCGACGGCGCGGTCGCTGAACAGCTTCATCCCGACGAGCCGGACGTACGCGTCGGTCAACTCCCGCCGCACGTGCGGGAAGGCGGTGACGGGGCGGCCGTACAGGATGCGGTTCTGCGCGTGGGTGACGGCCTCGTACATCGCGTGCTCGCAGATGCCTATCGAGGCGGTGCACAGGTTGAACTTGCCCACGTTGACGGTGTTGAGGGCGGCGTCGAAGGCGGTGCGGCCGGTGTGCAGGACGTCGTCCGGGGTGACGGGGTAGTCCTCCAGACGGAACTCGCTGACGAACTTCGAGGAGTCGACGACGTTCTTGACCAGCTGGTACGCCGGGTGACGGCTGTCCGCGGCGAAGAAGACGTAACCGTCGGGGCCCTCGATGTCGGTGCGGCGGCCGAAGACCGAGACGAGCCCGGCGGCGTTGCCGTTGCCGATGTAGTACTTGGAGCCGGTGGCCCGGAAACCGCCCGTGCCGTCGGGCTCGAGGAGCATGTCCGTGGAGTAGATGTCGGCGCCGTGCGCCTTCTCGGACAGGCCGAAGGCGAACACCTCGCCCTGGGTGAGAAGTTCGGCGGCGCGGGCGCGAGCGGCGGCGTTGTCGCTCTGCCATACCGGGCCGAGTCCGAGGATCGTGACCTGCCAGGCGTACCAGTAGTCGAGGCCGTAGAAGCCGAGGATCTCGTTGAGGGCGGCGATGCGGGCGGTGTCCCACCGCTTGTCGCCACCGTCCTCCGCCGCGGCGGAGGCGGGGGTGAGGAAGGTCGCGAAGAGGCCCTCCTTGGCGGCGAAGGCGAGGAAGTCACCGAGCCAGGCGCGGGTGCGGTAGTCCTCGATGAGCCGGCGCTTGCCCCGCTCCTCGAACCAGTCGACGGTGGCACGCAGCAGCCTGCGGGTCTCCGGATCGAAGTGCGCGGGGTTGTAGGTGCGCGGGTTGAAGAGCAGCGCGTCGGTCACGTGTGCCGCCTTTCGGCTGGGAGGGGTGAGGGTGGGTCCGGGCGCGAGTCCCGGGGGCCGCTCGGCCGGTCAGCGACCGGCGTCGAAGCGGGCGAGTGTGGCGCGGACGTCGTCGAGCCAGGCGATCATCATGCGTTCGTACGCGATGCCGCCGCGCAGTACGGCGTGCTGGAGTTCCCGCTCGGCGTCGAGCGGACCGTCCGCCGGGGGATCCCCGAAGTCGCGGGACTCGCCCGCGAGGTAGTGAGCGAGACGGTCGGCGTGCGCCTGCAGGTGCCGCTCGACTTCGCTGATCAGGGCGGCCGGATCAGCGAAGGCGGCGCCCCGGATCTTCACCGCCAGGTCGTGGCGCACGCTCTCCGGCTCGGTCGGTTCGCTCAGCCACGCGGAGAGTGCTTCCCGTCCGGGCCGGGCGACGGAGTACTCCTTCTTGTCCGGACGTCCGTACTGCGGGACATCGCGGACGTCGACCCAGCGGTCGCTCTCCATGCGCTTGAGCACGCGGTAGATCTGCTGGTGGGTGGCGGTCCAGAAGTACCCGATGGACCGCTCGAACCGCCGGGCGAGCTCATAGCCGGAGCCCGGCTTCTCCAGCAGGGAAACGAGGATCGCGTGCTCGAGCGCCATGGTGGGATCTTGCTATGCGCCTAGTTGCATAGCAACGCCTGCGCGGTGAGACACGCCTCACCCGGGGCAGATCGCGCGCAGATCATCCCCGACGGCACCGGTGCCCGGGCCAGTACCGGCGCCCCTGCCTCAGCCGACGTCGCCGGGCTCCTCGACCGGCGGCATGAACGCCCGCAGCCACCGCTCCGTCTGGGCGACGTGCGCCTGCGCCGCGCCGGCTGCCGCGACCGGGTCGCGATCGGCGATGGCGGTGGCCAGGACGCGGTGGTCCTCGTCGCTCTTCCTGCGCAGTTCGGGGCCTTCGGGCAGGGTGAAGACCTGGTACTTGCGGGACCGGGAGCGGAAGACCGCGAGGAGCGTGGCCAGAGTCGGGTTGCCGCCCAGGCGAGCGATCTCGGCGTGGAAGCGGTGGTCCAGTTCCGACGCCTCGGTGGGGTCGCTCGTGGCCTCCATGTCCTCGATGAGGGCGAAGAGCGTGTCCACCGTCTCCGGGGTGCAGCGCGCCGCCGCCTGGGCCGCGACGTGCGCCTCGAGGACGCGCCGGATCTCGTAGACCTCCAGCAGGCCCGACAGCGGCAGGAGTTCGAGGGTCAGGGAGAAGCTTCCGATCACGTCCTGGGGCCTCAGCTGCGAGACGTACGTGCCCGAGCCGTGCCGCGGTTCGATGACACCCAGGGCGGCGAGCATCCGCACCGCCTCGCGCAGCGACCCCCGTGAGACGCCCAGTTCCTCGCAGAGATCCCCTTCGGGCGGGATGCGTTCGCCCGGGCCGAGGCGCCCTGTCCCGATCATGTGCCGCAGGCCGTGGAAGGCCTTCTCGACTGCGGACATCCGTTTCCTTCTTCCTCCCCCGGCGAGCCGCGATCAGGCCGCGTCCCTCGGAGAACTGTAGCGAGGCCCGGCGGGCCGTCAGATGTGTCGGGTAGGCATCCCAGGCAAGTCATCTGATGACTTTCACTGTACGACCCTTGTTTCCGCCCGAGAAGGTAGGCAGGATGCCCAGTCATCAGATGTGTCCGGCGGAGGGTGAGCCTCCGCAGGACGGCCCTGCCCAGATGTGGAGTCCTGTGAGTGAGACCGAGGTGACCACCGCACCGCGCCCCCTGCTCCTTGCGGACGGCCGGCCCGCCGACCGGGCCTGGTCGCTCGACCCTGCCCTCAAGCATCTGAACCACGGCTCGTTCGGTGCCGTTCCGCTGGTGGCCCAGGAGCAGCAGGCCCTGTTGCGTGCCGAGATGGAACGCTCACCCGTCGTGTGGTTCCCGGCGCTGCCCCAGCGCCTCGCCGCGACACGGGTCGAGCTCGCCGGCTTCCTGCGGGCCGACGCCGGCGATCTCGCTCTCGTGCCGAACGCCAGCGCGGGCGCGAGCGTCGTCTACTCCGCCCTCAACCTGCCTCCCCGCGCCGAGATCCTCGTCACCGACCACGGCTACGGCGCCGTGACGATGGGCGCCGAGCGGCTGGCCCGCCGCAGCGGCGGCCGGGTCCGCACCGCCCGGGTGCCCCTGGACGCGGACGAGGACCAGGCGTTCGAGGCCGTCACCGCCGAGCTAGGTGACGCCACCGGACTCGTCGTCGTCGACCAGATCACCTCGGCGACCGCACGCCGACTTCCGGTGGAACGCATCGGGGCGGAGGCCCGGCGGCGCGGCATCCCCGTCCTCGTCGACGGCGCACACGCGCCCGGCCTGCTGGAAGAGCCCCTCGCCGGCACCACGTACGACTTCTGGACCGGCAATCTGCACAAGTGGGGCTGCGCCCCGCGCGGCACCGCGGCGCTCATCGCCCGTGGGCCACTGCGCGAGCGCCTCCACCCGCTGATCGACTCGTGGGCCGCGGCCGATCCCTTCCCCGACCGTTTCGACCAGCAGGGCACCGTCGACGCCACCGCCTACCTCGCCGCGCCGGCGTCTCTCGCCTTCATCGAGCGCACCTGGGGGTGGGCGACCACCCGCCGCTACATGGACGACCTGGCCGACTACGGCGCCCGCGTCATCGGCGCGGCGCTCGCCGAACCGTTCGGTGCGGACACCTCGGTCGACGTCGGCATGCCCGTCCCCGGCATGCGTCTGGTGCGCCTGCCGGACGGGCTCGCCGCCGACCGGCTCGAAGCGGACGCCCTGCGGGACCGGGTGGCCCGGGAACTGGGCGTGGAGGCGGCCTTCACCAGCTTCGGCGGCATCGGCTACATGCGCCTGTCCGCGCACGTCTACAACACCGCCGCCGACTACGAGTACTTCGCCGAGGAATGCGTCCCAGTCCTCGGCACGTGGGCACGACAGAGCACAAGGAAGAGGTCAGCACCATGAGAAGAAGGAGGGTAGCCCTCGCGCTCGGCACCGCCGCCGCGACCCTCCTCACCGGCTGTTCCACCCGTGAAGTACCTGGCCAGCGCGGGCCGCTGGCAGCTGGTCTTCACTGACAAGGACGCCACCACCGCCAGGGCCTGCTGGGCGGCCGGTTCGGTGGTTGGGTCCAGCAACGCGATGCCGGTCATGGCTTCGGGTTCCTTTCTGCGGGGCCGCTGTGGGTGCGGCCGAAGTCGGCCCAGGCGGAAGTGCCGGGCTGGACGGAGTGGGCTTCGTCGGCGACGACGAGGTCGGCTGGATGGACGCCGGATTTGCGGTGCTGGACGATGCACATCAGGTCGTCGTCGGCGAACCGGCCGGCGATCGCGGCCAGACCGAGGGAGATGTCGACCTCGGCGCCGCCGACCACATCAGCATGCTCGATGTCGTCGGCATCGCTTGTGTCCACTGTGTGAAGGCCACCGCGCTCGACGGTGTGCGAGCGGGCTTCGCCGTCCGGGTCCTGCTCGACTTCACCGCCGGCGTTGCCGCCGAGACCACCAGCACCGCGATCAGTGAGCTACGCCAAGCCGGTGTGGTGCTGAGCGGCAAGCCAGTCGTCCTCGCCTGAGAGCCGCTGACGCCTTTGCTGCGGGCCGGTCCGCACCAGGCGCACTGCGGGGGACTGGTGGGGCCATCGGTCGCAGAGGACGCCGGCCCTTCGGCAGCTCCATCTGCTGAGGGGCAAGGCCCCCGGTGCGTGCAGGGCCAGTCAGCGCCTGGTCTCAAGCCTTGGTAGGCGCGACGTCGGCACGCTCTACGCCTACTCGCTGCTCCAGCCGGACACTGCCCCCCCCCCGCGTCCGCGCCGCCTTTCCCGTGCTGGGCAGTCCGGCCGGCCTCGCCGCCGAAGCGACCGTGTGCGCCCAGCTCCTCCAGACCGTGGCCCGCGGAGGCAATCTGGTCCTCGAAGGACTGCTTTGGAACTGGGCTGAGGAACTCCGCCGCCGCCGGGCCCGCATGGTCGCCCGGCCATGAGGCCGACCACGCCGGGTGCGACCCCCGAGCACGGCTCGAGTGGCGTGTCCGAAGTGACACAAAAGTCGAACAAGCGATCTAATGCCGGTATGGACGTGACCGACTTCGCCAACGACCTGGTGCAGACGCAAGCCGCCTGGAACGCCACCTACGACGCGCTCGCCGCACCCCGCCCCCGCGACACCACCGCCCTGCGCTGCCACCTGCTGCTCCTGTCCGTACAGCTGTGGTGGCACCCCTACGGGAAGACCGTCCCCTCGGTGCCGGCGGCACGGTCCGAGCTGCGCCATCTCGCCCGCGCCCGCGGAGCCGTCCGGGCCGCGTGACCGGCTGCCCCGGTCGACCAGGAGCACGAGGTTGCGCTGGGGGTTGCGCGACCCGCAGGACCGTCCCTCTGTCCGCGCAGGTCACCGCATCGTTTTGCCGTGGTCGGTTCGCTGACATCCCCGTTGCGGCTGCTCTGCCCATGTCCTTCGGCTGAGATGAAAGAGGAAGGGAGGGGCGGGATGGGCGGCGCGGCCGCGGCCGGGGATCGGGGCGCGCTCAGCCGGTTGCGCGTCGGCGTCACCGCCGCGCCGGGCCATCGTCAGTGCGGCGGTGACGTCAGGCGGGGGACGTCGGCGGGGGAGAGGCCGGGGCGGGGGCGGTGCCAGCGTGCGGGGTGGCCCCACCGGCCGGAGGCGTCGCGGGCGACGTCGACGCCGACTTCCACCGCTAGTTCGGGTTCCACCAGCGTGACGTTCAGCCTTTCCTGGCCGCCCCACCCGGCGGATTCTCTGTCAAGTCCTGCGTGTTGAGGCGAGGAGGTGTTACACAGTGCAGTCAGGATCGTGCAGCTTCAAGATCGGTATGGGTGCCACGGGCAGCGCGTCGAGCGGGTTCGGGAGCGAGGTGTTGGCCGAGATCATTCTTGCGAACTGCATTGTGGTTTAAGGGTGTTGGCAGTGGCTTCGTTGGGTGGGCTATGTTGCAGACATGACTACCGGGACGGCATCGCGCCACACACGGATTGGTGACCCGGTGCCCTTCTGAGCGCCGTGCGGGCCAATGCGGGCCCGCTGTTCGATCGAGGAGCGTGCGCTGCCGCGCGGGCTCCGCCTCCGTCGTGTTGATCACAGGCTCGACACATCAACCACGACAGGAGAATTCATGCCCACCAAGACGCTGCCGATTCCTACCGCGGACGGCCAGGCCGATGCTTTTGCCGCCTTCCCCGTCCACGGCGAGCAGCGCCCAGGGGTGCTGATGTACGCGGACGGCTTCGGCATCCGGCCCGTGCTGCGAGAAATGGCCCGCGAACTGGCCGGGCACGGGTACTACGTGCTCGTCCCCAACGTCTTCTACCGCCACGGCACGGCACCGGTGATTGAACTTCCCGAGCACATCGGAGAAGAGGCCCGGCCCGCAGTCTTCGCTCAGCTGATGCCCCTGATCGAGGCGCACACCGCCGACCGTGTTCTGCGAGACGCTGACGCATACCTCAGGTTCCTCACTGCTCAGCCCGAGGTCAGCGCCGGACCGGTCGCGGTGACCGGCTATTGCATCGGTGGCCTGTTGGCGACACGCACCGCCTCGGCCCACCCAGGCCAGGTGGCGTCCGTCGCCGCATTCCACGGTCCGGTGGGAGTCGACGGCACCGACAGCTTTTCCCAGCTCTCCGCCGAGGTCCACTTCGGCCATGCCGAGAGCGACTTGACGCCCGAGGCTCTCGGCGAGCTCAACAAGGCTCTGGATGCGGCGGGTGTCGGTTACACCTCCGAGATCTATCCCGGCACCGTTCACGGCTTCACCATGTCTGACACCGATGCCTTCAGCCCCGCCGCACTGCAGCGCCACTGGGACCGCCTGCTGCCCCTTCTCGGGCGCACCCTGACCAGGAGCTGAGACGCTCCGGCGCAGAAACCAAGCCTCTGAAGTACACGGCTCCGGAGCCGTGAGGGTGTTTCGAAGCTGGTCTGAGGGCGGGCTTTGCCCGCCCTCACCGTGGGGGCCATCGGTTGATGGCGGCGATGTGCGCTGCCCGAGCCTCAGGCGACGGGTGGTTGGGGCTGAGTGGGCAGGATACGGACGACGGGGGCAGGGGCCGTGGGCTGCTGGCGGAGCTGCCGGTTTTCCAGGGTCAGCTGGTGGACGACGCGGATGAGGGCTTCGCGGTCGGCGCGGAGTTCGGCGATCTCGTCTTTGTCCGCTGCGCGGAGTTCCTTGAGTTTCACGACTTGTTTGCGTAGCTGCGTTTCGGCTTCGGCGGGTTGGGCCTTCTGGCGGACCTCAGATCCGGATGGCGTTGGGTGAGTGCATTGCGGGGGACGTCGGCTTCCTGGGCCAGGGCGACGATGGTCCGGGCTCCGTTGGAGTGCTGCAGGTCGGACGCGGCGTCCGCGTCGAGCATGCGGGAACGGGCCGGGTCGGCGCCGTAGCGGGTGAACACCTCGGTGGGGTCCAAGTCCCGGGTGAAGGTGACGCACATCTGGTCACCCGCCCAGTCGAACGCGTCCGTCGTCATGTTCTGCCTCCTTCTATGTACCGGCGTCCTCTACCGGATCGTGTCTGCTGGGCGCCCGCGCGGCACAACGCGGGGCATCCGGTTCACGGTGCCCGTTCAAGCGGTGAACTCGATGCGGAACGGGTCGTCTGTCTCTGTCGCCTGGGCCGGGTCGACGGCGTGCAGGATGTCGGTACCACGGCGCCGCATGATCTCCTCATTGATTCGGGACGACGATCCCGCATTTCGCGTGCGAGCGCGGATAGCTGAGGACGGCGGGTCGTTCCGTGGGGATGACGCAGCCGGGGCTGCTCGGCGTTACAGCGGATCTCGCCGCCTGTGGGGCTGGACCAGGTCGTACTTGTTGCCGATCGTGCTGGTGCCCGGCGCGTGACGTACATCGCGTAGTTGGTCCGTAGGGAGACGCGGGTCTTTCCCGTGGCGAAGGGGTCGCCCCGGTACTTGGTCTTTCCGGTGACCTCCTGGTCGTACGACAGGGTGGTGGCGTACAAAGCTGCTTGGTCACCGGCGTGCAACTGGTGCCGCAGCCGACCTGCATGCGCAGGGTGAAGCTGTGCACGTCGCCGGTGACGCGGATCAGCTTGGCGGTGATCGTCTCGTTGACGTCGAGGGACTTGTAGGAGGTACTGAGGGTGGAACTGACGGGTATCAGGCCGTTCCCGATCTCCGCGCCCTTCGAGTCGAGGAGCTTGTACGTGACCTCGGCGCCGTCCAGGCACATGCGGCCGGTGCGGCTCCATGTCCCGGTGGCGGGGTTGGTGACCGGCCAGGCGGGGGCCGGAGGTTCGGGGTCGTCGGCGTCGGGTTCGAACTCGGTACCGAGGCCGCCGCCGGCCGGGGCGCCGGCGTTGTCCGCCGCGGCGGCCAGGATCCGGGCGCCCGCGGTGGTTTCGTCGGCGTGAGCGGTCGGGGAACCCGCGGGAGCGACGGTGTTCCGCCGGCCAGAGCGGACGTCGCCCGGTGCGGTGCACCGTGTACCCGCCTCGGCGGTGCCCCTCTTCACGCTCACGCACGCCGTGACGGCCCCGGGCGCCGCCGGGTGCCTACCGGCGTGCAGACGGGTGCGGGACTGCCCGGCGGTGAGTGGTTCGGCTGGCTGGAGCAGGCCAAGACGACCGGGCAGCTGGAGGCGCCGGTCCGGCAGGGGTGTGCGGTGTCGGACGAGGTGTGGGCGTTGCTGGGCGAGGTGGGAGGGAATGTTGCTGAGCTGAGGCGCCGGCTGGCCGCGGCTGGCGGCGGGGATTCGGTTCCGTCGGCGTCGACACTGCACCGGGTGATCCGCCGGGACCGCCGGGCGGGCCGGGCGTTGATGGCCGAGCGGGAGCCTGAGGTGGCCGGGCCGCGTAGGCCCGATCCGCTCAGCGAGCTGGGCTTGAACGTTGTGGCCGGCCAAGGTACAGGCGGGCAGGTTTTTCTGCGGGAGCAGAAGCATCTGGCGCAGGTCCCGGTCCTGGTGCCGGGCGCGCAGGTGGTGCACACGCCTGCTGTTCGGTCGGTGCTGCGGACGGTCGCGCACGCGGCCGCGGTGGGGGCGGTGGTGTGTCTGTACGGCGACGCCGGCCAGGGCAAGACCGTCGCGCTGCAGTATGCCCTGTCCCAGCTGCCGCACCCCGCCCGGGTCCGTCGGGTCCACGTCGGTGTGCACCCGACGGTTCCCGAACTGCGCCGGGTGCTCGCGGACGCCCTCGAGCTGGGCAGGCGTCTGCCGCGCGGGGCGGGGGAGGCCGACCTGACGCTGGTGAACGCGCTCCGACAGCCCCGTGTGCTGGTCCTGGACGAGGCACAGCGCCTTCCGGGGCCGGCGCTGGAGTTTCTGCGCGGGCTGTGGGACCACCCGGACACGGACACGGCCCTCGTGCTGGCGGGCGCGGGAGCGAACGGGCGCTGCGCCGCGTGCCTGCGCCGGCCTCTCGGGTGCTGACCTGGGAGTTGGTGCCGCGCCTCATCCCGCGCGAGGTGGCCACCGTGATGGCTGCCTTCCATCCCCTGTGGGAGGACGTCAGCGAGGACAATGTCGCGTGGGTGGACGAGCATGTGGGACACGGCAGTTTCCGGACCTGGGCGAAGCTCACCTCGCACCTGACCGCCGAGACCTACGGCAAGAGCCGGCCGGTAGTGGACCGCCGGATGCTGGAGCGGGCCTGCGCACGGCTCATGGGGCCGCTGTGACCGGCGCGGCCGGGCCGACAGAGGGCGCTTCCCGCTCCGGCGTGCACGGGGACGGCCCGCACGCGCGGGGAGGTCTGCCTTCTTCCTCCCTGTCGGCGCTGCGCGGCCCTGCCGTGCGCCGGCTGCTCGCCCTGCGGCAGGACCAGAAGCTGACGACCCGGCATGTACGGCTGACGGTACAGTCGTTGGAAGTGACCGAGCGCACGGTGTGGCGGTGGCTTGCCGCTGCCGAGCGTGACGAGTCCGCGGCCGCGGAGCCCGGGACGCGGGCCCAGACCCGGGACCGCTTCTCCGTCACCCCGGAAGTGCGCCGCCTGCTGGCCTTGTGGAAGGGCAACGTCGCGGCGGTGCATCGCGAGCTGATCGCTCGGGCGGCCAGGGGCGAGGGGGAGCCGCCTCCGTCGATCCCGACGCTGCACCGGGCGATCCAGCGGGATCTGACGCCGGGGGAGCGGGCGGGGCTCGCGGGTGGGGAGCGGGCGGCGCGCAAGCATGATGTGTTCCTGGCCCGGCCGCGGGGCTGGCGCAATCAGGTGTGGGAGACGGACCACGTCCAGGTGCCGGTGCTGGTCGATGTCGATGGCAAGGCTCGCAGGCCGTGGATCACCTGGTTCACCGACTGCGCCACGAACGCGATCACCGGCGTCGCGGTGACACCGGTGCATCCGTCGAGGGAGTCGGTGCTGGCCGCGCTGCGCTCCGCGGTCCTGCGCGAGGACCCCTACGGTCCGTTCGGTGGTCTGCCCGAGAAGGTGCGGGTGGACCGCGGCAAGGACTTCCTGTCGAGGACGGTGACCGCCGTGTTCGATCTCCTGGACGTGACGGTGGAGGACCTGCCTGCCTACACCCCCCACCTCAAGGGCACCGTGGAAGGCCTGAACCGGGCGGTGGAGAGCATGTTCCTGGCCGCGCTGCCCGGCTAGGCCCGCCAGCCGCGCCCTGGCAAACGCTCCTCTCGTCCGAAGGACGAAGTGCTACTGGGCTTCGAGGACTTCACCACCCAGCTGCTGGCCTGGACGCTCTGGTGGAACACCGATCACCGTCCGGCGCCGTTGCGGGGCAAGACTCCGCTTCAGGCGTGGCAGGACGATCCCACCCCGCTGCGGGACGTGCCGGCCGCGGATCTGTGGACGTTCACCCTGGAGGACGCCGGCACCCGCACCCTGACCACCCGCGGCATCCGCTTCCGCAGACGCGACTACGTGGGGCCGTGGATGACCGGCCAGGCCGGGATCCAGGTCCGTATCCGCTTCATGCCCCACCACGACCACCGCATCGAGGTCTACCACGCCGCCACCGGCCGCTACCTCGGCCCCGCGGACCTAGCCGACCAGGCCACCGAGGAACAGCTCCGCGCCGTCCGAAGGGCACGGGCCGCCCGCAGCCGCCGCCTGAAGAAGGACCTCGAAGCTTCTCAGCGACAGCGCTACGCCGCCGTCACCCAGGCCGAGCCCCCTCGGCAGCTCGGCGCGCTGACCGCCGCGCAGGCGGAGGCCGAACTTGCTCAGAGTACCGACGCCGGATTGTCGCAGCTCGCGCTGCCGGACGTCGTCCCGCCCGCCGCACCCCCTGCCGACTGGCGCACTCCAGCTTCCCTGGCCGCGCTGACCACACCAGCCCGGCCCGCCCCCCGTACCGCCGACCTGCTCCACACAGCACTGGTCGTCCTCGCGGACCAGGCTTACGACGACGCGCAGCGTCTGGGAGACCAGTTCCTGCCAGACGCTGACTCCGCAATGTGGCAGGTCTTCGACCGACTGCCCCCGCTCACCTGGACAGCCGACCACCGTTGGCGACGGCGGATGGCGCGCGCCTTTGACGACCTGGCCGCCGACCTCGCTAAGGGAAACTGGCCCAACCCCACCTGCACTGCGGAGGAGATGGCCCTGCACCTGGCCATCGAGGACGCACCGATCTACCTGGAGGACCGCCCCGCAGAGGACAACCACAGCAGCCTCCCGGAGCACGAGGACGATTACAGCTGGGACAGCTGCTCCGACCTGCTGTTCCAAGACCACGGCGTCCTGATGCTCTTCCACTCCAAGTTCACCGGCATCGAGGACCCAGATCACCCCGCAAACCAGTTCATGGGCGTGGGCGACCTTCGGGAGGCCGCCTGGTTCGACCCGTTCGATGAACCGCAGCACCAGGGACCCTCGACGAGGCTTCCGGCGATAGACCACAGCCCCCTTGCGCGCTGGGTGAGCGGTTTCGCCGTCTGGCGGGGCTGCCGCGAGCGTGGCGGCGGCTTCGGGGGTGGGCCTGGAGGCTCAGACCGGGGAGTTACGCGAAAGGCACGTCTTTCGTACGTCTTCCGTACGCTTCCTGCCTACTGGACTCCTAGGTTCCGGAGGGCCTGCAGCTGGTCGCTGTCCAGCCGGTCCCTCCTGGATTTCGTATTGGAGACCCATACGCCCAGCTTCACGATCACTGGTTCCTCCCCGTCGACGGCGAGCTCCTCGCTGTGGCCGCGTGGTACGGGCCGGTCCACGCCTTCCCGCTCGACCCACTGCGCGAGGGCCGCCAGGCCCCGCTGGAACGCCTGCTGCGCCTTGCTCGGCCCCTTCGCCCCGCGACTGGCCGCCGGGGCCGGAGCTAGGGCGGCCCGCTCGGCAGGCGTCACGCCGAGCTTGGCCAGTCGCTGCTGCTGTTCGGGGAGGAGCTGTGTCCAGGTGCCTGGGTTCTTCTGCCGCTGGAGCCACCGGCCGATGTCATCGCCGTCGAAGGTGACGCCGGGTGCGATGTCGGGCAGGTGGCCGTCGGCGTCGACGAGCTCTGCGAGCACCCGGCAGTGGCGTTGCCAGTCCAGGGGCCAGGGGCAGTTCCAGTCCGGGTCGATCGCGGCGAGCTGCTTCGCGCGCTTCTCCGCCCGGTCCGGGTTCTTCCCGAGGCCGCCCTTGCGGCGGAGGTTGGCCATGTGCTGCCCGACGGGCACCATCGCCTCGCCCTCGCCCCACACCGCGTCCTGACGCGGAGCGAGGTGCCCGGTGGCCCGGTGGTACGACCGCAGCGTGGCGAGCTTGACCTCCCACGCCTCCTCACCCGGTTCCCAGACCATCCCGGCCTCCGGCGCGTCCAGGAGGACCTTGCGCCGGTCCTCCAGCTCGCCGGCCCGCAGCGCCTTGCGCTGCTGGTGGACCCACCGCCCGAGGGGGAAGTCCTTGGTGACGCCGACCTCGGTCTCGACGTCGTACGGGACGGCGTAGAGGCCGGTGATCTCGTTCTCCTTCCGCCAGCGGAGCAGGGCCTGGTAGCCCTCCAGCCACACCAGGGACTCCGGCCGGTACACCCTGGTGCGCAGGAACGCCGCGATCGTGGCTGCGTCGCGCGGGCTGGAAAAGTGCAGCAGGGCCGCTTCGGCGGCGGTCTCAGTGTCGTCGTCCTCCTGGTGCTGACCGTCGCTCTCGCCGCCAGCCCCGACGATCCGCCCCTGTTCGTCGCGCTGGAGGTGGAGCTTGCGCTTGCCGTGGGTGAGGGCGCGGGAGGCGAGCTGCTCGACCAGGCGCTCGTCATGCGAGCGCAGGCCCTGGAGGACCGCTACGAGCGGCTTGAAGCTCGTGGAGGCGACCATGTCGGTCGGGTCCTCGCCGGGCTCCAGGAACACCGGCACGATGATCCTGGCGACCTTCGTGCTGCCGTCTTTGTTGAGCCTGAGCGCGCGGCCGATGTTCTGCACGATCTCCACCTGCGAGCCGCGGGTGTCGGCGAAGCAGATCGCTTCCACGCCCCGCTCGCCGGTGATGTCTACGCCCTCCCCGAGCACCCGGCAGCTGGCGAGGAACGCGCGGTAGACCCGGCGCCCGGCTGCGTCAATCCCGTTGGCGAACTGCCTCAGCACTTCGCGTCGCTCGGTGACGAGGTGGTCGCCGCACAGCCACGCCGACCACACCCGGTCCGGGAGTACGTGGCGGCCGGCGTCCAGCTCGTAGAACTGCGCATCGATGGAGGACCTCGCCAGCCTGTCGGCGGCGGCCAAGTCCTCAGCGGAGACCTCGGCTGCGTAGAGCGCGGCAGCGGTCTCCGGCAGTTTCTCGGCGAACGCGGCGGCTTCTTCGACCTTCTGGTGGAAGGTCATGACCGTACGGAGGTTGTAGGCGGCGGCGTGTTCCAGGAGCGCGGTCTGCAGGAGCGCCAGGCGCCGGCCGCGCCGCGCCTCTTCGGACTCCCCGAGGACGGGGGAGGGGTCGCGGATCTCGAGGACGTCGATTTCGAACCCGGCGAGGATCTTCCGCTCGATCGCCTCCGACAGGCCCAGCTCGGCGATCCACGCGCCGTAGGTCCCGTTCGGATCGTCGGCCATGGTCGCGAGCTCCACCTCCTGGCCGCCGGAGCCCTTCTGGGGCCGGGGCGCGGCGAGGATGCGCGGGGTCGCGGTGAGGTAGAGCCGGTAGTCCGCCGGGATCCGCTGGTTGTCGTGGATCGCCGCCCACGGACGACCAAGATCTCCGGCGGTTGCGTGGGCCTCGTCCACGATCGCGAGGTCGAAGCCGGCCATGCGCTGGCCGTAGAGCCGCTGCCCGCCTGCCAGAGCGGCCTCCAGCGGTCCGCGGACCTTGCGCTGGCCTTCGGGTGCGTCGATGTCCTCGCGGTCCACCAGGGAGGCGTAGGTGGCGAACACGACCACGGGCCCGGACCCGGCCCACAGGGCGAGCTGGATCGGGTTGGTCGTGGTCCGCACCCCCAGCTCCTTCAGCACCGGGTCGTTCTCCAGCGAGCACACCGCGACCATCAACGCCCGGTGGCCCACCAGGCGCCACGCCTGGGCGGTCTGCACGAGCAGGTCCAGGGTGGGCACGGTCACGAGGATCCGGCCGTCTGCGAACGACTCCAGCGCGCACGCGGCAGCTGTGATGGTTTTGCCCGAGCCTGTCGCGGACACGATCGTCCCCCGGGCACCCTGCGCGGGCACATCTGATCTTGCAGGAAATCCTACCCACCTGCGAAATGCCGATCGCTGATGCACCTGGTGTTCCCGAAGCTCAATACCCAGCATTTCCATGGCCCCCCTCGCCGCCTTCTTGCAGGCTCACTTCACAAAATTTCACAGGGACAGCGTGAAAGGCGGCACGAAAACCGTACCGTCCTCGTTCACGACTATTCGCTCAGCAAGCTGCGCCAACACCTCAGAGGAGCGCAGCCCCGAACGGTCGGCCACCATGCGCACCAGCCGGCCGGACGCCGCGGACAACCACACCTCCACCCGCAACTCATCCACCTCCCCACCCCTCCATCCCACCGAAGAAGCCTGACCAGCAGACCGCTCCTCACGCTCACGAGCCCACACCGAACCCTGAGCATCCAGCCCCGGCTCGTACACACTCCAACCGGTCGCCACCATCAAGTCCCTGACACGCCGCCACTCCGCGTGCTGACCAACCACATGACAGCCAGCCGCTCCCTGTCCGCATCGAAGGCGTAGAAGGAACCGTTCCCCCTCAAACGCTCAGCAGCTTCCCGCTCACAGACAGCGGCCTCCGCAACCTTATTCGAAACAGCGGGCAACATCACCCATCCGCTTGACGCCGGACCTGATCCCGCGCCACATCCTGAGTACTCCACATTGCGCCTAAAGCCGTTCCCGGAAGCGTGAGCATCCGAGCCCGCATCGAGCGGCTGAGGATGTCACCTGTTTCCGCCAACACTACATGTGCATCACCTCAAGAAGGGAGCAAGAACGACTACCTTGACATCACACATCAGCAAGCAACCCGCCTTTGCAGGCAGCCCGGCCCGCGACAGCGGGTCTCAAGGTCCTGAAGGCGCAGCCGGAAGGACCGCCAGGCGGGAGAGCGCAGCGCTCCCGCAGGCAGGCTGGAGCGCAGCGGAAGCCTGACAGCGGGACAAAGTCCCGCCGGTCCGGGAGCGCAGCGGACGGACCGTCACCGGGCCTGCGCAGCAGGCCCGGTGTGCGGGTGGCGCAGGCACCCGCCAGCGCTCACGCGGAGCGGGAGCGCAACCCCCGCGCGCAGCGCGGGGGTTCGCTTGCACATCGCGCAGCGATGTGGTACCCGCTCCGCGGG